>JAKLJX010000017.1 GCA_023150945.1 bacterium | reverse complement strand
AACAGCAAAAGAACAATAAATCAAAATCACCCCAGTTCTCACAAATTTGGGTAACATTTAATTTTGAGGCAACGGGGACTGAACGCCACAATACCCTGCAACCAGCCTGATCCGTGCACCTTTGCCGCCGGTAGCAGCAGGAGTGCGCGCTTGTTGCATGTTGCTCCGGGAATCTTTACATTGCGCTCCATTCAATTTTTGTGGATGAGGCTGCCTCTGCCTGCAACTGGACGATTCACAATTCGCCGTCGAGGTGATGCCGAGTTATTTTCTATTTTCCGATGCGCATTTGGGTGCCCCCCATCGCAGCGATGACCCGGAACGGGAGCGAAAGGTCGTCGCCTTTCTGCAGCATGTCAAGCAACATGGCGCCGGCCTGTTCATCGTCGGCGATCTCTTCGACTTTTGGTTCGAGTATCGCCATGCGGTGCCGAACCGTCACTTCGCGGTGCTGGCCAAACTTTATGAGCTGCGCCAAGCCGGACTGCCCATCGACTACCTGGCCGGCAACCACGATCTCTGGCTGGGAGAGTACTTTCGCAACCAAATCGGCGTCACCGTGCACGCCGGCGGCATTGCGCGCGATCTTTGCGGCTATCACTGTTTCATCACCCACGGCGACGGCACCGCCCAACGCGACGTGGGCTACCGCTTGCTCAAACGAATCATGCAGCATCCGGTCAACATCTTTTTGTATCGCCTGCTCACGCCCGACCTCGGCGTGCCGCTCGCCAAGAGCATGTCACACACCAGCCGCACTTACGTCCAGAGTGACAGCCGCTGGGAGCGCGAGTATCGCGCCTACGCCGCGAGCAAAATCATGGAGGGGTTCGACGTGGTCTTGATGGGGCACACCCACCAGCCCAAGGTGGAGCAGATCAACGGCAAGACGTTCATCAATCTCGGCGACTGGATGACGCATTTCACCTATTGCCGCCTCGATGAACGCGGCCCGGTGCTGTTGCGGTGGAGCGACGCCGGCCAGCTCGCCGCGGCTGCCGCGCAAGCGGCGGTGTCACCGCCTTGACGCACCGCACTTCCGCCCGGCCGTTCGTCTCGCTGTCGTAAACATCACCAGAGTTGAGGCTCAAACATGCAATCTTCTTCAAGTACGCTGCAGTCGAAAACCACCTGGATGGTCTTTGGCGCCTTGTTTCTGCTGGTCGGGGTGCCATTGGCGCTGCTTCTGAATGATCTCAGCCACGACTTGCCGGATCCGAGTCAGCTCGAGAGCTACAAGCCCAAACTCGGTTCGGAAGTCTATTCGAGCGACGGCAAACTCATCAAGGAATTCTTCGAGGAACGGCGGGCATTCATGCCGCTCAGCCAGATTCCCACCCATCTCAAGCAGGCACTGCTCGCGACAGAAGACCGCAATTTCTACAACCATTGGGGCGTGAACACCCTGCGGCTGGTGCAGGCGCTGGCCATCGATCTCATGTACATGGAGAAACGGCAGGGCGCCAGCACGATCGCGCAGCAGCTCGCCCGCCTGCTGTATTTGACGCCGGAGAAAACCATCACCCGCAAGATCAAGGAGATCATGACCGCGATTCAGATCGAGCGGACCTATACCAAAGACGAGATTCTCGAGATGTATTTGAATCACGTCTATCTCGGGCATGGCGCTTACGGCGTGCAAATGGCGGCACAGCGTTATTTCGGCAAAAACGTGCAAGACCTCGAGTTGCAGGAAGCGGCGACACTGGTCGCGCTGGTGCAACGGCCGGAGCCACTCTCACCGATTCGCAACCCGGCCGGCTGCCAGGCGCGGCGCAATCTCGTTTTGCGTAACATGTACAACACCGGCTTGCTTGCCGCCGCCGAGCTGCAGCACCTCACCGACCTGCCGCTGGGCGTGCACGCCACGCTCGCCAACGAATATTACGGCACCGCGCGCTACTTCACCGAGCACGTACGGCAATTGCTCTGGCAGAAATACGGCCGCGACCTCCTCACCGAGGGCTTCAAGATTTACACCACGCTGGACACCCGCACCCAGTATCTGGCCGAACGCATTATCCAGCAGCATTTACGCGAAGTGCAAAGCCAGGTCAACAAGAATGTCATCCGCAAACGCGAACATCTCAAACTCATCACGCCGACAATGCTCGACAGCCTGGGCCTCACGCTGCAGCAATTCGTGGCCGATTCCGCCCTGCTCAACAATTTCCTCAGCAGCCAGCGCGCCGTGCAGGTCGCCTTCATCTGCATCGAAACCAAGACCGGCTACGTGCGGGCCATGATTGGCGGGCGCGATTTCGACGAAAGCAAGTACAACCGCGTTATCCAGGCGCAGCGCCAGCCCGGCTCGGCTTTCAAGCCCTTCGTCTACGCCACGGTGATCGACAACGGCTACCAGCCCACTTTTGAAGTGCTCAATCAGCCGGTGGTGGTCAAACAGGTCGACGGCACCGAATGGCGGCCGCAGAACTTCGACGGCTCGATTGGCGGCTTTGTCACCTTGCGCGAAGCACTGGCGCGCTCACTCAATTTGCCGACGGTGCGGCTGGTGCAGCAGATTGCCAATCCCGCCACGGTGGTGAAATATGCCCAGAAAATGGGGTTGACCACCAACATTCCGCCCTACGAATCGATCGCGCTCGGCGCCGGCGAAGTGATTCCGATCGAAATCACCTCCGCCTACTCCGCTTTTCCCAATCAGGGCGTGCGCATGGAGCCGATTTTCATCACCCGCGTCGAGGACAAGGACGGCAACCTCATCGAAGAAAACCGGCCGCACGGCAGCGAAGTCTTGAGCAAGGAAACCGCCACCATCATGACCGACATGATGCGCGGCGTGTTGGATTTTCATGCCGGCCCCGGGCGCTTCGGCACCGGCGTGGGCGCGCGCAGCAAATACGGCTTCACCCGGCCCGCCGGCGGCAAATCCGGCACCACCAACGAATATCGCGACACCTGGTTCATCGGCTTCACCCCGCAACTCACCACCGGCGTGTGGGTGGGCTTCGACCGTCAGGATATGTCCTTTGAACGCGGCACCGGCTCTTCGATCTGCCTGCCGATTTGGGCGCCCTTCATGAAAGTCGCGCATGACACGCTGGGTTTGCAGGTGGAAGACTTCAACCAGCCGCCGACCGTCTACAAACTGGAAATCTGCACCATTTCCAAAGAGCTTGCCAACGAAGAATGCCCCAGCACGACCTACGCCATCTTCCGCGCAGGCACTGAACCGAAAACGCGCTGCCACATCCATCACGGCCGCGAAAAGAGTCAGCAACGCCGCCGTTCCGCGCACCGCACGTGAACCAAACAAAAAGCCCGCTGCCTCATACACGTGAAGCAGCGGGCTTGTTCGCTCGCGTCTCTCCCGCCCCGTTGCAGCCGCCACCGTACGAGTGAACGCAGCGCGGCCGCGGCCCGTCAGTTTTCGCTCATGTGCTCGTGCACGAGCTTCCAACCGTTCTCATACACCCACACGCGGGTGACCTTGCCGGAACCTTCCACGAACTTCTCGCCCAATTTTCCCTCGGTCATGTAGTTGTAGGTCACCAGCAAAACTTCGCGGTAAACCTCCCCGCTGGAGTGGATGACGCTGGTGGCGCCGATGGTCTGTTCCATCTGGCTCTTGACCCGCTTGAGCACCTCCCCGGAGCCGTCGATGCGAAACGGCAGTTTGGGCTGAAAGCGTGAAGACTTGGGATGCAGGAAGTCCGCGTAGGCCTTGTCGTCCTTCTTGGCCAGCGCCTCATCCAGTTTCTTGTTGTGGGCGATGGCGTTCTTCTTCCATGTCTCCCGGTCTTCTTTCGTCACCTTGGCCTTTTGAAAGTAGATTTTCGCCAACATGCCGCCGCCGATCACAATGACGAGAAAGACGAGAATCTGCAGAACCAAGTTGATCGAGACGATAAGACACCTCCCGGTCTATTGATGAAGAAACTCCTCCAGCCATGCAAGGAATGCAGTCGGAAAACGGGGGGAATATTGTATTTCCGGGGGAAATTAGCAAGGAAGAAAGCAGGGCGGCCGGCTGGCCGTCATGCGAACCGGTACGCCGCCCTCTCATTTGGCAGGTTCAATTCGACAGTTGTTTCAACTTCTCCTGCGCCACCCGCGTGCGTGCAGCGGCCTCAGCCTCACACGCCGCGCCCTGGCCTTGCGCGACCGCCGCCTGGTAAGCATCATGCGCCTGGCCGGTTCGCTGCAGCGCCTCGAAGGCCTGGCCCAGCGAGAACTGCATTTCGCCGCAATCCACCACCTCCGGATATCTCGCCATGATTTGATGCAGCCGCAGAATAGCGTTGGGGAAATAGCGTTGCGCCAGCAGCGCGTTGGCGCCATTCACTTCGCGGCGCCAGCGCACGGTTTCCGCCGCTGCGCTGGGCGCCGGCGCTGCCGTCTTTTGCTCGCCGTGCACCGCGCTGACATTGCCGATGCGCAAACGAGTCTTCTCCGCCGGCGCGGGAATCTTGCTGATCTTTTGCGACATCAACGCCAGAAACAATTCACGCTCGCTGATAGTGCGCAGATCCGACAGCTCCAGCCAGGTGTTGCCGCTCAAGCGGAAGGTTGCGCCCGTCGGCATCTCCAGCACGACTTCACCATTTTCAAACGTCAGGATGGTGTCAATCGTCTCCAACAGCATCCCGACCCGTGCCGGCTGCCAGTTTTCCTCCACGCCGCGGCGAACTTTCACTTCGCCCTTCAGGCTGATGATCTTCGCAGCCGGCGCCGCCCACAGCATCGAAGCCATCAGCAACCCGGCCGCCACCGCCATGCCAATTCTCTTGATCATGTTATTCCACCTCGATGACTTTGACCCAGCCCTCGGCCAGGCCGTTGCGCAGCATGCCGTCTTCGAGATATTGCAGCGCGCCCGCCTGCCACGCTTCCGCAAAGCCCTTCGCCACCAGGGTGGTCTCCAGCGGAATCCAGGCAGTGGCTTGGCCGATGCGATTCTCGCGCAACAGATAGCGTTTCTCATTGCTGCTCAGGCTGGCGGCCTGCGCTGCGGTCACGCCGGTATCGAACATCAAATAGAGATGCGCCAACTCCTTTTGCGGATCGCGCACATCGACAAAGGCGGTGTGAATGCCGGCGCTTTCGAACAGGGAGGCACACAACACCGCCAGATCATCGCAATCACCGGCGCCCAGGGCCAGCGTTTCGGAAGCAAATTGCACGCGATCATCGCGATAGAACGGAATGTTGGGATCACTGTGATAGCGCAGACCGGTGTGCGCGAGCGCGCCGAAGAGCGCCTGGGCTTTAGCGAAGACGCCGGCCGCGCTGGAATCGCGCAGGACGCGCCGGCTCAAGCCCAGCACGGCTTCATCTTCCGGCGTCACAAAGTAACTCAACTTATCGACTTCACCATTCCAGGCGTTGCGGCTGTGCACCGTGAGCTGCGCGCTGGTCTCCTTGCGCACGTTACCGCCGGCGCGCGCCTCCACCCGAATGTCGAGAATCGCGGGCTCGCGCCGGGCCACGGCTTGCAGGCGCGGACTCAAAATCGCGGTGACTGGAATGTCCTTGGTCTCCTTCTTTTCGATGCGAATGTAGCCGCTGTCCTTCGGCCGTTCCGAGAAGCCGCGAATGCTGCTTTGCACATTGACTTCAATGGGAAAGCCCGCCGTGTTCTTGATCGTCACCAACGCCAACGGATAAGTCTGATAGAAAGGATAATAGGCCGGGTACAAATCCTGCACCACCAGCTTGGTCGATTTGATTTGAAACAACTCGCGTCTGCTGCCCCACATGAAAGTAAGACCCAGGCCGAAATCGAGGCCGCTGAATTCGTTGCCGGCATGCAGCCCCGCCAAACCCCGCTGCGTTTTGATATCGACAAAATGATACTTGACGTCGAAGTTGAACGCCACCCAGCTTCGCATCACCAAATTCAAGCCGCCGCCGGCATAGGCGCCAAACAGGCTCCTGCCGCCGCCGGAGACCGTCTCGCCCGTGCCGACGTCGCGCATTTGAAAGGAAGAAACCCAATAAGGGCCAAGCCCGGCAGACAAGTAGGGCTGCGCCGCGCTGCTGCTCTTCGCCGGCAGCATCTCATAGCGCATGCCGGCAAGAATGGGAAGAACAACGGCGACATCGAGATTGGTGCCGCTCGCCGGCGTTTCATCGCCGCGCACGCGCGCGATCGCACCCAGGCTGAACTCCACCGACCAACTGTCGTCCAATCGCGAAAAATAATTGAGCCAGCCGCCGACACCGCTGACCGTGAACTTGGTGTTGGTGGTGGAAATGTCGAAACGCGTCGCTTGATCACCGAGATTCCAATAACTCGCGCGCACGCCAATGCCATTTGCCCGCGAAGGTCTCTGCGCCCAGAGCGCGCCCGGCAGCAGTAACACGGCCGCCACGACCACCAGAATGGATCCACGCATCGCTTCCCTCTTTGCCATCATATGATTGCCGGTTTGCGCCGGAAAATACCAAATTCTCTTCATCCAACCAAGCCCAAACAACGCCGGTGCGGGCACGGCACCTCCGGCAGCCGCGCCCGCCGGGTTCGTGCCTCAGAAACCGGCGACCAGAATGTTGCCGTTCACCGTTGCCAGCGCAATCCGGCCTTCGCCGGCGCCCAGCCGGCCGCGCAGGGTTTGCGGCGAAGAAGCTGCCACCTGCAGCGTCAATCCGGAAAGATTGATGGTGCCGTTCGAAACCTTCGCTTCCAACTCCGCCGAGGTGGCTTTGGGAATCTGCAAACTGATGATGCCGTTCACCGCGCTCAGTTCACACACGCCGTTCGGCACCAGCCTGGTTTCCACCAAGATATTGCCGTTGATCAGCTCGCCACTGACATTGCCATGCACGCCGCGCATGACGAGGTTGCCGTTGGTCAGCGCGGCAGTGGCCGTGCCGCTGATCTCGTACAGCTCCACGTTGCCATTGGCGAGGTTGATTTTCGCCTGCTGTTGCAGCGAATCGACGCGAACATTGCCGTTGACATTCTTCACCTGCACCTGCCACGCCGCCGGCAGCCGGAGATGATAAACGACTTCGAGCGTGCGGCCGTGCGTATCATTCGGCTGGATCGTTTTGACCAGAACCTCCTCGCGGCTGTCACTCACCCGCACCTCGAGATGGCGCAGATACGCGGCCGCATCTTCGTGGCTCTGCGAGGTGACGCGGCGCTCACCCCAGATCTCGACCGTGGTCGCACCGGGCACCCCCACGATCTCGACCGGCCCATTGATGCCCTCCACCCGCAGACGGCTCTGATTCACGGCCTCGACTTGAAAAGAGAAAGTCTCCCGCTCGGTCGCCTGGCCGCCGGCGTCCACCACGCGGTCAATTTCACATGCGCTGAATGGCAACCACGCCAGGCTGACAAGCAGCCACAGCATACGTCTCGTATCGGTAAGTGTTTTCATTTTTTTCTCCTTTGCCTGCATGTGCACGGACAGTGCCGCAGCAAGCAGCGGCACCGCCCGGCGGTTGCTGAGTGTTGGATTCGCCTCGCAGCGCGCCGTCAGTCACGGCGCGCCGGGCGATGCTTGCCCCACATGAACTGCAAACCGAAGCCGCACTCATAGCCGCTGAAATCCGAGTTGGCGTTGAAATCGACGAAGTGATACTTGGCATCGAAATTCAGGCCGAGCCAGCTCGTGAGCATGAAATCCAGGCCGCCGCCGAGATAACCGCCGGGCTTGAGTTCGGTGTCGACGTTGACCTCTTCATCGTGGAAGTACTCTTCGCGCACGAACACATCGGCAAACCAGTAGGGTCCGCCGCCGGCTGCGAGATAAGGCCGCAGATTGCTGCGGTTCTGCGCTGGCAAGGGATAGAAGCGCATGCCCAACAACACCGGCACCACGGTCATCACCTGCGTGTCCTGGCCGTCAATGCGGGATACGCTTGCGATCTCGCGTGAAATGCCGCCCAGGCTGAATTCCATGAACCAGTAGTCGCTGGTGCGCGAGAGTAAGGTCAGCCAGCCGCCGGCGCCGCCACCTTCCACGGCGTGATAGTGCGGCCGGTCAATGATGCGAATATGGTCCGGACCTTCGTTCATATCCCAAAAGCTGCCGCGCACCACCAGGCCGGTGGACCTGGGCGTGTGTTGTGCTTGTGCTGAACCATACCACAACACTGCAAGGGCGGCGGCGCATGCCATGCCGAATGTTTTGCGTTTCATTTCACTCCTCACTTTCACTTGATGAGTATTGCTGGACTGCGGATTTTTCCGGGTGATTCTTGTGTTTGCGGAAGTCCCGCAATTGCCTTCTCATCAGGCAAGCAGAATGCCAGTTTTGCCGTAGCGCTTCAATTCGAATGATTCCAGAGAATTGCAGGGAAAGAGAGAATGGTTGGAAATGCGGAAACTACGGGCGAATGCGGAATTATTCCGCGGGAAAAGAGCGGCGCCGGTGTCTTTAGAAATGGCTTGCATCATTCGGCCGGCCTGCTAAATTGGCCGACCGTGCTGTCTCGAACAAACGATCACCCTGAAACCGCGATCGAGCCTGGTCACCAAGCTCTCGCAATCTTCAGCCCTCAAAGGAGACTGCCGTGAAGACCTACTACCGCAAACTCACGCATTACAAATATCAGCTCATGGAGGAATACCAGCAAGAGATCGACATCAAGCCGGCCGAAGACATCCTACTCAGATTCCTCGAGCTGCACCGCGACGGCCTGCTGATCGTGCGCAAAGCCTACGCGTGGGACGGCCCCAGCGGCCCGACCTTCGACACCAAGAACTTCATGCGCGGCTCGCTGGTCCACGATGCCCTCTATCAGTTGATGCGGCTGCGCGCGCTCGACGACAAAGTCTACCGCAAGCGCGCGGACGAAATCCTGCGCGAGTGCTGCCGCGCAGACGGCATGACTGCCTTTCGCGCTTGGTACGTGTTCCTGGGAGTGCGCCTGTTCGGCTTTCTCAATGCCAAACCGCGAAACGAGCCGGAGGTCAAAATCATTGCCGCGCCATGAAGACAGGCAGCGCGTCCTCGTTTCCCGCAGAATGGTGAGCCGGCGATGAACCAATGGGATCAGCGCTACAGCGTTGCCGATTACGTCTACGGCACACAGGCCAACGACTTTCTCGATTCCGTGTGGCAGCGCCTGCCGGCCGGCAGAGTGTTGTGCTTGGCCGAAGGTGAAGGCCGCAATGCCGTGTTTCTCGCGGAGCAGGGCTTTGAAGTCGTCGCGGTGGATTCGTCGGCAGTGGGCTTGGCCAAGCTCCAGCGCCTGGCGCAGCAGCGCGAGGTGAAAGTGGAAACGGTTTGCGCCGACCTGGCGGAATTCGTCATCGCACGCGAGGCCTGGAGCGCAGTGATTGCGATCTTCGCGCATCTGCCCCGCGCAGTGCGGGCGCCGCTGCATCGCCGCGTGGTGGAGGGATTACAGCCCGGCGGCATGTTTGTGCTGGAAGCCTACACCCCGGCACAGTTGCAATACAAAACCGGCGGGCCTGCCACCATCGAGCTATTGATGGATCTTCCAACCTTGTCGGACGAGTTGCGCGGCCTGGACTTTCACATTGCGCGCGAGATTGAACGCGAGGTGCAGGAAGGATTGCTGCATCGCGGCCGCAGCGCAGTGGTGCAGATTCTGGCCAGCAAGCCCTGAGCATGCAACTCCCGCGGCGGGAGTTGCGCGCAAGCCCCGGCTCGGCCGGCCAACTGGATTTCAGTGGAAATGCAATTCGGAGGGTGGCAGCGGCTGCGAGCCGGCTGCGCGGCAGCGGTGCTCAGCTTGGAGTTTTGCCGAAGCGGCTGCGCTGTTCCATCACTTGCTGCAAATAAGGCCGATATTTCTGCGGCAATCCTTTGAATAGAGAAGAAGAGGAAGCCGGCGTGGCGCCGGCAGGGATATTCTTCAAATACTCCTCGATCTTGGCCTGTACGCGGCCAATCACTTCGGCGTCAGCAGTGGCGGCGATGGCTTGCGCCGCGGCCCGCACTTCAAATCCCGCCTGAACCAAATTCTCAAAACAAATACCGCGAAAATATTCGGTGATCGTGCCGCGATCACGGTTACCCAGCGCCTTGGCCGTCTGGCTGATGGCGGCGCGTGAAAAGCGCAAGCGGCGCAGCATTTCCAGAATCTGCGCGTCGAGCGGTTTGTAGAGCACTGCCGTAGTGGCCTCTGCCGGCGGCTCGGCAAGTTCTTTGGGCAAGTCACTGGCTTGGATCAAATCACGGCCTTCACTGCGCGCCAGAATCGCCGCGCGGCGCACGAGGTTCTCCAGCTCGCGCACGTTGCCGGGCCAGGTATGGGCCTGCAGGCCGGCCATCGCCGCCTCGGAGAACCCGCGCACGGAATGATGGCCGTGCTTGGTCAGGAAATGCGCGGCCAGCAGCGGAATGTCTTCCTTTCTCTCGCGCAGCGGCGGCAGCGTGAGCGGAAAGCCATTGAGGCGATAAAACAAATCGGCGCGAAAGCGGCCGCTCGCGACTTCCGCCGGCAGATCCCGGTTGCAGGCGGCAATGACGCGCACGCTGGCATGCAGGGTTTGCTCGCCGCCCAGCCGCTCGAAGGTGCCGTCCTGCAACACGCGCAGCAGCCTGGCCTGCAGCGCCGGCGTGGTTTCGGTGATTTCATCGAGAAAGATCGTGCCGCCTTCCGCCAGTTCGAAGCGGCCGCGCCGTCGCGCTTGCGCGCCGGTGAAGCTGCCTTTCTCATGGCCAAACAGCTCGCTCTCCAACAGCGTTTCGGGCAGTGCGCTGCAATTGACCGCAACAAACGGCGCATGCGGGTGCGGCCCGGCGCGGTGAATCGCGCGCGCGATCAATTCCTTGCCGCTGCCGGTTTCGCCCATGATCAGCACCGGGAGGTTTTCCGCGGCGACTTTCGCAACCGTGGCCAGCACACGCGCCAGCGGGCTGCCGGCGGCGTGAATGATCTCCGGCGAGGGCGTGGCGCGGACCGGTTCCGCGGCAATGCTGTAATTCTGCAAATCACGCAGTTGCTTCTCGAGCGCGAGAATCGCATTGCGGCGCGCCTCCGCAAGCTGCCGCGTTTGCGCCGAGGCTGCCGTTTCCTCCTGCAATTGCTGCTGCGCCTCCTGCAACCGGGCTTGCGCTTGCGTCAGCTCGGTTTCTTTGGCAGCGATTTGCTGCTGCAACAGGCGCTGCACTTCACCAGACTGTACCTGCCGCGCCTGCTGGCGACGAATGCCGAGGAATGCGATCGCGGTGAGATAAGCCAGCGCCGGCATCAACACCGGCACGATGAGATGGGCCGTGCGAAAAAGAATTACGGCGCGCAGCGCAAGAATGGCCAGCACCGCCAGACTGAGAACGAGAATCGTTGCCGCGTGGCGGGAGCGGCCGATCCACGAGGCTGCCAGCACCAGCAGCGCAATCATCACCACCTGCACCAGTGCGGGCGCCTCGCGCAGGAAATTTTGTTCGATGAGGTTCTCTGCGATCGTCGCATGAATCAACGCGGCCGGCAAGGCCTCGGCGAGCGGCGTGGCCTTGAGCACGGGCAATCCCGGCGCCGTGGCGGCCACCAGCACGATTTTGCCGCTGAAATCAAGGGAATCCGGCGCACTGCTGAAACGCCGCAGGAGATCGACAAAACTCAGGGCCGTGACGTGATCGACACTGCCGAAATGATTGAGCCGCAGCCGGCCGGCAGAATCGAGCGGGATCTCGCGGCGCGCCGATTTGGCGCCGGCCAGCCGCACCGCCCGCGAGGTAGTTTGCACGGAGTCGGCCGCAATCCCCAAGTAAAGCCGCGCCAATTCAAAACCAAAGGCATAGCTCAGCGTGTCACCCTGCCGCAGCACCAGCGGGGTCTTGCGAATGATGCCGGCGCTGGCGAAGTTGCTGAATCCCAATGCCGCGGCATTGGCGCGGAATGCCGGCAGGGGCAGGAGAGCCGCGCGGCCGGTCGCGAGCTGGGGCGGCAGGTTGCGGCTTGCGCCGGCGGCGGAATCCGCGGGTGTCAGTTCCGCAAACGCCAGCGGCAGGCAGACGTTGCCGGAGGAACGCATGAAGTCGGCGAGCAGGGTGTCGAATTCGGGATAGTGGCGATCGCTGCGATCAAAGAGAATGTCGATGCCCACGGCCTGCGCGCGGGCGCGGCTCAAGCCGTGCAGGAGATAGCCGTAGTAGTCACGCGTGATCGGCCAGCCGCCCAGCGCCTGCACGTCTTCTGCGCCGAGATAAACCAGGACAATTTTATCCGAAAGCGGCCGTTCGCCCCGCAGCCGAAATTGCAGATCGACCACGGCCTCTTCCGCATTTTTCCGCCAGGCAAACGGCATGAGAGCCAAAACACTGAAGCACATCGCGATAATGCTGAGCATGACCGCGGGGTGTGCGCTTATCTTGCGAAAGGTGTGCGGCATCATGGCAGGCGCAAGCAAATGTCCCGGCACTCACCGCCCGGCCGCCTCGCTTCGGCAGGCGGGCGGGTGAAGTCGTGGCTTTTTCGGGAATGAGGAAGCCCAAATCCGGCGCAGCAGCGCTTCAATCATGACCGGTGGGCGCCGGCGGTGTTTTGAGTGTGGTGTGCCGCCTGGCAAATTGAAACGTCTCGCGGCGATAGGCGGAATAGTCGTCGTCGTTTTCCGCAAGACTGTTGATTTGAACGAAATCCGAGGCGTGAATGAAGCGCGGCCCGCCCAGCGAGATCGCGACGTGGCTGATCCTGCCTGCTGTCTCGCCGAAGAAGAGCAGATCGCCGGGCTGCAGATTTTCGAAATCATTGCCTGGCGCCACGGCCACGCCCTGGCGCGCCTGTTGGCTGGCATCGCGCAGCAGCGCCACGCCGTTCAGACGAAACACCATTTGTGTGAAGCCGGAACAATCGAATCCGTTGGGTGAGGACCCGCCCCAGAGATAGGGCACGCCGAGAAACTTCTGCGCGGTTGCCACCACCGCCTGGGCGGAGCCGGGTGTGGTCAGGAAGACTTTGTCGCGCTCACTGAGCAATTCCGCCTCGAGAAATCCCTGGCGGCCGTCGGGCAATTCCACCTTCACCCATTTCTGTTTGCCCGCACCGGCTTTGGGCTCGATCGTTTCCAACCGGCGCAGGGTGCAGCCCCACACCAGCGCAGTCAGGGGAAGGGCACTGGTCTTGGGTTCGAGATGCACGTGGCCATCCAGACGATTGAACGCCACCAACTCGGCGGCAAGCCAGGCATCGAGGCCTGCTTGCGTCACGACTTCGAGCGAGCCGGAGGGCAGCCACCCGAGATAGCCGTCTTCCGTCTGCGCGTAATACCAGCCGCGTTCCTTCTTGAGCAGCGCCAGCAGGCTGCCCATGAGAAGCTGGTTGGACAACTCGGCCTCGTGTTCCGGCTGGCTGCGCATGTTGGCGACCGCGGTGCGCACGATCGCAAAGCGCCTGCCGCCCAGCGTCTCGTCCGGCAACAGCCGAATTTCTTCCTCGACCTTGAAGTTGGGCGCGGCCTGTTTCACTGCCGCCACCAGTTCATTGCGCGTCGCCGTGTCGGACAGTTCACCGATGAGCTTGAGATTGGCGCCGAGCATGACGACTTGCACATTGAAGACGCAGAGCCGCCGGTCCGGACAGTGTTTTTCCTGCACACTCTTGATCGCCTCGGTCACCGCCGGCGGCAGATCTTTCTCCAGGCGCTTGCATCCCATCCCGAACAGCAACGCAATCAACAGCACCGCACCAGATCGGCGCAGCGAAGGCAAAAATGGCGGCATGATCTTACTCCCGGTTGAACTCGGCCACAAGTCGCTCGATGAGGGTGCGGTCCTCGGCCTGCGGCACCAGCTCCAGGTAACGCTTGAAATGGGCGAGGGCGCGGTGGCTTTGCGCGGGCTCCGCGTGCAAAAGATATCCCAGATTCAAGTGGGCGATGGCATCCTCCGGACAGTGCGCGAGAATCCTGTCGTAGAGCAGCGTCGCCTCTTCATCGCGTTGTTTGAAAACTTTGACCACGGCCAGACTGTGCAGCATCTCAACATGGGCCGGCAGACGGGCAGACAGATTCTCAAGATAATGCTCCAAATCGTCCAGACAGTCCTGTTCCTGCAGTACGGCGAGGTCCGCTCCCACGGCCTCCCCGAAGGCGGCCGCCGCCGCCTCGCTGCGGCCCAGTTCAAAGAGTAGCACGCCGCGGTTGAATTGCAGCACGGCGCGTTCTTCCGTGAGCGGCAGCAATTGATCGTACAACTCGAGTCGCTGCTCTTCCCGGCCGCGTGGCGGCAGCTTGTCGATTGCCGCTTCCAGCGCGGCGCGGCGTTGATCGAGACCTTCGACCACGGCACACGCCGGCGCAAAGGCCTGCGCCGGCACCAGCAGGTAGAAGGAAGCTCCCTCACCCGGCTTGACCACATGGGCCACCGCCGCTGCCGTGAGCGCCCGGCTCACATTCTCCAGGCGGACGTGCGAGTTGGACTGCAGCACCGTCTCCCATTCATCCAAATGGAATTCCGCCAACACCGCCACCGCCGCGGTTGCGAGCTGCGCAAACGCCCGGAACAATTCGCGCGCCTGCTCGACATCTTGCAGCAGAAAGGAATGCTGGTAATCCTCCTGATCCAGGAAATCCGCATTCCAAAAGGACAATTGTCGCTGCAGAATCAATTGCTCGCCCACGGCATTGGTGAACATCAGCGGTTTCCACAGCTCAGTTTCAGCGGTGATTTTGGCAAGTGCCGCCGCGATCGTGCAGGCTTGGGTTTCGCCTTCATCGCCGGCAAGCTGCACGCGGCTCAAGAGCTGAATGGCATCCAAACCTCGGCGGGCCATCTCACCGGCAAGGGCCGCGAGCGAAACTGCGCTGTAGTTGTCTTTGGAAATGGTGGTCGCACGCAACAGCTCCGTATCGGTCATGGTTTCATGATTGAGCACGGCGACCGTTCTCCTTCCTGCCCGGGCAGCACCTGCCGGCAGACAAATTGCTTGCAGCGAACCTGCATCAAACTCAACTCGCCTCGCGCGGGGCAAAGAACTTGTTGTAGAGCAGCATCAAAGCGGTGGAAACGAAGCCGACGGCGGCGACGATGTACCACATCATCGCCGGGTTCATAGTGTCGCGCAAATAATGCTGCACCAGCCAGCCGCCGAGCGGCCCGCCGACAAACGATCCGATGGCCACCGGCAGGAAGGCAAATCCCATGAACGTGCCCACCTGGTCTTTGGGTGCGAGGCCGGCCACGTATTCGTAGAAGCGCGGCGCTTGCGTGGCCTCGCCAAAGGCGAACAGCGCGATGCCGACAATGGCCGCCATCACCGTCGGCGAGCCGGCAACGATCAACCAGGAAAAGCTGGCCAGGGCAAAGCCCAGGGTCATGGCAGTGATCGGCCGCCACTTCTTCACCAGCGCGGTCATGGGCACGCCCACCAAAATGATGGTCCACGCATCGATGGTTTCCATCAACTCGAAACGCGGAAATTGGAGCACATCCGTGACATAAAACGGGAAGGAGTAAAAAATCTGCCAGAACATGATCCAAAAGCCGGAGAAGATCACCAGGAAGCTGATGAAGCGAAAATTGCCGAAAACCAGCAGCATGTCACGAAAGACCTGGCCCAGGGTTCGCGGGTTGCCGCCGATTGGCTCGACTTCCGGCTCTTTGAAGAAAAGGAAGGTGCCCAACAGCAGCAGCAGCGATACGAGCGAAGACATCACCAGCACGTACTCGATGCCCAGGCCTTCGCGCACTTGCAGGGCGAGAATCGGGCCGACCGCGCCGCCAAAGTTGACCAGGGTGTAATAGATCGAATAGCCCAGCGCCTTGACGTCGGGATGGGAGGTTTTTGCGACCGTACCCACGATGCAGGGCTTGATCAGCGAGCCGCCGATCGCGGTGAGAACCAGCACCGAGGTGATGTAGCCGGTCTTGCCGAGCGCCTGCACCAGGCCCTGGCCGGCGGACATGCCGCCCAAGCCGATGAGAAAATAACCGAGCGAGAACATCGCGAAGCAGGCCATGAGCGTGCGGCGGAAACCGTAGCGATCGACGAAAGTTCCGGCGATAATCGGCAGCGAGAAAATCAGTCCGGAATAAAGCCCGGCCAGACTACCGGCGGTCTGCGCGCCCAGGCCGATGGTATTGGCGAGATAAACGGCGAGCACGGCCTTTGAGCCATAAAAGGCAAAACGCTCGAACAGCTCCAGCACGTTGGCAATCCAAAAGGCGGATTTGAAACCGTTGCGCCAGGTGACGGCGTGCGCAGGGGGCATGGGTTCTCTCTCTCCGTTGGTTCGGCATGGGTGCGACAGACGGCATCGCGGGGCTGAAAGTGGCGGATAGTGTAACAAATTTTTTCCGCCAACACAAGCGCTGGTCGTGTTTTCCGCCCGATATTTCCAGTTGCTTTTCAGCGCGGAATTGGCTTTCATGGGGGCGCTGTGCCGGGGGTTCCGGGCTGCAATCGCTGAAGGCGGACTCTGCTATGAACACTTCCCTACGATCTGAAGCTCAAGACGACAGCGTGCTGTCGGCGCCGAAGCTCGCCGCAAACGCCGACAACGGCCAACTCGTCAGCGCGACCGCCGAAGCGGCGCTGGCGCAACAACGCATGAACAACCGCGATCTGAGCTGGCTGGAGTTCAATGCGCGCGTGCTGGAAGAAGCGCAGGATGAAACCGTGCCGATTCTCGAGCGGGTGAAGTTTCTCGCCATCTTTGCTTCGAACCTCGATGAGTTTTTCATGGTGCGCGTGGCGACCATCCGGCGGCAGATCGAAGCAGGAGTAACGGTGCCCGGCCCGGACGGATTGGCGCCGGCGCAGGTGATGGCGGCGATCTCTGAGCGCGTCAATCGGGCGCATGAACGCATGGGCCAATGCTTTCAGGAACAAATCCTGCCGGCATTGCAGCGCGCCGGCATCCTGCTGGTTGATGAAAAGAGCGCCAGCGCCAAGCAGGTGGCGTTTGCCGGCAAATACTTCCAAAGCAACGTCAAGCCTCTGCTCACGCCGCTCACCATCGACTACACTCATCCCTTCCCCAGCCTGCACAACAAGACGCTGTACTTCTGCGTGGAACTGGCGCATCGCAAGAAATCGAAGAAGAAACTCTCGCTGCGGCTGGCGCTGGTGCTGATTCCCTCACAGGCGCTGGGCCGGTTCGTGCAATTGCCCTCGGAGGACGACAAGAAGTACGTCATCCGGCTGGATGACATTATTCGCCTGAATCTCAACGAGATTTTTCCGGGCGAACAAGTGCTGGGCTGCTATGCCATCAAAGTCGTGCGGGACGCCGAGCTGGATTACGTGGAGGAGGAAGCCTACGATCTGCTCGTCACCATCGAGAAGAGCCTGATCCAGCGCCGCAAAGCGCCGGCAACGCGTTTTCTCTATGACCCGGCGATGCCGCAGCGCGTGCTCGATACCTTCGTGCATGAATTGAAGCTCTCCCCCAGCAACCTTTTTCCCGGCGGCCGCTATCATTCCTTTTCCGATTTCATGCAGTTCCCCGGCTTCAGCGCGCCGCATTTGCAGTATCCCCCGCTGCCGCCGCTGCCGGTTGCCGTGCTGGAAAAGAACCGCGATCTCTTCGCCGTCATCCGCAAGCGTGACGTGCTGCTGCATCACCCCTACCAGCGCTTCAGCTATGTGGAACAATTCCTGAAGCGGGCGGCGGATGATCCCAACGTGGTCTCCCTCAAGATCACGCTGTACCGCATTTCGGCCAAATCGGAAATCGCCAAGGCCCTGGCGCGCGCCGCGCAGAAGGGCAAGCACGTCACCGCCATCGTCGAGATCAAGGCGCGCTTCGACGAGGAAGCCAACATCTCCTGGGCCAAGAAACTCGAAAAGCACGGCGTGCACGTCATCTACGGCATGCCGCGCTTGAAGACGCATTGCAAGCTCGCCATGATCGCGCGCAAGGAGGCGGGGATGATCCGCCTGTATTGCCATCTCAGCACCGGCAACTACAACGACAAAACCGCGCAGATCTACGGCGATCTCGGCATGCTCACCGCGCGCGAGGAGATCACCCAGGAAGTCGCCACCGTCTTCGACATGCTCACCGGCGATCTCACGCCGCGGCCGTTCAAGCATCTGCTGGTTGCCCCGCACTATCTGCGCGGCGCGTTCGTCAGCCGCATCCACCGGGAAGCGGAAAATGCCCGCGCCGGCAAGCCGGCCGGGATCATCGCCAAGATGAACTCACTGGTGGATGCCGACATGATCAATGAGCTGTATGCCGCGAGCGCCGCCGGCGTGCCGATTCGACTGCTGGTGCGCGGCATCTGCAGCCTGAAACCGGGCGTGCCCGGCTTGAGCGAAAACATTTCCGTGATCAGCATCATCGACCGCTTTCTCGAACATGCGCGTATCTACCGCTTCGAGAACGACGGCAACCCGGAATACTTCCTTTCCAGCGGCGATTGGATGACGCGCAACCTCGACCGCCGCGTGGAAGTCGCCTTTCCGGTGCTCGATCCCGAGCTGCAAAAGCAGGTACAGGACATCATCGACCTGCAAATGGCGGACAACGTCAAAACGCGCGTGCTGCTGCCCGACAGCACCAACCTCCGCCGGAAAACCGAGGGCAAACCGGTGCGCTCCCAGGAGGCCTTGTACGAATACGCCCAGCGCTTCACCAAGCTGGAGCCGGAGAGCAGCGAGGCCGTGCCGCGGCCGCGCGATTAATCCACCGCCAACAAAACCGCCTGCAGATAGCGGCCTTCGGGATGATAGAGGCTGATGGGATGATCAGGAGCGTGGCCGCTCTGCCCGAGGATGCGCACGCGGCGATTGGCATCCACCGCGGCAGCGAACAGGATTTTTTGAAAGAGATCGGGTGAAACCGGCTGCGAGCAGGAACAGGTGAGCAACAATCCGCCCGGCGCGATGATCTTCAGCGCCTGCAAATTGATGTCCTTGTAGGCGCGGGCGGCGTTGTCGACCTCCTTTTGGCGGTGAGCGAAGGCCGGGGGATCGAGAATAATCAAATCGAATGGCAGCGCGGTTTCGCGCAGATAGCGGAAGAGATCCGCGGTCACGAAATTCTCCGCGACCACGGTCAAGCCGTTGCGCCGAAAATTGTCCTGCGCCAGCGCGATGGCCGCGGCAGAAGAGTCCACCGTCACCACGCTGGCGGCGCCGGCATGGGCGGCATAAGCCGAAAACGCTCCGGTGTAGCCAAAGCCGTTGAGCACGCTGCGGCCGGCGCTCAAGCGTGCCACCCAGGCGCGATTCTCGCGTTGATCCAGAAAGAAGCCCGTCTTCTGGCCGGCGCCGACATTCACTTCAAATCGCAAGTTGTTTTCGCGAATCGTAATGATTTCCGGCGGCGCCTCGCCGAACAACACCTGCACCGCCGGCGACAATCCTTCCTCCAGCAGCGCCGGGCCGGCGCTCTTCTCGAAAATGCCGCGCGGCGAAATCACTTCCTGCAGCGCCTCAGCCACCATCGCGCGCCTGGCCGCCATGCCCGCCGTGCCGAGCTGCACCACCAGAAAATCCGCATACTTGTCCACGATCAAGCCGGGCAGGCCGTCACCCTCGGCATTCACCACGCGAAAAGAGTCGGTGCCTTCGGCGGCCGGCCACAGGCGCAGCCGGCTGTGATAGGCTGCTGCGATCCGCTCGCGGAAGAACTCGCGGCCGATCTCCTGCTCCTGCCAGGTGAGCAGACGGCAAACGATTTGGGAGTGGGGATTGTAGAAGCCGCGCGCCAGGAACTTGGCGTCGGCGCCGAACACGTCGACCACGGCACCGGGTTCGGCCTCACCCTCCCGGCGACCGACGGCGCCGGAGAAGATCCAGGGGTGAAACCGGCGCACCGCGCGGTCACGGCCGGGTTTGAGGAAGAGTTTGGGCATGCGGGAACTCATTGGCGGCCGGTTGCTGCCGGCGCAGGGTGCAATACTGATTCGCGCGGAGGAGCACCGGCGAAAGAGGCTATCCTCGCAACCATGCCATGCGATGTCAAACGCTTTCCACCAGCAGGGCAATGCCGAGGCCGCCGCTGATGCACAGCGTGGCGAGGCCGCGCCGGGCCTTGCGCTTCTGCATTTCATACAGCAGCGTCACGGTGATGCGCGCGCCGGTGGCGCCGATGGGATGGCCGAGGGCAATCGCGCCGCCGTTGACATTCAAGCGCGCGCGGTCGAAATGCAGCTCGCGGTCGCACGCCAAAACCTGCGCGGCAAACGCTTCATTCAATTCGATGAGATCGATGTCGCTGAGTTGGAGATTGTGCTGCTGCAGCAGCCGGCGCACCGCCGGCACCGGAGCGATGCCCATGATCGCGGGATCGACCCCGGCAGTGGTATAGCCGGCAATCCGGGCGAGCACGGGCGTCTGGTTGCGCTTGACGAAGGCCTCGGTGGCCACCACCAGCGCGGCCGCAGCATCGACGAGGCCGGAGGAATTGCCGGCGTGAACGCTGCCCCCCTCGGCGAACACCGGCGGCAGCTTGGCCAGACTTGCCATGGTCACACCGTCGCGCGGGTGTTCATCTGCGGTGATAATCTTTTTCTCGCCCCTGCCCACGGTGATTTCGACCGGCACGATTTCGTCGTCGAAGCGGCCCTGTTGGCGCGCCGCCTCGCAACGATGCTGGGTCTCCATCGCATAACGATCCTGTTCTTCCCGCGAAATATTGTACTGCTGCGCCAGCGTCTCGGCGGTCTCGCCCATGATTTGGCCGCACAGCGGGCAGAGAAAACCGTCTTGATACATGGCATCGACGACTTTCTCATGGCCCAGCCGGTAGCCCCAGCGCGCCTTGGTGAGCAGATAGGGCACGCGGCTCATGCTCTCGCTGCCGCCCACCAGAATGGCTTCAGCGTCGCCGCATTTCAGTGCCTGCACGGCATTGATCAGCGCGCGCAAACTCGAGCCGCAGGCTTTGTTCACCGTGTAGGCCGGAACTTCAGCGGGCACGCCGGCGCGTTTGGCGATTTGCCGCGCCGGGTTGGGCCCGACGCCGGCGGGCCGGGCATTGCCCATGATCACTTCATTGAATTGGGAAGGCTGCAAACGGGCGCGCTCGAGCGCGGCCCGCGCGGCAATGGCGCCCAGCTCGGGCGCGCTCATTTCCGCAAATGCACCGCCAAACTTGCCGTTGGGCGTGCGCGCCGCGGACACGATGAAGATCTCAGGAAACATGACGGGCTGGCATCCTCTCTTTCATTTCAATCAACGGGCGTGGGAAGATTTGACCAGATAGAAAACCAACGTGCCGACATTCACCAGAATGATCACCGGCAACAAAAGCATGCTCACGCCGCCGGCGTTTTGCTGCGCTGATACCATCAGCCGCCATCCGAGGTAGGTGAATAGCCAAACCACTTGCACCTGCAGAACGGCCAGCAGCTCGCACGCCAGGCGGTACTGTTTCTCGGCGTTTTGCGGGGTGATCGGATACAGGTAGTTGAACTTGTGGGGATAGCGCCGCAGGATGGTCAGACCCAGCAGCAACACGGCGGTCAACGCAAACAGGAAAAGCAGCGTGTGCTTGCTGCCCCAGCCATCCACCTGGCCGGCAGCATTGAAATGAACCGGAATTCTGGCGGGCAGCGCCGGAAAGTATTGCACCAACAGATAGACGAATGTCAGAATTCCCAGCGCGGCCGCGAGACGGAGGGCAATCTCGAGGCGGGAGGGCGAAAGGGTCAGGACCGGGCGCTGCGCCGGCCGGGCAGATGCGTTCATGGTGGCGTTGCCATCGTGCGACGGGAGAAACTCAACTCAAATCCACCCATACACTCTTCGACTGGGAATAGAACTCGAAAGCTTCCATGCCGCTCTCGCGGCCGAAGCCGCTGGCCTTGTAACCGCCATACGGCATGGCGGCATCATAGTTGTTGTAGGTGTTGATCCACACCGTGCCCGCCTTCAGATCTCTGGCCAGCCGGTGCGCCTTCTTGATGTCCTTCGTCCAAATCGCAGCCGCCAGTCCGTAGATCGTGCCGTTGGCGATCTTGAGCAACTCGTCGCCGTCGGCAAACGGCATGGCCGCGAGCACCGGACCAAAAATCTCCTCCTGCGCAATGGTGGAATTCGGCGCAACGTTATCGAAGATCGTGGGCTGGAAGAAATAACCCTTGCCAGGCGCAGGCTCAGGCGGCTGGCCGCCGGTGCGCAGACGCGCGCCTTCGCGTTCGCCGATCTCGACGTACCGTTTCACATTTGCCAATTGCGCCTCGGAAACCAGCGGCCCCAGGCGGGTCTTGGGATCGAGCGGATCACCGGGCTGCAGTTTCTGGACGCGCTCGACGAGCTTTTCCATGAAGACGTCATAGATTCCCTTTTCAACCAGCAAGCGCGACCCCGCCGTGCACACTTCGCCTTTGTTATAGAAAATGCCCAGCAGCGCCATGCGCGCGGCCGCCTCGAGATCGGCATCCGCGAAGACGATATTCGGCGATTTGCCGCCGAGTTCGAGATGGAGTTTCTTCACCGTCGCGGCGGCATCGCGCATGAGTTGCTGGCCGGTGGCGGTGCCGCCGGTGAGCGCAATGCCATCCACCGCAGGATGCTTCACCAAAGCCGCGCCGGCAGTGGCGCCGTGGCCGGGCACCACATTCAACACGCCCGGCGGCAAGCCGGCTTCCATGCCGATCTCCGCCAGCAGCAGCGCCGTCAACGGCGTTTGCGCCGCCGGCTTCAACACCACGGTGTTGCCCGCGGCCAGCGCCGCCGCCACTTTGCGCGAGGCCAGCAACAAGGGAAAATTCCACGGCACGATCAGGCCCACCACGCCGAGCGGTTCACGCAAGGTGTAGTTGAAGTACGGCCCAGTCACGGGAATGGTATGGCCCTCGAGTTTGGTGGCAGCGCCGGCATAGTAGAAATACAAGTCCGCTGAATAAGGCACATCAATGCGGCTTGATTCGGTGATGGTCTTGCCGTTGTCGAGCGTTTCCAGCCGGGCCAGTTCCTCGGCGCGGGCGAGAATGCGTTCGCCCATTTTCCAGATGAGGCGGCCACGCTGCGCGGCCTCCATCTTGCCCCAGGGGCCTGCAAGTGCGGCGACGGCGGCTTTCACCGCGCGGTCAATGTCCGCCGCGCCACCCTCGGCGACGTGGGCAATCACTTCCGTCGTGGCGGGATTGATGGTGGGGAAGGTGCGGCCACTGGCCGCATCCTGCCATTGTCCGTTGATGAAAAGTTGTGTGTGCATGGCGATTCAAAATGGGTGAATGAAGCACACGGCGGCAAAGCCGTGGAAGGTTCAATTACTTGTCAACGACTTTGAAATAGCGCGCCAGCTCAGCCGGCATGATGTGGGAGGGATCTTTGTCGAAAATCGCGCCGGTACGCTCCAAGGCCCGCGCCACCAGTCCGGAACAGATGGCCTGGCCATCGAATCCGAATTTGAACTTGCCGCCCATCAGCAGGCTGACACCGATGCTGGCGATGGTGGTGTAGCCGTACTCTTCGCCCAGGCACCATTCGGCAAAGCGGATCACTTTTTCGCGATCGCGCTCGGTGGCAATCTCGCCGAGCCGCACGATGCGGTACTCGACGTCGCGATATTCGCGCAGATTCGAGCGCCGTACGCCCGAGCCGACCGCTTCGGTCAAATCGCCCTCGCGCGAGACGATCACGGCGGCGTGCGTCCATTTGATGAATTTGCGGTAACGGCCGCGATGGCGCAGCGACTGTCCCCAGCGAATCACGCGGTTGTGCCATTCATGACCCTGAGTCAGAATGAAATCACCGGGATCGAATTCATTCTCCGCCGCCTGCTCGCCGGGCCGGTAAATTTGCCAGGTCGCGCCTGCAATTTCTTGAAAGCGATTTTTCTTCCTTCTCATCTCTCACAGCCTTGCAGGTTCTGCAGGATTCGTTCCGGCAACGGCAGGCCGGCGCCCGCGGGCGCCAGCCCCTGCCCGCAGAAACCTCACTTGCCGGCGAAGTTTGCTTTGCGCTTTTCGTTGTACGCGGTCAAACCTTCCTTGGCGTCTTCACTTTGGAAAAGCTGTTGCTGCAGCTCGCGCTCGATGGCCAGGCTCTCGCTGAACGAAACCTCGACGCCCGATTGCACCGCGCGCTTGATCAAGCCCACGGCCTTGCTGGCCTTGTTGGGCGGCAGGAACTGGCGCGCGTATTCCAACACTTTTTCCCAGAAGCCCTCCGCGGGCAACACGTGAGTGACCAGGCCCAACTGCTCGGCTTCCTCGAATTCGAACGTACGGCCGGTGGCCATCATTTCGAGAGCGCGCGCCTTGCCAACCAGACGCGCCAGCCGCTGCGTGCCGCCCGTGCCCGGCAGCACGCCCAGCGTCACTTCCGGCAAACCAATCTTGCCCGCGCCCTTTTTCGCCAACCGAATGTCCGCTGCCATGGCGATTTCCAAGCCGCCGCCGACGCAATGGCCGTTCAACGCCGCGATCACCAGCTTGGGTGTTTGCTCCAGCCGGTTCAGCGTCTCATTGGCGTGCAGGCAGAAGAAGTATTTGAACCGCGGCGTGACTTCCTGCAGCATGCGAATGTTGGCGCCGGCGCAAAAAAACTTCTCCCCGCCGCCTTTGAGCACGATCACGTGCACGCTGTCATCCATGCGCGCTTCGAGAATGGCGGCATCCAACTGCTTCATCATTTCATAGGTGTAGGTATTGGCAGGGGGGTCGGTCAATTCAATGATCGCCAGGCCGTTGGCGGTGGTGTAATTCACCAGGTTCTTGTCGGACATCTCCTTCTCCTTGATTGGTTTGGCAATGAGGGATTGATTGCAGTCGTTGCTTGCGGGGACGTGCAGGCAAATCACGCGCAGGTGCACGCACAAAAGCACGAGTAAATAGTCAAAAAAAGAATGAATGTCAAGGCTGGTGCGAGGGGCCCGCGGCGGTGATCACATCGCAATCGAACGGCAACGACTGAAGCGACGTTCGGCGCCGAGGCCTTGCTCACGTGACAGGAGCATCCGGTTCAGCCAGTGCCGCGGCCAGCGCCTCCCAAGCCAGCGTTACGCATTGCATGCGTCCGGGAACCTGCTTCACCGCGGCGAACGCCGCCAGCGCCCCCAAGTCCGGCGCGATTGCAGCAACACCGGCGATCATCGCGAAAAAGTTTGAAATGATTGCACGCACGGCAACAACCGGCTTGCCCTTTACCGCTTCGCCCATCAGCGAGGCGGAGGCCAGGCACAGCACACACCCGTGACCGTCGAATTTGAAATCACGAATGGTGCCCTCGACCACGCCCGCGAGCTGCAACTCGAGACGGTCGCCGCAGGCGGGATTGTCGTGCCGGCGCCGCACCGTCGCCGCCTCCAGCCGCCCAAAATTGCGCGGGTTCTTGGCGTGATCGAGCAAAAGCTGTTGATAAAGAGGATCAAGCATGGCGTTCGGCCTGCCAACTCCGCGTCAGTGTTTGCCTATTACTACAACGTTGAGTACACAATGTTTTCTCCAGAAGGCCGGCTTGACCCCGACGGGGTCGCATGTAATAGCCCACGGGCAGCGCCCTGGGAACCGATAGGATTTGTCGCATTTAGCCCTGCAGAGGCGGCATTCCGGACCTGGCTCCATGGCGCCCCGGGGCTTGGTGATATCTCATGATTACTGATCTTCCAGGGCGTTGCCCTTCGCTCTTACATTTCGCCCGTTTGGGGCTATTTATCTGTGCAATAGATTCGACCTAACGTTCCACACCCGATCTCAGACAAGCTGAAACCTGAAACCCGCGGGCAGCAAGAAGCCCAATTCGCACACTGTTTTCTCGCACGATTTATCCACCACCACTGTCATCCAGTAAGGAGATTGTAAAGATTTGGGCACACTGCCGTGTCATTCACATCAAAGACTCACCGCGAAGCGAAGAGCGCGCAGAAGGCCTCCCTTGATTCTAAAACTCTGCGCTCTCCGCGACTCTGCGGCTACGGTGTTGACTTTTCTAACTTCGTGGTGTTCCAAGTCTGACAGGTTCGAGACTGCCAGGAGGGCTTGAGAATTCAACTTGTCTGAAATTTGGCGCCGCTTTCTTAGAGTGAAATCGTTGCCTTGAAGGCAAGAAATTTCTCCGCTGGGTTGATTCAATCCGTTGGCGATTTCCTTTGCGTTGCGGTTTATCCGTATTGGGATGACCGAAATTCATGCGCCAGGATGAACAGGACTCACCGGATTGATTGATCAAAAAAATCCTGTCTATCCTGTCGAACCTCCCCGCCGGTTAACGGTAACCCAGGGCCTCGCGCAGAAATCGATTCATGGGTTTGCCGGCGTGGTAGTAGGTCATGATAAACTCCGGCAGTTTCCTTTTGAGAATGGTGTCAGGCGGCAATTCGGCAAGATAGTAGAATTGCTTGTTGGCGATCAGCGGTTGCTGTTGCGCCGCGGCTTTGAATTCCGCGGGCAGGATCTTGTTCTGCTCGCCCTGCAAGGTGCCATACTTGGCCCTGAATTTTCGATCACGTAACAGTGCGGCGAATTCCTGCGGCCGCTGCAGGAGGGCGCGGCGGAGGCGCGGCACGTTCTCGCCGGCCACTGAGTAAGCACCGCCGCCGAGCATCACCATGGCGCTGCCCAGCTCCAGATAGAATCCGGGATATTCGAGATTGCCACGGCCGGCCGGCGAGATCAACGCCGACATGTGGAGCTTGTACGGCGTTTTGTCTTTGGCAAAGCGAATGTCGCGATAGATGCGAAAGATCGCTTCCTTCGAGGAAATCCTCACTTCCGGATCATCGGCATGAATGCGGGCGATCATTTCCTCCACAAACGCGGTGAAGGGCTGTTTGACCTCGGTTTCGAACCAGTCGCGGTTGGCCTCGAACCAGGATTTCTGATTGTGTTTGGTCAAGGCACGGAAGAACTTCAGGTATTGCTCGGTGAAGTAACTCATGGCTCCTCTCCTGCGCAGGATGCGGGGGTGAATGGGATGGCGGGCAATTGCCCTGACGAATATCCCGCCGGGCGCGTGACTCGGGCTGGGCACAATCGCCGGCTGTCTTGAAGACGGCACTGCCGGCTGCGGGGTTCAAGCCATCAACCGGAGGGTTCCTGCCGGCGGCCATTTTCGCTGTTGCGCTTTTTCAAGCCTTCTGCCAGCAGCGAAAAGGGAAATTGCAGAGCATAGCGCAAACCGGCGATGGTCGACAGACTGAACATGAAACGGCGCGCCTCGGCAATCAGCTCCAAAATGACGATCTCTTCCTCCACCTCGCCGACTTCCTTGACTTTGGCAAGGCGGTGCATGGCATACAAGCCGAGCAGGCACGCGAGAATAAAAAAGAAATCCCAATGCTGCAAATCCAAAGTTTCGATTGCCACTTCACCCGCGGGCGTTTTCCAGCGCAACGTCCACGAGAGGGCATAGCCGGAGAACAAATCCACGAAATTGCCGCCCAAGATCGGTGCCAACCCGGCCGCCAGAGAGTTGACCAGACTGTTGGCGGCCAAATAGGCCGTGGCCTGGCCCTGCGGCGCCAGCTTCAGGCCGATGTTGCCGGTGGCCAGCGTGACGCCGGCGGTGGCGATTCCCATGAACACATGAATGAAGATGAGCAGCGGCACGGTCAACACGTACTTGTTCGGCAGCGTGGTGAAGGTAAAGGCGAAGACGCAAATCATGTAGAGCGGCGCGCTGACGCTGAGCACCGACTTGTTGCTGAAGCGATCGGTGAGCCTGCCCCAAATGCGAAAGAACAGCAGGTTCATCACCTGGCTGAGCACCTGCAGGCTGATGATCACCCGCATGTCGAGATCGAGCATCTTCAGCATGTAAACGGTGAAAAAAGGCGCCGCGAGGTTGATCGCGAAGTTCCATGCGCCCTGAAACGTGATCAGCCTTTTGAAATTGCGATCCTTGAACGGCTGGCGCAGCAAAATGGAAAAGGGCAAATGCCGGCTTTCGGCGGCCATGGCCGGCTCGGGAATCGTGGAGATGAAATAAACGCCCAGCATGCCGGCGAGTCCGCCGGCGAAAATCAGGGCCGAGTAGCTGTACACTTTGGCGGCGAAGGCACGCGAGTCATACCAATCCACGAACACGGCCGCCGCCAGATTCAACAGGATGCCGAAGCCCGCCATCCACGCCATGCGCTTGGCGAAGAAACTGCCCAGGCGATCGAGCGGAATCAAGTCGCGCATCCAGGAGTTCCAACTGCAACCGGAGATCGCGGCAAACAGGGCGTAGATCAAAATGCAAAAGGTCAAGGCGGCCAGTGCCGCGCCGCCCGCGAGAAAAAAGGGAATGGCCGCCGCCGCCACCAGAAATGCCCGGCCGAAGCCGGAACTCAAAACACAGATCAGCCGCCGGGCGCGAAACTTCTCGACCAGATAAATTGAAGGTACCTGCACGAGCTGCGCCAGAAAAGGGATCGCGGCCAATACGCCAATCAGCAGATTGGAAGCGCCGAACTGCAAAGCAAAATCCACCAGAAAGGCGCCGCCGGTCAAGGTCAACATTGCCTGCGTGGTCAAACCATCTTTGAGCACGCCGCGCAGGCCGGCTTGCACCTGCGATTCGGATAATCGCTCTGGGGAGGGAGAAGGTGTCACGACAGCATCCATGCGAATTGTGAGTGTGCCTTCCTGCTCACGCGTGCCGCTCGTTGGCAGGGGATTCCTTGCCGGCCTCGGCGTGTTTCGGCAGCGGCGAAGCGATCGGAACGGGATCGCGATGTCCGGCATAAAGCGAAGCCAGCATGCCGACGGCCAAAAGACTGGCAATGACCACCAGTGACGTCATGGTGGGAATGGGATAATGGTGGGTGAGAATCATTTTGGCGCCGACGTAGCTCAACACGAAAACCAGGCTGTGTTTCAAGTAGCGGAACCTGTCCATCATCGCGGCCAGGGCGAAATACAGCGAACGCAGCCCCAGAATGGCGAAGATATTCGAGGTGAAAACCAGAAAGGGATCGCTGGTCACCGCAAAAATCGCGGGAATCGAATCGATCGCAAACACCACATCCGTGCTTTCGATCACCAGCAGCACGACAAACAGCGGGGTGATCGCCCGCTGTTCGTTCAGGCGCGTGAAGAAATGCCGGCCGGCGTAATCCGGACTGACGCGATACCAGCGCCGCACCAGCCGCACGAACGGATTTTTCTCGGGCGCCACCGTCTCATGGCGCGTGACCAGCATCTTGACCGCGGTGGCGATCAGCACGCCGCCGAACAGGTAGGTCATCCATTTGAAGCGCGCGATCAGGGCCGCGCCCGCCACGATCATCGCGCCGCGCAGCACCACGGCGCCCACGATGCCCCAAAACAGCACGCGATGTTGATACATTGCCGGCACTTTGAAATAGGCAAAGATGACGGCGATGACGAAAATGTTGTCGAGGCTGAGCGACTTCTCCACGAGATAGCCGGTGAAGAATTGCAGCGCCGCTTGTTTGCCGCCGAGCTGCTGGCCGATTTCACTGCCGATCCCCAGCCAGTTGTGCGCATAGGCAAAATAGATGGCGGTATTGAACACCAGCGACAGCATGATCCAGAATGCCGACCAGAGCAACGCCTCTTTGGCTTTGATGACATGCGGCCGCCGGTTGAACACGCCCAGATCGAGCGCGAGCAGCAATCCCACCAGCAGCAAGAACCCCAGCCAAACCCCGATTTCCATGGCAGGCTCCTCTCTGGAATCGCGGCGGCGGCGCCGGCACCAGCGCGCCGGCAGCGCCGCGGCACAACGCGCTCACGCGGCAAACAGAACCCAGAACGTGCCGGCGATTACCGTGATCAGCGTCAGCGGCAGGCCGACCTTGACGTAGTCGATGAACGACAATGTGATGCCGTACCCGGCGGCCTTTTCCGCGACGATGAGATTCGCGATGCTGCCGAGCAAAGTCAGGTTGCCGGCCAGCGTGCTCGCCATCGCGAGCAAATACCACAGCCGGGCCGTCGCACCGGGAATATCCTGCATCAACAAAACCGCGGGCACGTTGCTGACCAAATTCGAAAGCAGCGTGCAAAGCGAGACCAACACCACGGGCTGGTCGAGGTGAATACCGGCACCGGCCAAACCGGCGAGCGCTTGTTCCATCAGGCCGCGCTGCTGCAGCGCGCCGATGATGACGAACAACGCGATGAACAGCATGATGAGATTCCAATCCACCAGCGCAAACAGCTTTTCGGAAGGATTGCGGCGCGAAGGCAACAGCAGCGCGGCGGCGGCCAGCGCGCACAGATCGCGGGGCCAGCCGAGCAAGAAAGCCGCCAACAGCAGACCGGTGATCAACAGCGTCTTCTTGATCGAGCGGTAATCGGGTTTGAACGCGACCAGCTCATGCGGCAACGGGGTGAGGCCGGCGTTTTCAGCGCCGGTGGTAAACTCCGCGCGCCAAATCCAACGCACCACCAACGCGTTGGCCGCCACGCCGAACAGCGTGACCGGCGCCATCACCAGCAAATAGCTGCCAAAATCCAGCCCGGAAGCCTGGCCGATGAACATGTTTTGCGGATTACCGATCAGCGTCGCCACGCTGCCGATGTTGCTGGAAGTGGCGAGCGCGATCAAGTAAGGCAGCGGGTTGCGCCGCGCGGTCTGCGCCACTTCACACAGCGCCGGCGTGAAAGCCAGACAAACGATGTCGTTGGCAAATACACTGGAGAGCAGAGCACTGGCCAGCACGATGCCGACCAGCAGGGTGAACGGGCGGTGGGCGAAAGCCAGCACCTGCCGCGCCACCAGCCGATAGAAGCCGGCCACGCGCAACTGCGCCGAGAGAATCATCAGGCCGAACAGCAGCAGCAAAGTGGAATAGTCGATGGTGGCGGTGGCCTGCTCCACCGTCAATGCGCCCGCCACCATCAGCATAATGGCACCGAAAATGGCGATGCCGGTGCGGTTGATCTGCAAGCCGGGCAGCCGGCCGCCGGCTATGCCGAGATAGGTGGCAACGAAGATGAAAACGACGAGGGCGTTGAGTGACATGGGCAGGGTTGGCATGAACCAGGACGGCTTCACGGATTTCAATAATGGCGGGGTAAGATAACCGCGCGCGGGCACAAAGTGCAAGGGCTAAAAAATATTCTCGCCAAAGCCCGCTGGCAGGGCGGCGCGTTTTTTTGTCTTCGCAGCCAAAGGTGCGGCGATTCTCCCGCACGATCACCCAGCGCAGGCTGCCAAACTGCAAACGAACCAGGAACCAAGCGGGAAGAAAACGCTGCGGTCGCGCGCGTTGTGCCAGAATAATGCCGGAAAAGGAATGAAAATGGCAATCAACAACGGTGTGGCCGTTGCACCAAATTCCTCAGCGTTACAACGACACTCGAGGTTTTGGCACCTCGGCTCAGCCGAGGTCAGCATGCAAGGTGGGTCGTCTGGCGTGGGTGAAACCGTTGCTGGTAATTTGGACCGCGACCGGCGCTCGGCCCTCATGCGCACACGCAAGGGCAAGCTCAACAAGGGGCCGTACAGACAAATCCTGCAACCCGGCGGGAGAGAGAATCATTGTTTCACTGCCCGGCGCGGCCCTCAGCGGAGCCGGCCGCGCTGCCAGCGTTGCGCCACCTCTGCCACGCGCCGGCCCAGTGCCTCGCCCTTGGCAAGAAAGGGCGCTGCCACCAGCGTTGAATCGGCGCGCGTGCCGAATGGCTCCTCCTCCACCACTGCCGAAGCGCCGAAGGCCGAACGCCAATCCGGCCCGCCGACCACGACCATGCCGAAAATCAACATGGAATGGAGAATGCTCATCTGCACCAATTCTTCGCCGGCTGAAATGCCGCCGGCGGTGACAAAGGCCGCACCGATCTTGTCGCGCAGCGGCGTGCCTGCAAACGGCCATTGATTGATGAATTGCTGCAGCGCCGGCGTAACATTGGCATTGTGCACCGGGCAGCCGAGAATGATCGCGTCCGCGGCGAGCAGCTTGGCTGTGGTTGCTTCCGCCACCGGGAGCAACTCCACCGCCGTACCACTCACCGCTCGCGCGCCGCGAGCCACGGCCTCGGCCATCGCCGCGGTGTGGCCGTGCTCGGAGTGATACACGATGAGCACCGCCGCGCGATCCTGGCCGCGCAGAGCAGTGGCCGGCATGATCGCGGCGAGCCAGCAAAGAGTCAGGAAAGTCTTCATGGGTTTCTCTTGTGCGGAGTGATTGAATGACAAACCCGCACTCAACCGATGCGCAAATAGCTGCGGAAGGCGGGATGCACGATGAAGGACTCGGCCAGGGTGATGTTATAATCCGGGTCTTGCGCGCTCTGCCAGTGCTTGCCGTGGCTGGCGCATTTGAGAAAGCCGATGTCGTAAAGGAGCTGAGTCAACTCGTCGGCGTCGCGCAGGTTTTCGAGCCAGTCGGGCCGTCGCCCCGGCCGCGGATCGGTGAGCGCCTCCTCCAGCAGGTTGCGCAAGCGCGCCGCCAAAAAGCGTGAAGGCCCGCCGAGAAAACGCTGCAGCACGTTTTCCTTCAAGCCGGGATAGGAAAAGAGAAACTCATTGCTGAGATCGTCGATCTTCCAGCGCGAGTACTCGCGCTCGCAATCGAGAATGTCTTCACAAGTGATTTTGGTGTGGCCCCGGCCATGGGCCTTTTCCGCGGCCAGCCGGCAAAACTGCAACACCTCCCGCGGCCGCAGCAGGCTGCGCTCGATGATGTAAGCCGGCACGTTGCTGATGGCGGGATGCGGCTCGAACACGGTTTCCCACACTTCGAAGGCGCTCAACGGGCGTTTGATCTTGCGGTTGACGCGCAGGCGCTGCGCCACCAATTCCATGATCTCCTTGTGGCCCCAATAAATGTGCTCCTGATACTGCCGGTATTTGTCCACGTGCTGGAATTGGCGCGTCACCGAGTCGTACATGTCGGCGCGGAAGAACACGATCAGCCGCACCGGAATATTGGGCTGGCAGATTTCGTAGACCGCCAACAGCAGGCCGCGCACGAAGGCATTGGCTTCGGCGGAATTGTCCCAACCCTCGTCCAGGTTGTCGATCAAAATATAAACGCCCTGCGGCAAATGGCGTGCGATGAAGCTGGCCAGCGGCGCGCGCAGATTCTCCATTTCGGTTTCCACCGCGATGGGATCGAAGCCGCGGCTGGGGCGGCGCACGCTCAGCGGCCCGATGCCGAGTTCGAGCTGTTCGAGAAAGAGCGCAGTGGTTTTCAGCAGGCGGGCAAAGGGATTGGGCTCGCTGTAATTGTAATGCTTCTCCACGAACGCCGCGATTCTGGCAAACTCTGAATCATGCTCCTTCCGGCTTTGGCGCACCAGCGCCAGCGCGGTCTCGCACAGCAGGCCGTAGTACCACACGCGTTGCAGCACCGCGTCGGACTCGCTGCCCCAGCGCGACAAATCACTCAAGCCCAGTTTCAAAGCGGTGAATTGGATGCGTTGCGGCGCGAGCGGCACGCACAGCGCACCGGTCTTGGGGAGTTGCTTCTGCAATTGCTGGCAGATCGCGCTTTTGCCCGCGCCTTTGCGGCCGATAATGAACCGCTTTTCGCCGGACAGCGCCATGCGATACGCCGGCGTCTCGATGAAGTATTCGGAAAGTTGGGCGTCATTTTCCGCCACGTCATCGCCGAAGAGTCGTCTGAGCATGAGTCTTCCCATCCCAATGTGGCCGCGCCGCGGCAGTCTGTTTGAACCAGCGCGTCGCGCAGCCGGTTTTTCTGCTCGAGGAAAAAGAGAAGCCGGTGGGCAATGGTAAAGAGTTTGGTGGGAAATGTCAAGCCATGCGCCGGTGGGGAAAAGCCGGGAGAAAGGCGGCGCCGCCTTTCTCCCGCAAGGCGAAAAGGATTACGCAACGACCGCGAGAATGTCGTCCTCCGACAATATCAGGAATTTCTCGCCCTCGTATTCGAATTCATCGCCCGCCCACTTCGAGAACACGATCACGTCGCCGGCCTTCACGGTCAACTCCTGGCGGGTGCCATCCTTCTTGATCTTGCCCTTGCCCACCGCCAGCACTTCACCCTTCATGGGCTTTTCGGTGACAGTGTCGGGAATGATGATGTTACCGTACTTCTTGCCCTCGTCTTCCAGGCGCTTGATCATCACCCGGTCGTGCAAGGGCCGAATGTTGAATGCCATAACCTACCTCCTTGTGAGTCATTGAACGATTATTCCGACAGGCCGACTTCAGGATTTGAAGATCGGCTCCAGATGCCGCACGGAACAGGGATGCCCGCCGTTTTGGTATTCGCAGTCATCCCAATAGAAGCACTTGATCGAGCAAATCGGTGCCTGCGCCTGCAAATGCAGCTCGGGATACTCCGCGCGCTGCTCCAGCAACTGCCGCCGCAGCTTGCGCTTTTCCCAAAAACTCTTGAAGGAAGAGCGCGTGCCCAGCAGCTTGACGCTGATGAGCTTGGCGAGATCCTGGGCGGCCGGCGAGGCCGGATCAGACAACATAAAGGGTCTCAACTCGCGCACCGCGGTGCGCACCGCCGGGTCGTGGGAAACAAAGCCGAGGTAATCGACCTCGAGCGCGAGCAGCTCCGCCGCCGCGGTCTGAATGGCCAGCCCCTCCTTGATATCGTCTTTCTCCCGCACCATGTTCAAAATCAGTTTCAAGCGGTGGGATTCCACGATGGTTTCCATCAGGTTGGCGGCTTCCGGCACCACCTCGCGGACGTTGTCGAGCAACTGGCTGGTGGTCAGGCCTAGGCGGCCGGGCTTGTCCACCTCTTCATGATTGAGAATTGCGGTGACGACGGCATTGTCTTGAAACGCCAGCCGCAAGCGGCGCAACTGGCAAATGCGAATGAAATTGAAGCATTCCTGAATCGCGGTGGGTTCGGGATTGGTGACCACGATGCCCTCGTCCGCCGCCAGAAAAAAATCGATGACGTTGTAGGAGGAACCGGCGCCCAGATCGAGCAGGATGAAATCGGCATCGATGCTGCGCAGTTGCTTAATGAAGCGCAGTTTCTGTGCGTATTTCGGATTGGCCAAGCCGAGCGTGCCGCAGGCGCCGCTGATCAGGCGCAGCCCCGGAATGGGTGTCGGCAGGGCAATGTCACTGAGGTTTTCGACCTTGAGCGTGTAGAAGTCATGAAAAGTGCGTTCCGGTTCGAGGATGCCCATCACGGTGTGCAGGTTGGCGCCGCCCAAGTCGGCATCGACCAACACCACCTCCTTGCCCAGGCTGGCGAGGCCCACGCCCAGCGAGGCGGTCAGCACGGTTTTGCCTACGCCGCCCTTGCCGCCGCCGACGGCAATGATGCGTTTGCTGCGTTCGGAGGTGGCTTTGCCGTTGCCCTCGAACACCGGCTGCAGTGAGCGCAATTCCGAGGCCGGCACCCACTTGCCGTCTTCATCATCCCACACTTCGTCGGAGGGATGAAACCCTCCCTTGCTGGCCAGCGAGCGCAGCTCCTGCGGTGAGAACGGGCCGTATTGCTTTTCGTTCACCCGGACAAAGACATCATTCAGCGCGGCTGTGTAATCCATCAGACTCATTCGGTCTCCTCGTGCACATGCGTCCTGAAATCTGAAATCATCTAATGGTAGTACCGCCAAACGCCGCGTTTGCGGAGGGTAGGGCGGCCTGGAACTCACCGGCGGGAGTGCGACGCTTTGGCCATCTGCAACACGCCTTCGGCAATGGCCCCGGCGATGGCCGCCTGGTTGAACTCCGAGGCGAGAAACTCGAGTTGAGCGGGATTGGTGAGAAATTCCGTCTCAACGTGGCACGCCGGCATGTTGGCATGACGAAACAGCAGCAAGTCCTTGGCTTTGACCCCGCGGTTGAGATGGTTGCCGAATTTCACCATCAACGCGGTTTGAATGGCGCGCGCCAATTTTTCCGAGGCCGCGGAATGCGGGCGATGCCAGGTCTCGATGCCCTCGGGATTGGGGTCGGAAAACGCGTTGCAATGAACGCTGACCAGCAGATCGGCGGCCGCGAGATTGGCGATTCCCGCGCGCTGGCGCAGATCCTCACGCATGGCCTCGGCCAGGTGCACATCGCTGCTGCGCGTCAGTATGACTTTGTGGCCGGCGGCCTTGAGCAGATCCTTCATCTTCAGGCAAATCGCGAGTGTCACGTCCTTCTCACGCAATTCGTAGGGTACCGTGCCGATTGCACCGGTGTAGATGCCGCCGTGTCCGGGATCAAGCGCGATTTTCATTATGCCTCAACCTCACTTGTGCCCCGCCGAGAAGCCTGCACGCACCCACCTCGTATCTTTGGAAAATGTATGTTTGCCACATGGAATTTACTATTAGCGGTTCTATTTGCGCAAGGAGACGCCACTTTTCCTGTCATCCCGTCGCACGGCAAAATGCCCTTGCGTCAGCATGCTCTGCGCCCGCTCCCGCGGACGGCTGTGCCGGACCGCGGTAGGCTCGTGGTTCGGCAGTGGCCGATTCGGTCGCCGGAATTGATGGCATCACTCCATCGAGACGCGGAGAACGGAGCGAAAGGCTTTTTGAGGTGGAAGCTCAGCGCTCTCCGCGGTGCAAGCGCTTGCGTTGTGGTCAAGAATCGTTCAGAGTTTTGTTCAATGTTTGAATAGGTAATCCGCTTATCACCGCAACGCACACATACTTTGGCCGGAATACCTTGCACCGAGACGTGCTTGCCGTTGTGTTTGAACAATTCATCAAAAGTTCCTTCGGACGCCTCATTCGGGCCACAAATATGGCAATGAAAAATGATCATCTCCGTTCCGAATCGTTGCAGGCCCGACTCCTTCTTTGGGTTGGCAAACGGCGATGATTTTGATCAGGCCATTGCCGGTCCCTGCTCGTGTAACCTGCAGAGCAAGAGGCCGCCTCAACTTCGTAAATTCCAACACAAGGCAGCGCGGTGCGTATTTGTCATTGCGGATAGTCCTCTATGATTTCTGCGTTTTCCGCAATTTCACACATTTCGCCTTCGCTCATGTTCTGCTCAACCATCCGTCCGAAAGCGTGAAAACTGAATTCGAATCTGCCCGATTTCAAATGCCCACGAATTTCTGCGATCGCTTTCACTCAAAGAACGCCAATCGGTGAGAACGTCGGAAACTAAGATCTGCCCAGCCAATACTGTGGTCGCCGGCGCTGGTTCGCTGCAGCAAGAACTTGAATCATACCATCCTTTTCACGGTACAGTATTGTGAACGGGAAGCGATTCATCCGAATTCGTCTCATGTCCGGCTCATTCTCGATTGGATATCTACGTGGTCCCCCCACACACACTCTTCATCACCTTCTCGAATTCCGCCAAGAAAGCCGCACCAAGACCCGGCTGCCTCGACTCGCAGAATGCGACTGTCTCAAGGTATTCAGCCTCTGCGGCGGGATGAAAAAAGTAACTCATCGTAACAGCGCCTGAGCCTTACGTCTCACCTCTTCAACCGGCATGAGTCGGACAGTGCCAGAATCTATTTCCCTCGCGCGATGTTTCGCCTCGGCTAACCAGTCTTCTGCTATTTCGGCATCAGATAGCGCATCAAGACTCAACAGGAGTCTCTGTGCGAGCTTTGCACGATCTTCTTCCGAGAGCTGCAACGCCTTTTCCTCAATCTGTTCAAAATTCATGATGCTCTTGCCTTTTTTGTTTCCATGCATGATGATACGCGCCACAGCAAGTATGCCGTCACGTCATGTGGCCAGAAAAACACCAAAAAGGCCGCGCGCGCCTGAATTTCGTAAGTTTAGCCGCGGTCAATATATAGTGGTGATCTCCGCAAGTCAAGCGGAAATTCGGAACTGGGGCAACGCCTCCGTAACTGTGGGCCGCGCAGACATCTTGCCTGCCGCAGGCGTGAGGCCCGCGCTGTGTTTGCCGCCGTGACTATTGCGATGCACCCTGGACGCGGTACGCCGGTCATCAGTGGCGCGAACACAATGACGGCGTGCGTCATGCTGCCAGAAACCCTCTCAAGAATCGGAATGGTGCCGTTGCCGAGAAGGTGCTGCCAGCAGGATCGAGCGGTTTCGGTTTTATTGTCGACAAATCGGAGAAGGAATGCGGCTGCGCATGGCATTCCCCATTCTGAGCCGCAAAAAACTTGCGGGGGGGCAGGTGGCGGGAGGCAAAGGCGCGAATCAACTCAGGCGGCGTGAGAATGAAAAACTCTGCCGTGGTATTGAAAGCAACGATCGCGGCAGAGTCTGATCACAGCATTTGGAGGAAGTCAGCTCGTGCCGGTAGGGGAATGTCCCCGTCTCGGCTGAGCCGCGGTTTGCAAAGCTTAGAGTCTCGTGGAAACTCTGAGGATGCTGACGCAACGGCTGAGCCATTGCAGGAGCTTTTTCTCAAGAGTTCGCGATTTCGGACGGAGGCTAGCTGACTTTGCTTGCGCGCTGCAATTCGGCGAGTTGTTGCTGCGCGAATTGCCGGTCTTTGCTGGCCAAGCCGGTGGGCAGCGCCAAAGCGGATTCGAAATGGCGCTTCGCCTTCTCGTTTTGGCCCAGGCTCGCGGCCATCACGCCAGCGCGGAATTGGAACTCCGGCCGCGGCGTACGCAGGCGCAGCGCCTGTTCCATCAACGGCAGGGCTTCCGCGGTTTTCCCGCTCAGATGCAAGGCCCAAGCGTAAGTAGCCAGCACCTCGAGGTGAGCCGGCCGGCGTTCATACTCGCGACGGGCGCGCTCGAGCGCTTCCTCCCTTCGCAGATCATGTTCGAGACAGAAGCGCGCGAATTCGAGATCCACGTTCCAGCCCTGCGCTTCATGCTGCCGGAAGTTTTCCAGCACCATTGCGATCATTTCGTTGGCTTTCGCAGGTTCGCCCTGCTCGCGATAGAGCACGGCGAGCTGTTCGAGAAAGCCGTGATCCGGGATTTCGCGGTAGGCTTGCTGGAGCGCCGCGACCGCTTGTTCGCGCTGGCCGTGCGCGGCCTGCACCTGCGCCAGCCCGGCGAGCGCGTACGCATAATTCGGCCGCTCTTCCAGAATGCCGTTGTAAAGGTGAGCGGCGGTGTCGAGCTTGCCCTGGATGAAGTAGAGCTTGCCCAATTGATACAACACCCAGGCCCGGTTTTCCTGGCCGAACACGCCGGCATCACATGCCAATTTCATCGCCTGGCAGGCGCCGGCGAGATCGCCGTGCAGCTCGCGCAAATAGGCGGCGCGCGCATAAGCCCGCAGATCAGGCTTCAGGCCGAGCATCGCGTCGCACATTTTGACCGCGCCAGCATAATCGCCCAGCTCGACCAGCGCATCGCACAGCACGCCGTAGAGGAAGGCGGTTTGCGGCGCGCGCACCCGCGCCTGCTCCACCAGCTTCTGCGCTTCTTCAAACTGATGCAGCGTCAACAGCAGCGAAGCTTTGGTGGCGAGCGCGAGAAAATGATCCGGATCGCGGTGCAGCGCCTCGGCCAGCATGGTTTGTGCTTGCGGCAAATACTCATGGTGCCGCCCGGTGACGCGTGCCTCCTGCAAAAAGATCTGCGCAAGCTGCACGTAGTTCTCCACCACTTCGGGCCGGCGGCGAATCTCGTATTGATAGTATTCCACCGCCTTCCTGGCGTTCAAGAACTCGGCGCCGGGCCGCGGACTCAGCCCGGGCAGCGGTTGTTCCGCAACGGGCTGCCAATACAAGAAGTAAGCGCCCAGCCAAAGCGCCAGAAATCCGGCGAGTGCCGCCGCGGTTTTTTGTTTTCTGCTCCAATGACGCATAATGAACTCGATCGTTCCAGTTCAAGCGATGCCAAGTTTTGCTCTCGCTCCTACTCCTACTCCTACTCCTACTCTTACTCTTACTCTTACTCCAACTCTTACTCCTAGCCGATTTCAGCGAGTAGGAGTAGGAGTAAGAGTAAGAGTAAGAGTAAGAGTAAGAGTAAGAGTAAGAGTAAGAGTAAGAGTAAGAGTAAGAGTAAGAGTAGGTGTAGTAAAGAGAACACCTCCCCCGGCTACTTCACCAGAATCGCCTTCTTTGCGGGCAGCACTTCGTTGCCGACTTCCAGGCGATAGTAGTAGGTGCCGCTGGCGAAGCCCTTGCTGTCCCATGACACGGTGTAGGTGCCGGGTTGATGCAGCTTATCGACCAGCGTCGCCACTTCCTGCCCCAGCGCATTGAACACCTTCAACTTCACCACCTCGCGCTGGGCAACGTGATACTGAATCTGCGTGGAGGGATTGAAGGGGTTCGGGTAATTCTGCTCGAGCAGAAAGCCGTTGGGCACGCCGATACCCAAGCCGCGGCTCTGCACCAGATTGGGCGCGTCCGCCGCCAGCTTCTTCACATAGTCATAGCCGCGATGGGGATTGGGCAGATACGGAAACGCGGTCGAGATCGGCAAATCGTTCTTGGTCGGTCCGGCGTTGTAAAGCAGCTCGGCCAGCAGCTTGGAAGAAGCCAGATCGGCGTAGTTTCCTTGCAGGGCGTCATCAAACGGCAAGCCCACCGCGGCCAGCACCAAACCGCCGACGGCCTGCAGTTCGATGGTGGTGACGTCATCTTCCAACCGGCGGCCGTTGGGGAAGCCGTCCATGTGCGGAATGGCTTCGAGATTGGCGTTGGTGTTGTATGGCGAAGTGGTGAGGCCGAGCACGGCGGCGCGCACGAGGCCAAAGCGCGCATTGACGCTGTACTCCGCCGAGGTGCGCGCGGTCACCGGCACGGCCATGTTCAAGCGCAGCATGTCGCCGCCGTAGAAGACGCCGTTGTCGTTGGTGATGGGCAGAAAGTTGTTGATGAACGGCTTGCCGGCACTGAGCGGGCCGCCGGTTTTGCCGGTGGCGAGCTGATAGGGAATGGCATTCGGCACGCCGAAATAGAAGATGGGAAAAATGTCGACGCGCCGCGGCTCACCCGGCGCCACCAACGCCGTTTGAATCGGCACATTCGGATGCTTGGGACCGGTGGGCACGGCAAGCGCGGTGCCGGTGAAATCAATCCCTGGAATGCTGGCGGCGGCAAACGCGCCGTCCTTGCCGTTGCGGAAATCAAAGCCGGGCGTGGTGTAACCCGGAATCACGCCGAGGGCGGGATAGGATTGCGCCTGAATGCGCAGCGCGGACAACGCCGGCACCGCGCCGCCAAACTGGCTGTCATCCATATACAGCGCCAGCTCGGGATTCACGAAATAGGGAACGAAATTCTGCTCATCCGCGCTGTACGGCGTCACCGCATTCCAATAATCTTTCATGCCGATTGGAATCACGGCTTCGTTGGTGAGCGGCATGCCCAGACGCGAGACCTGCACCCATTCGCCGCTGTACGCCGGCTTGGAGCCCGGGCCTTCCGGCTGCAGGGTGGTGACTTTCTGGCGGCTGGCGGAAGCCCACACACCAATGACGAAATCGCCATCGAGAATGTTGGTCGCCTGCGTGGTCGACTTCCCGTCCTTCTGCAGCTTGGTGATCGGAATGTTCATCACGATGCAATGCACGTTGTAGCCCGCCACCGCATCGCGCGCGTTATTGGGATCCGATCCGTCGGCGCCATACGCGCTGCGCGTCTGGCCGAGATCGAACACGCCGCCGAGATCGACGAAGAAGACATCATCGCGCGGGCCGCAGAAGACCTTCTCGCCGTCGGGCGAGCTGGTGTTGACCGCTTCCTGCACCACTTGCTCGTAGGTCTTGCCCAAACCAGCCGGACTGCCGCCAAACGTGCGCGGGCCGATGTGATTCGGCGGCACGATACCGTTGCTGATCATCGTGCTCCAGGTGGCGCCGCCATCCACGCTCTTTTCCATCGTGTAGGTCGTTTTGAGATTCTGTTTGCCCAGGCGGATGTTGAAGAACGTGGTGGGATCCTCGTTTTCCTGGCGGAAGGTGAAACGATAGGTAATGTCATCTTTCGCCGAACCCAGCGGGCCAACCGAAGTTTTGTTTTTGATGTGAATCTCATAACGCACACCTTCCGCGAAGGTCACCCAATTGGGGCCGCCCTCCGGCAATTCCAGACCAATGTAGCCGGCCACGATCGTCACGGTGTTGGGATCATCCGGCGAGCGGAACACCCACAGATCGGTGTTGTCGGCCAGCGGATCGTTGGCAATCAACGGCGCTTCACGATGGCTGGAGGCCTCGATGGTCGGCGCCTGATAATGCAGCAGCCACGCCAGCGCCAGCACCAGCGCAGACAGCGCAATCAAATACTTCCGCATACACACATCTCCTTAACTGTTGAGTAAGTGGGTAAAAGATTGAATCGCAGCGTGCGCACGCAGCCGGCTGGCATTGGTCCGGACTTCAGCCGCTGGTGCGAGCAAGGCATGCCCTGCGCTGGGATCACGCGTCAGCGCGCGGCAGCGGCGGCTTGCCGCATTCTTTTCGCAACGCGCGGTAAAGATACGAAGCTCCTCGAAAAACGGATTCAACCAGGGCGGGAACCGGCGCGAGGGGCGAGACTACTTGGAGAGCAGGGCATTCGCCACCCATTGAAACACGAAGATGCCCAACAGCACCAGCGCGAGCAGCGCGCCGGTCAGCGGCGAATTCGCGAACTCGAGCGCGATCGCCAACAACACCAATCCCCCCAGCACACCGGTGTAGATCGCCAGCGTGCGGCGCGGTTTGCCGCTGGCGCGAAAAGTGCCGGCAATGGGTATGACCATCAAACCGCTCGTCAGGGCAGCGAGCAGCGCCGTCGAGTTGCGCGTGACCAGCCAGAGCGCCAGGCACAGCAGCGCCAACGCCAGGCTGCCGCCCACCCAGTTGGAGGCGAGGGTTTCTTCGCGGGACAGCGCCAGGCGGCCGAAACGATGACAGCGCAGCAGCAAATTGAACAGCGGCCGCGCAATCCAGGTCATCACGGCAAAGAGAAAATAGAGAATCAGCACCGGCCAGAGAAAAGGCGCATAGGCCGGGTTGCTTTGGGCGAAGCTGTACAGGAAGCGATAGCCGAGATAGCCGCCAATCACCACGCCCCACTGCGCGCGCCGGCTGAGGCGTGACATCCAAAAAAAATAACCGAGCATGAGGCGGTAGATGAAATGCCGCGCCTTGAGCGCCTCCACAATGCCGGCCCGCGCCCAGTCAAGTTCGGGGTCGAGGCGCAACGCTTCGCGGAAATGCTCCATGGCCTTTTCCGGCTGGTGGCGCTGCAGCAGCGTCCACCCCTGGTTGGCGTGCGTGACCGCATTCTCCGGATTACGCGCCAGCGCCGCATCGATGGTGGCGCCGGCTTCCTCCCGGCGATTGAGTTTCACCAATGCCAGCGCACGCAGATTGGTGCATCCCACGTGTTCAGCATCCAATTGCAGGCCTTGTTCGGCGGCGGCCAGCGCTTCATTCCAACGCCGCCGGCCAAGATGAATGCGGCTGAGCAGCGCGTAGTAATCCGCGTCTTCAGGATCGAGGCGCAACGCTTCCCGTGCCACCGGTTCGGCGTCGGCGTACCGGTCCTGATCTGCGAGCACGCTGGCGAGTACATAGTGGCAGTAGGCAAGATCAGGCGCGAGATGAACCGCGGCCTCGGCTTCGCGTTGCGCCTCGGCGTATTTTTCCTCGCCCGCCAGGCAAAGCGCCAGCATGGCATGCGCGTGCGGCTGGTGCGGATCTTCCGCCAATTCCTGCCGCAGTTCCTGTTGCGCCAGATTGAAACGCGATTGCTGCATCAGTAACTCGACGCGGTCCAAACGCGCACTCATGTCGCCCTCCAGTTCAGGTTGTCTTTTGTTTTTGCCGCAGCCGTGCTTCGCGGCGGGTTAAATCGGCTTTGTAGGCCAGCAAGTTGTGCGGGCGGTGCAGTTCCTCCATATGCGCCAGCGCCTGCAAAGCCCGTTGCACGACTTCGTGCGCGTAGCGGTAGTCGCGGCGGCGGTGCTCGAGATGTTTGGCAAATTCGATGAACGGCAGCGGATGAAACGGAAAGCCCTCGATCAAGCGCTGCCACACGCGATTGGCGTCTTCAAAGCGGCGCTGGCTTTTGTAACAAAAGCCGAGCGCGAGATGATCATCGAGGCCGTGCTGCTGGTGTTGCACCAGCTCTTCGAACAATCTGATGCTGGTTTCCAGCTCGCCGGCTTCGCGATAGAGCCGGCCGACTTGCTGCAGTTCCTGCCGCGAGGCGGCATACTGAAAGGGTGATTGCACCAGCCGGCCGATGCAGCCCAGCAGCGCGGCGGTCGTCACGATGTCCTGGCGATTGTGCGCCAGCACCTCGCGAAGTTGATCGGCCTTGCCGGTACGCAGGAAATCAAAATAGATTTGCGGAATCAGCGCGCCGGGCACGTCTTCGCGGCGCTGCACGCCGAGAATCTGCGCTTCGAGATTGCCGAGCGAGCAATCCTGCAGCCGCGCTTTCCACAGCCGGCGCGCGGCGTGCAAAACGTCGACATGCGGCCGGCTGGCGAAATCGAACCGCAGGCGGTGCAACACCGTGCGCGTGAGCAGCAGGGGAATGTCGAAGCTCTTGCCGTTGAAAGTGACCAGGCCGCGGCGCTCAGCGAGGTGGCGTTGCAGCGCCGCCAGCATGGCGCGCTCTTCATGCGGCTGGCGCAGAAAGTATTGCCGCACCACGAAATGATCCTGCTCGAAGTAACCCACGCCCACGAGAAACGCAAGCGTGCCGGAGCCGCCCGCCAGTCCCGTGGTTTCGGTGTCGATGAACAACGCCTCGTCGGGCGCCAGGGCATTGACGCTGTCATCTTTGGCCGCGATGCCGAGCACCGCGCCGGGCAGCTCGCGCAGCCGGGCGAGGGTGATGGCACCGTAAGGCTCGTGCACGGCATAGCGTTGTTCGACGACGAAGCAGCCCTCCTGCTCTCCGCCGCCCAGGAGTTGTTCAAGCGGCGCGACCGGCGGCGGCACGCTGGTTCTGGCCGGCGGCCGCACGCGTTCCAACTCGCGCAGCTTGTCCTTGATGCTCATGGTCATTTGGACTGGTAGGCAGTTTGTGCCATCACTTGAGGTCATCAACAGCTCCGCCGGCGGCCCGGGCGTGGAGTTGTTGTTTGTAAATTTCCCGCAGGCGCAGAAACACCGGCTCATACCGGCCGCTGCGAAAGTCGGGAAAGCTCCACGGCAAGGCGGTGAAATGACCCTTCTCGTAATGCAAGGTCATATCGGCCCAGACGCCCTCGCTGAGGTAAATCTTGTAGCCGTGATATTTCAATGACGCGAGCACGAACTTGTCGGCATCCAAGTAACCCGGATCGAGATTCACGGCGCGTTTGCCGGCGTGGGCAAAGTCCTGTTCGAGGGCGCGGCAGCGCTGTTTGGCGCCGGCCAGCGCTTGCGGCGAAACCAGATGCGCAAACGAAAGGAAGAGACGGTAAAGAGGAGAACCCATCTCGGCATGGTAGTAGTCGGTGAGGTCAAACGGAAAGCGCGGACTGAGGTAGTCGATCTCGCCGAAGGCCTGCACCAGTTCATGCTGCACCGCCGGCAGCAACTCCTCCCGGGCGAACAACATTGCGACAATCAGCTTAACCGGCTTGGGTTCATGCATGTGCGCCATGCCGCAAAATAGACGTTGTCATCCGCGAAAGCAAGGGCTTTTTCGAGCTTGCATGAAACCGCTCGAATGGCTACATTGCCGCCCCAAAATTTTCTTCACCTGAACCGGCGGCCGGCCACCGGCTGCTGCGCCGTCCATGTCTCGCCCCGCCCGCAGGAGGCGGCGCGGCAGGCCGCGGACATTCCCAACAAGTGATCGGAATTCAATGCGAGGACACGAGGTTGCATGAACAGGAGAACTGCCGTTTGTTTTTTGGGGAGCATGCTGACACATTTGCTGGTTTTGCTCGCGCCGGCCTCCGCTCTGCCGGGCGCGGACAGTACTGCGGAGATGCAGCGCATCATCCGCCAATATGATGAATATGTGGCGAAGACTTTGCAGGAGGCCGGGATTCCGGGGGCGGCCATTGCCATCGTCAAAGGCGGCAATCTGGTTTACTTGAAGAGTTTCGGCGTGCGCGAGTTCGGCCGGCCGGAAAAGATCGATCCGCACACCGTCTTCCGCATTGCCTCGGTATCGAAAGGGTTTGCTGCCATTCTCACCGCGCTGTTCGTCGAGGAAGGCAAGCTGCGCTGGGAAGATCCCGTGATCAAGTATCTGCCGCGCTTCTCCCTGCGCGACGACCACAACTCACGCGCGCTGACCGTCACGCATCTGCTGAATCACACCACCGGCTTGCCGCCGCACACTTACGACAATCTCATCGAGGCCCAGGTGCCGATCGAAAGCATCATCGCCCGCCTCAAAGAAGTCCGCACCAGTTGCCGGGTGGGCGATTGCTACGGCTATCAAAACGTGATGTATGGCTTGATCGGCGAAGTGCTGCGCCAGGCCACCGGCTACACGTATGAACACCTGCTGCTCACGCGGCTGCTCGTGCCGCTGGAGATGTATGACGCCTCGACCAGCCGCGAGGAGCTGCTCGCCAGCCGCAATCATGCTTCGCCGCACGTGCGGCGCCACAGCGGCTGGCGGGTGGTGGAGGTCAAGCCCACGTATTACTCCGTGCCCGCCGCGGCCGGCGTCAACGCCAGCATCACCGATCTGGCAAAATGGATGAGCGCGCTGCTCGGCGCACGGCCGGAAGTTCTGTCGCCCGAGGTGGTCCAGCAGGTGACCAAGCCGCTGGTGCGCACACCACGGGAACGCCGCCGGCCGCATTGGAACGGCCACATTCGCTCCGCGCATTACGGCCTGGGCTGGCGCATTTTCGATTACGCCGGCAACACCCTGGTCTTTCACAGCGGCGGCTTGCGCGGTTACGTTGCCCAACTCGCGCTGCTGCCGGAACACAACGTCGGCATGGCGTTGTTGTTGAATTGCAGCGAAAGCAACGGCCTGATGCCGGCATTTCTCGACATGTATCTCGGCTTGAATCGGGGCCAGCACGGCGGGCAGGAACAGTTCGAGGAGCATGATCTCAACTAGCGGAGGGCAACTCCGAAGGGTTTCGTGCCTGCCTTTTCACGGCATTCTAGTTGAAGGAAACAAAACGGAAATCCATCTCATGCAACTGCGAAACGCTGTGCCGATGACGATGTTGTTCTTGCTCCTGCTCGGCACGCCCTCCAGCGCCGCCGCGAGCGACAGCAGCCGCGTGTCCGGCGTGCTGGACGGCTTTCACACTGCCGCCGCTCAGGCGGACGCCGCTCGCTATTTCAGCCACTTTGCGCCATCCGCGGTCTTCCTCGGCACCGATCCCGGCGAACGCTGGACGCTGGCGGAATTCAAAGCCTTCGCCCTGCCTTATTTTGAAAAAGGCCGGGGCTGGACCTACACCGTGCAGTCACGCCACATTCAACTCGCCCCGGATCAGCAAACGGCGTGGTTCGATGAATTGCTGCACAACACCAGCTACGGCCTCTGCCGCGGCAGTGGTGTGCTGGTGAAGATCGCGGGCGAATGGAAAATCGCGCAATACAATCTGTCCATACCGATTCCCAATGCCCTCGCCAGACAAATCGTGGCGATCATCCAACAGGGACAGAAATAGCCGCGGCCGCAGGGCCGCCGCTCACCTTCGAATGCAGGAACGCATGAACTCAACTTCCTCTCCTCTGCAAGCCGCCGGCATCCGCTGGGATCTTTCGGATCTCTACACCGGCGTCGATGATCCCCGCCTCGCCGAGACGCTCCGGCTTGCACTTGCGCGCGCCGGAGATTTTCATCAAAACTACTACGGCAAGATTGCGGCCGGTAGCCTCGCCGCACCGGCGCTGCATGCCGCGCTCGTCGAACTGGAAGAGATTCAAGCCATGATGCTGCGGGCGGAAGCCTATGCCTATCTTGCCTTTTCCGCCGACACGGCCAACGACGCCGGCAAAGCGCTGTACGCCAAGTGCCAGGAACTGCAGGCAAATGTGCAGAACCAAGTCTTGTTTTTCGAGCTTGAGCTGCAACAGCTCGAGGAGCAGGCCTTTGCCGCGTTGCTCGCGCCTCCGGCGCTGGCCGGCTACCGGCACTATCTCACCGGCGTGCGCCTGTTTCAGCCCTACATGCTCTCCGAAAAGGAAGAGCAGATCATCAACAAGAAGGATCTCACCGGCAAGCAGGCGCTGGTGAACTTCTTCACGGAATACACCGCCTCCTTCACCTGGCAGCTCGAAGTCGAGGGCGAACTGAAGACGCTGACCGCAGAAGAGATGCGCCATTTGCTGCGCCATCCCGACGCCGGGCTGCGCGAACGCACCAAGCGCGCTTATGACAGCCGCTACGGCGAGAACGCCATCATCTTCTGCAATGTCTTCAACGCCCTCATCAAGGATCATGCACTCGAAACCGAAATGCGCGGCTACGCCAGCCCGATGGCGCCGGCGCATCTGCGCAACCGCCTCGCGCCGGAAATCGTGGACACCATGATGGCGGTGACCGCGGCGCATTATCCCCTCGCGCAGGAATACTACACGCTCAAGGCCCGGCTGCTCGAGTTGCCCAAGACGCGCGGCTGCGATCTGGTGGCGCCGGTGGTGAAGCAGCGCATGCGCGTTTCGTTCGAGGAGGGCCGGGGTCTCATTCTCAGCGCATTCGAGCGCTTTTCGCCGGAAATTGCGCAACTGGCGGAAGAGATGTTTACGCGGCGCTGGATCGACGCCGAAGTCCGGCCGCACAAGCGCGGCGGGGCTTATTGCCATGGCGTGATTCCGCAGCATCACCCCTACATTTTGCTGAGCTACAACGACGATCTCGACAACGTCTACACCCTGGCACACGAGCTGGGTCATGCCGTGCACAACCTGCTGGCGCGGCGCCACCAGTCGCTGTTCAACTATTATCCCCCGCTGGTCGCTGCTGAAACCGCGTCGGTCTTTGCCGAGATGCTGTTGACCAAAAAACTGCTGCAGGAAGTCAGCGATCGCGACTTTCGCCTCGCAATTCTCACCGGCAAGCTCGAAGATTTGTTCGCCACCATTCACACCCAAAACTACTACACCCTGTTCGAGCTGGATGCCCACCATGCCGGCGCGCAAGAACGCCTGTCCGCCGAGCAATTGTGCGAGTTGTGGGTGAATCGCCGGCAGGAGATGTACGGCGACACCGTTGCTTTTCTGCCCGAGCAAAAATGGTTCTGGTCGGCAATTCCGCATTTCATCCACACGCGCTTCTACTGCTACGCCTACACCTTCGGCGCGCTGTTGGTGCTGGCGCTCTTCCGCCGCTATGAAGAAGAAGGCGCCGCTTTCATTCCCCACTATCTGCGGCTGCTGGAGGCCGGCGGCTCGCAGGAACCGGAGGCGTTGGTGGCGCAGTTGGGCTTCGATATCCGCCGGCCGGCGTTTTGGGAAAGCGGTTTTGCGGTGATCCAGGCCATGCTTGCGGATTTGAAGTCGCTGCTCAAGGAATCATCCGGCACGCATTCGTCATGAAGCTCTTGTTCTCCGAAACGCCGCCCGATTACCAGCATTACATCTTTCCGTATGCCATCTGGGCTTTTCCGGAGGCCGGCGAAACGCCGCGCGATTTCTTTGGCCGCGGCTTCCTGCCCTCCTCCAAGAATCTGGACCGCTACTATCTCTGCCGCAGCTTGCGCATCGCCCTCCCCGAATTCAGTCCCTCTTCGGAAAACCGCCGGATCGTACGCAAGTGCGAAGGCCTCACCCACGAACTGGTGCCGCGCAGCGCCTTCACCTTCACGCCCGCCTGGCGGGACTTCTGCCTGACTTATGCCGACATCAAGTTCGGCGCCGAGGTGATGACCGCCGCCCGCCTCGACAATTTGATGAATTCGAAAATCACCTCCCACCTGCTGATCTTTCGCGACCCTGCCGGGCAGCGCAACATCGGCTTGGTGACGCTCTTTCTCGAACCGCCGTACTTGGCGCAGTACTATTACGCCTTCTATGATCTCAACTATTATCGCCGCAACCTCGGCATCTACATGATGACCACTGCAGTGATGCACTTTGCCGAACAAAACCTCCAGCATCTTTATTTGGGAAGCTGCTATTCGCGCAATGCGCTCTACAAGACGCAATTCAGCGGCGCCGAATTCTTCACTGGTGCCGGCTGGTCGCGCGACCTCGACGAGCTGAAATATCTGATCAGCCGCAGCCAGCAACCGCAAACGCAGCATCTCTTCGAAAGCGAAGATTATTTGCACCGTTTCTACGACGGCGACCTCGGCCGCGCAGTCGAGCGCTCGCTGTTTCACCTCGAATAACCCCGCCGTCACCGGACAGAATTCTGTAAGTCTCTCCCTCCCGGTTGCAGCAGTTGACCGCACCGCAAAACTCATCACACGCAAGCCGGCGGCGGCATACGCCTTGCATAAATTGCCGGCGGCGCAAGTGCGCGCCATCTGATCCATTCAATTTGCAGTGATTTGCGCCGGCAGCCGGCGCCGCGGCTCTGCCACGAATGTAATTGCCGCCGGAAACGTAATTCGTACCCGCGCGACCGCGCAGTCTTTGCGGCTTGATTCGTTTGCAACCTGGCGGCTGCGCAAGGTCTCTGCAGTGTGAATTCATTGTACCAATGAGCAAGGGCTTTCTCCCGCGGATCGAAACAACCCAACCGACAAAAGTCCTTTTCGTCTGCTGATTTGTTTCCATTCGTGGGCGCTTCCCTGCTGAGAATTCGCAATCACTTTTGTGCTACAAGGATTGGACAACACCTCGCTTCCACCTTATTGAAAGGACTTCAATATGCACCTGCGTTTACTGCGTTCGGCTGCAGCGATGTTCTTCCTGCTGTTGTTCGTGGCCTTCCAAAACGGGCACGCGCAATTCAGTATCCAGCCTTATGTGCAGAACACCGCGACCAACAAAGCCGTGGTGATATGGTACACCAGCAGCAGTCAATCGGGCTTTCTGCGCTATGGCCGGGAAATGGGGCAATGGCTCAACACCTTGCCGACGCCCAGCGGCACGCGCCATCGCGTCGAGATCACGAATCTCAATCCCAACACCAAATACTTCTATGAAGTCGGCTCCGGCAACGCGGTACATGTCACCGGTGAGCTTTATTTCTTCCGCACGCATCCCAAGCCGGGCGCGCGCGTGCCCTTCCGCTTTTTTGCCTTCGGCGATTTCGGCGACGGCTCGGACACGCAAATGGCCACTGCCGCGCAGTTGATCAAACAGGATCGCCGCCATCAATTCGCGCTGTTGTTGGGCGACATCATCTACAGCAGCGGTTCGCGCGACAAATATCTGAGCGACTACTTTCCGGTTTATCAAGACCTCATCCGCCACAGCGCCTGGTGGCCGACGCTGGGCAATCACGACATCAAATCCAACGGCGGCGCCGCCTATTTTGAATTCTTCGAAACGCCGGCCAACAATCCGAGAAAAATCGAAAACTACTACTCGTTCGACTACGCCAACGCCCACATCGTCTCGCTGGACGATGAGCTGCATTTCTCCGGCAACGATCTGCAGCAGCAATTGGATTGGGTGAAGAAAGATCTCGCCGACGCCAAGAATCGCGGCCAGCAGTGGCTCATCGCCATGTGGCACAAGCCGCCCTACAGCGCCGGCACCCACGGCGACGATGAGGACATTCAGAAATACTTTGTGCCGATCATGGACGAGCACGGCGTCGATTTGGTTTTGTGCGGCCATTCCCATGTGGCCGAGCGCTCATTTCTGCTCAACAACAATCGCATCGTGAACAAGGACCTGAACAGCTATCCCAAGGACGGTTTCAAGCCCGGGACAATCTACGTCGTGTCCGGCGCCGGCGGCAAAACCGGCAGTGTCGATCCGCACCCGTTGATGGGCTTTCAACTCGGCGACGTCACCGGCTTCGAGAGCATCTACATCAACGGCGATACCTTGATCGGCGAATGGATGAACGACAAAGGGGAAAGAAAGGATCGTTTCACCATGATCAAGAGCGGCAGCGGCCGGCCCACGCTGGTGCAGGTCCCGGATGAGGCGATCACGCCCGGCCAGTTTGCGATGCACTATCCCAATCCGTTTCACGCCAGCGCGCCGGGAGCGGGACTGCACCTCCGCTTCAGCATCACCAGCCCTGCGCCAGTGCATGCCGCGATTTACGACATGCTCGGCCGGGAGCTGGCGCGCCTGAGCAACGGCGAGATCCACGCGGCGGGCGAGCATGAACTGCGCTGGAAAGGCCGGGATGAAACCGGCCGAGTCGCGGCCCGGGGCGTTTACTTCTATCGCGTGCAAGCAGGCAATCGCGTGCATTCCGCCAAGGTGTTGGTGCTGCCGTAAAACGAAAAAGCCGGCCGAACGGTGTGCAACGAAATCTCTCTGGCACCAACTCCCACCAAAAAAGGCTCGCGGCCTGGAACATTCCGGGCAACGAGCCTTTTGACTTCAACAGCGGGTTGAGCGACCGGCTGCAACACGAAGCGCAGGTGGGAAACCTATCCAGAGGGCACGGCCGCCGGTTTATTCATCACCGGCTTCCGGCTCTTCCTTCTCGCCTGCCGGGCAGCAGCGATATTCCCGCGATTTCTCCAGCAGCTCGATCTGCTTCTTGAGCAGCTCGTTCTCCAGGCGTTTGCGCTCGATCGCGAGTTGAATCTCACGATCGACCGCCGGCTCGCAGATATCGCATTCATCCAAACAGCCTTTGACGATCACGCCGGGGGTCGGCAGCGAAGAGCGCGATTCGAAGGAAAGCTGGAGCTTGGCTTCCGGCGCAATGTCACCGCCTACTTTGTCCAACAAGCCTTCTTGCACTAATTCCTGATCGACTTGTTGCAACGCCAGCGCGCGGACTTCCGGAGCGAAAGGCTCTTCCAGCGGCAGGTTTGCGCCGAACACCGCGGCCCGCGTCGCAAAACCGGCGGTGCGCTGGCCGCGAAACTCGAAGGCAAAGTTGCGCTCGGCCACCACGCTGGCACGCGCCGCGTTCTCGAGCTCCAGCCGTTTGCCGTCGGTGGCCCGCACGCTTTCAGGCAGGGCGGTGACGCCGGTGCGCGGGATGGGCAGGTTGGGGCTGACGCGGCTATTGTCCACCGGATCGATGACGCGGCGGGTGATGGCCTCGATCTCGAACTTCACCGTCTGAATTTTGTTGATCTGGTAAAACAGAAAGGTGATGGCGCGGCAGCGGTTGGGGTTGGAAAACTCCCGCGAGGCCGATTCAAAATGATCCTGCGTTTCGCCCTCACTGTGGGTACGATTGGAGACTTCACCGATCGAGACCGAGCTGGCGGCGCGCGTGGCCAGTTCCGAGCGGGAATGCGAGGCCTGGGCGTGGCTCCTGAGCTCATGCGCAAAGGTGTTGATCGAGCTGGAATTGTAGGAGCCGCTGGCATTCGCCTCGCCGCCCCACAGCGAAGTCAAACCGGCGTCGGCATGGCCTTCAAAGGCGCTCTGCGATTGATGCGTGTCGGTGGCATTCTGGTTGACGCTGACGTCGTTCATCGACTGCGCCACCATGTTCATGTAGACGCGCGATTCCGACATCTGGGTGTGGCGATAGCTCAGCTTGCTCTCGCTGTCGAAACTGAAACGCGTGCGGCGATCCTGCGAAAACAGCTTCACCTTCTCGCCGGGCAGCAGCGTGGTGGAATAAGCCAGGTCGCCGAGCGCCAGCGGACCGTCGCAGCGCTCGAAGCGGGCGCGCAAAGTCACTTCCACCGGCACGATCAGCCGGCGGTCGTTGATGATGACCTCCGTGTTGCGCGTGAGGCGGTAGGCAAAGCGCATCACATCGCATACCGGTTCGGTTTCCAGGTCAGGGCAGCAGGGGATTTTGGAGGCCGGGATAAGATCTTTGGTGTGGGCCATGGTGGTGACTCCTTCACATTGAAAGTATTGGGAAAGTGTGAGTTGTTGGAGAATACCGAACGATTTCGGATTCGCCCCGGTGAAGCGGCCCTGAGGAGGAACGGCGAAGCGAAGGTCTGTGTTTCTCCAGTAAACGAATAGATGCTGTCGCGCGCCAGAATTCTCGTGACATTTTCACAACAATTCAGCTTTCCGGACGGTGCGTTCCAACTCTGAACAATGTTTCGGGAGAGACGCAGGTGGTGCGCGCTTGCCACGTCGCACGCGCGCAGCAGGCCAAGGCCGGGGCCGGCAATTGCCGTGAAATCAGCCCAAAGCTGCGGCCGGTTGGCCGCTAAAAGGAGAAGCCGGCAGCACCAGGCCAATTGACGAGGTTGGCGTAACGTTTGCCAACTGCCGCATTCAACGCTGGCGGCGCAGCCGGCAACGCCACAGCATGCCCGGCAGAACTGGCCGCCGGCGCCGACCAGCAACACCATCCAGGAGTCAAGGGACTCTGATTCCTCATTTCTTTCTCACCTCGATTCAGTCAATCTTGGGAAGCAACTGCGCAACTTTGTCCGGGCTGGCCGGGTGAAGTACGCAGGTCTGCTCTGAGGCCACATATCTTTTCAGGAAAGGTAATCGCCAATGTTTCGCGAGGTACGGCGCCGTGCCCGGAGATGGGTCATTTTGTTCGGCTTGGGATTCCTGCCTGCTATACCGGCGCTCCATTCCCAGACTCTGCCGGCGCCCCACGTAGATTCACTGCGGCAGGCCATGCAACTGCCGGAAGCCGTGCGCGTGCGCTGGGCCACCAGCCACAACAGCGTGGACACCATCCACGTCAGCGATGATTTCAACCGGCCGGAAATCGGCGAGCATTGGACCTACGACAAACGCTATTGGACGATCAAAGACGGCGAGCTGGTGCTGACGCCCGCGGCCATCTATGGCTGGCGCTATTTGGCACTGTTCGAACCGGTGTTCAACAAGCCCGGGCTGACCGTGCACGAGGTTTCGTATCGCTGGGGCCGGGCGGCTGATTCGATCGGCATCAAAGAGGGCGCGCACGCGTTGATGATCGACACGCTCGCCACCACCGGCAGCGGCTACTGGTTGTGGCATCGCACCAACTGGCACGAAGTGTGGCTGTGGATCATTCGCTATGGCACATGGGAATACCGCTGGGGCCAGGGCAAGAGTGTGGATCAGCAGAAAGCGCAGGTGCGCAACCCCAAAGCCGGCGACCGGGTGCGCGCCGTGATCCGCAACCGTCCCGCCGCGGTCTATTTCGATTACTTCGTCAACGACAGCCTCGATGCCACTTGCTCGGATTCCACCAAGGAGTTTGCCGGTAACGACCGCTGGTATGCCGGCGTGTTCATTCACGGCGAGCAGCTCAACAACGCCGTAGATGATTTCACCATCTCCTGGCTGCAACCGGACAAGATTGCGCCGGCCGCCGTGACGGATTTGCGCGGGGTGGACAGCAGCTCCTCCGCGCTCACGCTCGAGTGGCGGACGCCGGGCGACAACAACTGGGAGGGGCAGGCTGAACGCTACGAAATTCGCTACTCCACCGCGCCCATTACCAAAGAGAATTTTGCCGCCGCGCAATTGTTGCCCGCACCGCCCGTGCCCAAACGCGGCGGCGAGCTGCAGCGCGTGCGCCTCGAGGGTTTGCAGACTTATGAAACCTACTATGTCGCGCTGCGTGCTTTCGATGAAACCGGCCTCGCCAGCGGCCTCTCCAACGTGGCCAAATTGCGCACGCGCGGAGACGGCATTGCCCGGCAACTGGCGCTCGCCGGCGATTGCAACCAGAGCGGTGAAGTCGGGCAGACGCTACCGCTGCCGATCGAGGCACTGGTGACCGATCGCTTTGGCGCGCCCGTCACCGGCTTCGCGGTGCAGTTCGCCGTGATCGCCGGCAACGGCAATCTGCATGGCGAGGCCAGCCGCACGATTTTGACCGACGGCCACGGCCATGCCCGCACCACTTGGACGCTCGGCCCCACGCCCGGAAAGCAGGAAGTCGAAGTTCGCGCCAATGGTTTGACCGGCTCGCCGGCGCGATGTGTGGCCACCGCCACGACCGGCAGCCTGGCGCAAGCCAGTATTGTCAGCGGCGGCAGGCAGGTCGTTTCTGCCGGCCGGGCTTCCGCGCCGCTGGTGGCGCGCTTCAGTGATGATTTCGGCAATGGCATTGCCGGCGGCGCGGTGAAGTTTGCCGTCGTTTCCGGCGGCGGCCGCTTGGCCGATGGTCAAACCACAAAGCAGGCAGTCACCGATGCCAACGGCGCCGCGGCGGCCACGTGCCGCGCGAGTGAGGTGTATGGCGATTCCACTGCCATCATCGCCTCGCCGGCAGCCAGTTCAACGCCGGCGGTGCGATTTCTCATCAAGACCGCGGCGCCGGACTCAATGGCCGCAGCCGGCGGGAACAATCAAACCGCTTTCGCCGGCGCGACTCTACCGGAACCGCTGGCCGTGCAGGTGTTCGATGCCAACGGCATACCGGCCAAAGATTTCGCCGTCACGTTTCGCATCGTCTCCGGCGGCGGCAAATTTGACAACGACACCACCCAAGTCCGCGTGCACACCGACACCAGCGGATTGGCGCGCGTGAAATGGACCCTGGGCAAAAATGCCGGCAACCAGCAAGTGAATGCCAAAGCGGAATTCAACGGCGTGAAACTGCTCAGCTCGCCGCTCTCCTTCTTTGCCGTTGCCAAACCAGCATTGGTCAGCCCCACGCTCTCGCGTCTGGTGGTGACTCCGCAAACCGGCCTGCCGGCGGACAGTCAAGCCGTGGCGACGATCACCGTCACGCTGCGCAATGAACTCAACCAACTCGTCAGCGGTCAGGGCGTGCGCGTAACGGTGTCCGGGCAGCAAAACCTGCTGGCGCCGGCCAGCGCGGCAACTGATGCCTACGGCAAGGCGGTGTTCAAATTGCGCTCACAGCGCGCCGGCCGCAGAATTGTCTCAGCTTATCTGTTATCACCGCTGATGAAACTGGCTGACAGCGTGCAGGTGGAGTTTGTCGCGTTGCCGGCGGTGTCATTTGAAAAGGCGGGGGGAGATCAACAGAGCGGCGTGATCAATCAACCATTGACAGCGCCGGTGGCGGTGCGCTTGCGCGACAAACTCGGCAATCCGCCGGAGCCCACGGCAGTGAAATTCGAAGTAACGGCGGGCGGCGGCGGCGTGTTCGCCAATGGCAGCGGCACGTTCAAGTCGGACAGCAATGGCGTGGCGCAAGCGCGGTGGCAGTTAGGTCCGGGAGTGGGATTGAACCGTCTCAGCGTCAGTGTGCCCGGGCTGTCCACCCCGGCGCTCACATTCACGGCACTGGCGTTGATCACCGCGGTGGAAGATCGAGACGCCGGCAGCGTGCCGATGCAATTCGCCTTGCGGCAAAATCAGCCCAATCCTTTCAATCCGGAAACGAATATTCCTTTTGATTTGCCGGAAGCGGCGCAAGTGCGGTTGGAATTGTACGACATGAGCGGCAGGTTGGTGAGAGTTTTGGCGGAAGGCGAGAAGCCGGCCGGCTCGCATCTACTGCGCTGGGACGGCCGCGATCAGGCCGGACAAGCGGCGAATTCCGGGGTTTATCTTTTTCGCTTGCAGGCGCGGGCGCGGCACAGCGGCGAGGTTTTCACCGCCACCCGCAAGCTTTTGCTGTTGAAATGAGCCTCGCCCGGGCGCTCGGAGCGCCCGGGCGATCAAAGTGATCTAGTGCTGCGCCTCGAGTTTCTCGATCAAAAAGAAAATCTTCTCCGTGCGCAATTGCTGCGCGTCGATCATCTTGATGAGATCGCGATGCCCCGGCTTGGAGATTTGAATCACATGATTCTGCCGGCGCGAAACGTAAGTGACCAGCGGTGATTGCCCGAGATACCGGTCATCCACGATCACGTCAGCGCCGGAGGGGACGGTGTTGATCTGCAATGCGATTTTGCCCTCTGCTGGCGGTGCGGCCAGAGCCGGTTCCGCCGGCGGCAAGGGTGCGGGCAAAGCCGGCGCCGGCGCAGCTTGCGGTTGGGGAATCTCCGTCGCGGCGGGCGCAGGAACAATCAACACCGCCGGCGCCGGCTCTTGTGCCGGGGCGCTCTCGCGCACGGCTGCCGGCTGCGCGGGAAGCGGCACGGTGGCAATCTCGTTTTGGCGACTTGCTGCCGGCGCGGCGGCAGGCACACTGGCGGATTCTCGCGCCAGCGGCTGGGCGCTTTCCGTGAAGAAATTCTTCTTTCTCACCAGACTGCCGTCGGAATTCTTCTCGAGCGTGATGGTGAGCAGCGTCACATGGCCGGGATAGATTCTGACCTGGCCGTCGTGCGTCTCCAACTCGAATTCTTTTTCCTTCCAAAACGACTTGGCGCGAAAGACTGCCCTCACTTGGTAAACCCCCTCTGCCAGCGAAAGCTCGAAAACTTCATTGCGCGGCTGGCGTTCGGCCGTTCGCTGCGGCGGCATTCTCTTGCCGTTGAGATAGAGCGCGACTTCGCCTTTGCTGTTGCGTTGATCGCGAACGTTGTTGATTTGCACGATCAAGGACGGCTGGCCGACGGACGGTGCAGCGGCAAGGGCACCGGCGAAACGGCCGGCAAGCAGAATGACCATCAGAGGCAGCAGCACATGGTAACGGCGGTTGGTGATCATGACTCTTTCCATTCAAGAAGATGAGCCCCTGCACGCCCAGCCTGGGCTGCCGGCGTGATGAAGAAGATTGTTGGTATTCGTTCGAACCGCGAGGACCGGAACCAAGACCCGTTCACCGCGCAAGCTCACCAGGTCAGGCTGCCGTTGCGGCCGAGCGTGGGTTCGCCGGCCACGATGAGAATGCCGTTGTTGAACGGATCGCGCAGGCTGAGCAAGCCGGGTTTCTGCTGAAACATCCAGTCGTTGCGCTCGAGGCGGCTTGCCACCAGCGCCAATTCGGTTTCATTCGGCACGCAAATGGTGAGATAGCGCAAGCCGCGGGCGTCGGAGGGTGCAGGCGGTACGCCCCTGCCCGCCCAGGTGTTCAATCCCAAATGATGATGATAGCCGCCGGCCGCAAGAAAGATGGCTTCGGTTCCGTAGCGCGTGGTCAAAGCAAATCCCAAAATCTCGCGATAGAAGTGCTCGGCGTTTTCCAGATTGCCGACTTGCAGATGCACATGGCCGATGCGCGTGCCGGGATGCAATCCTTCCCACGTAATTCTGCCGCGTCCCAATTCCGCCAGCAGCAAATCCAAATCGAGGGCTTCGGTGGTCATCAGCAACTGGCCTTCCTGCCATTGCCAGTCGCTGCGCGGCCGGTCGGCGTAGATTTCGATGCCGTTGCCGTCGGGATCCGCGAGGTAGATCGCTTCACTCACCAGATGATCCGAGGCGCCCTGCAGCGGGTAGCGCATATCGAGCAGATGATGCAGAGCGCGCGCGAGATCGTAGCGGCCCGGCACCAGAATCGCGAAATGATACAAGCCTGCGCTGTTGAGCGGCCGCGGCTTGGCATCGGGCAGCAGGGTGAGCGCGAGCAGGGGATGCGAGCCGTCGGCGGACAGCCAGGTAGTGCCGCGCTGGCTCTGCAGAATTTTCAGGCCGAGCAGGTTGCTGTAGAAATTCAGCGATTGTTTCAAATCCGCAACCGTGAGATGCACCGGCCCCATGCGTGTATCGGGGTGCATAGCGAACCTATCCCAAAAAGTTGATCTTGATTGCAGGGAATCGCGATAGTTCAAGGTCGAGACTCCGTCCTGGAATGTTGAGGCGTTGGCACCGGCGTCACTCCTGACAGCCGCACGTCTTCTGCCGCGCAGTCCGAGGTTGGGGTGCAGAGGAATGAAGTGCTGCGGCGTTCATGATTTCCGATCGTTTCAACACTGCAGCAAGCGGCGACAAAATAGTTCTATTTCATCAAAAAGTCAATTCGCGGATTGGTTTTGTTTCGATAGCTCGCCTGTTGGCGGAGGCCTGCACTGCTTGCCATCTCAGAAGATGACGGCACCCGGGTACGTCAGGGCTGGCGCCGGGCACTGCGCGCGTAAGGATATGGCAGGCTGGACGCACGCATCAACTCACCGAGCAGGTAGTGCGAGCCGGTAACGCAGAGCAAATCGTTGCTCCGGCAGCGTGTGCGCGCGGCCTGCAGGGCTTCGCTGCCGTCAGCGCACGCGCGCGCCTGCAAGCCCAGGGCGCGGGCGTGTTGCAGCAATTCGCGGCTGGGCAGGGCGCGATCGGCTACGGCCGTGGCGAAAAAAAACTCCGGCTGCAGCGGCAGCCAGGTGCGCAAAACTTTGGCCACAGACTTGTCGTTCAGCAACGCCATAACCACCTTCAGCCGCCGATCGGGAAAGAGTTCCCGCAGCGTGCGGGTGAGCGCGCGCATGCCGTCGGCATTGTGCGCGGCATCCAGCAGGATCGCCGGTGAGCCGGGCAGAAGTTGCAGCCGCGCCGGCCAATGTGTGTGGGACAAACCCGCGCGAATGGCCTCATCAGAGAGCGGAAAACCGGCGCGGCGCAGCAGCCGGGCGCCGCAAACCGCCAGAGCCGCATTGCGCACCTGATGCAAGCCCAGCAGGTTCAAACGCAGATCAGGATAATCAATATCGTGCGCGGCCGAACGAAGATCGAAGCTGGTACCCTCCGCCGCCAATCGCACCTTTGAGATTTTCACACTCCGGTGAACCTCGAGCAGCGGCGCCCGCAGTTCGCGGCAGCGCGCCGCAATGACGGCAGCCGCGGGCGGTGGCAGCACGCCGCTCACGCACGGTCGCCGCGGTTTGATGATGCCGGCCTTCTCGGCTGCAATCGCCGCCAGGGTCTTGCCGAGGTAATTCTGATGCTCCAGACTGATGGAAGTGATGACGCTGATTTCCGGCATGATGATATTGGTGGCATCCAGCCGGCCGCCCAAGCCGGTCTCGATGATTGCCAAATCGACCTGCTGCTCGGCAAAGTATTTGAACGCGAGCGCGGTCAAGACTTCAAAGTAGGTGGCTTGCAGGGCGTCGACCTGCGACCGGCAGGAACGCAGCAGCGCTTCGAAATCGCGGCCGCGAATGGGCCTGCCGTTGATTTGAATGCGTTCGTTGAGGTGGACCAAGTGCGGGGAGGTGTAGAGTCCCACACGCAGGCCGGCCGCCTGAGCAATTGCGGCCAACATCGCCGCGGTCGAGCCTTTGCCGTTGGTGCCAGCAAGATGAACGGAGGGGAAAGCACGCTGGGGATTCCCGAGAAACCGGGTGAATTTTTGAATGCGCTGGAGACCGAGTTGCCAGCCGAAAAATCCCAGCTTATCCAAATAGGCTGCGGTGCGGCTACTTATGGCCATTTCAGAGGTTGACATGGTTTGGTTTGAAATGAGGTTGATTGTCGGAGGTGCCGGAGCGCTCTGTTCAGTGGAGGAGCCGGCGGCGATTGAAATTGCTGCGCAAACGGCCGACAATATGCAAAACTTTTCCGTTTTCTGGAAGCTTTTTGCATATCCTTGCGCCGGGCGTGAAGTGGCCGTGGCAAGTCATCGCGGCAGTGGCGGCTGGTGTACAAGTTTAACTTCATTGAAATCGTGTGGGACAAAACACGGTTTTAGGACCAGCCTGGCGCTGAATGGATGCGTTTATTCTTCCAGCAGCATGGCATAGGCCTTGCAAAGGGTATTTCTCTGGTAAAACAACATCTTGCGCAAACGATGACGCCATCCCCAAGAGCCAAAATCTTGCTGTTCCTTGCGCTGCTCCTGCCGGCCACCAGCAGCTACAGCGGCGCATTCGGAAATATTTCAGGTTTCGTGCGAGACAAGGAGACAAACATCCCCCTGCCGGGCGCGAACATCGTGGTGGAGGGCACCAATTTTGGCGCCAAGGCCAGCAAGCACGGGTATTACATCATCTACAATCTGCCGGTCGGCAGCTACAACCTGCGCGTGAGCATGATCGGCTACAGCTCGCTGAAGCTGACCGAAGTCGAAGTGAAAACCGACCTCAACACCAGCCTCGATATCGATCTCACCAGCCGGGTGCTCAACACTTCTGAGGAAATCGTGGTAACGGCGCCGCGCGTACAGATTTTCCGCGACCTGATGTCGAGCACCGAATATCTCAGCGAAGAAGCGATTGCTGAAACCACACCCGGACTGACTTATCACGACAAACTGGCGCTGGTGCCGGGCTATGTCGCCAATCACATTCGCGGCAGCCGCAGCAGCAACGTGCAGTATTTGATCGACGGCCTGCCGGCCTCCGGCGCGATGACGCGCGCCGCGGCTTTCACCATTCCCACCAGCGCGATCGCGGAGATGGTGGTGCAGACCGGCGGCTTCAGCGCGGAATACGGCAATGTCACCTCGGGCGTCATCAACATCATCACGCGCGAAGGCCGCAACGACTTTTTCGGCGCGCTCAAGCTCGCGCAAGATCTGCCGGCCCGTCGCGATTGGACCTATGACAATGCCCGGCGCGCCGAATTTGCCGTGGGCGGGCCGCTCAAACTCGGTCTGGGCGGACCGCTGATCGATTCCAATTATCTGATTTCCGGCAGTGCCTATCTCACCGACACGCCTTACCGCAAGGAACTCCGGCGAACCTTCCACACGCCGGTGATTTTCAATTATGATCTGAATTCCAAGCTGATGCTGCGGCTGTCCAGCAATCTTTTTCTACGCTGGCAGGGCTTGTTTTCCAATTGGGAATGGCGGCAATACGATGCAGCTTGGGCCGGCCGCCTGTCGGCGCTGCCCAAGCGCTTCAACAACAACAGCCGGATGGATCTTTCCATCATCCAAACGCTGAGCGCAGAGACCTTTTACAAGCTGGAATTCAGCGCGCTGCGCTTGCGGCGGCGCGTCACCGGCACGATCGCCGGCGAGGAAACCACCAACCTCATCCTCGACCAATCGCAATCACTGGCCGAAGTGTGGCAGGGAGCGGTCGAACCCTGGTGGGAAGATTTGCGCGAGCAGCACTATCTCGGCCGCCTCAGCCTGGTGCGGCAATTGAATCCCATCCATCAGTTCCGACTGGGATTCGAGACCAATCTGTGGCAAATCTCGCTCAACCGCGACCGCTTTTTGCTGTGGCCCAATGGCCGCTCGGCGGAGAGTTTGGTTTACAGCCGCTATCAAGATTCGTTTCGACGCAACCCGTATGCGCTCGCCGCTTATTTCCATCACAAGATCGAGCTGCCCGGTTTCCTGGCAACCATGGGCGTGCGCGCCGAGTATTTCTCGGCCAACACCAAACCGGCGCTGCTGCCTTCTGAAGCCGCATTCGCGGTGCCCAATGATTCCATCACCGTGCCGGAGCCGCGCCAGGAAAAATTTCACTTCACCCTGGCGCCGCGGCTCGGCATCGCCATTCCCATCGGCAACATCGAACACCTGGCGGTGAACTACGGCTGGTTTTTCGAGTTGCCGCCGTTTTACTACTTATACACCAACCCAGCGGGCAGCGTCGGCGCCCGCTGGCCGATCTTCGGCAACAGCAACATCAAGCCGATCCGCGCCAAGGCTTGGGAGCTGACTTACCGCCGCGTAATCGCCGAATACTCCACCTTCACGCTCACCGGCTTTCTGCGCGATTTCGATGATTTGATCGACACCTTTCCCTACGCCAACCAACCCACGCGCTTCGAGAATCAACAACAGCCGGTGTTTCGCTATGAAAATCGCGCCAAAGCCAGCACCAGCGGCCTGGAGGCGGCGTATTCGCATCGCTTCGGCAGCACGCTGCAAACGAGCCTGGCCTACACCTATTTGACCAGCACCGGCACCGGCTCCTGGCCGGAATCCACGCTGTTGAGCCGCAGCCGCAACGAAATTCAGCGCAGCCATCTGGAAGAGCCTTTGGCTTGGGATCAACGCCACGCCTTCAAGCTGCGGCTTGCCTACCACACGCCTCGTGGCTTCCTGGTGAGCCTGCTCGCCAAAATCAATGGTCCGGCGCGCGCCATCGAGTGGCTGAGCAACAAAGAGACTGCGCTGGGCTGGCGCCATTTTCTAGATATAAAACTGGCCGGCCCGAAGCTGCAGCGGCTGGGGCTGCCGGTGGCGCCGTTTTTGGAAGTGCGCAATTTGCTCGATCAACGAAGCGCAGACCCGGATCAGGGCGGCATTGATTTCAGCCAACCCACGCTGGAATTTCAAGAACACTACGGCCGCCGGCTTTGGGTGGGCATCAGCTACAAATGATCGGGCTTCGCGGTTGTGGCATTCCCGTCTCTTCCCTTCGCGACTCTTATCCTGCACCGAACCGAAGAAGATGTTCCGCGCGGCTGCTTCGCTCCAGCGGTCAGGGTTACCATGAAAAAAGACGTGGCCTTTTCGCCGTCCTCCCGAATGGATCCCTTGAATACTCAGGCGCAGCACCGCGCCTGACCAGATCAGGTCAACCCTCATGCCATGCCACCAGCCGGTATCGGGCAGAGGAGGTGGCTGGCAGCGGGGCTGTCGGTGGAGTGGAGTCATCGCCCAGCCACTGCGGCATTGCTTACGCTCAACCTTTTGTCTTGCATTTTTAAGAGGTGATTTCTATTTTGCGGCCATTCTGACGGCATCCGGTGAGTGAACATCCGTGGGCATTTCATGCGCTACACTGCACACCCATTGACGGCCAATCCGCACCAGCTTTTCCAAATGCCATTCTTCCCACTCAATCACTGCTGCGCCGCGCCATAATGTCGGATTGAAGGACAGCCGGCCAAGCACGTTCTCACTAACTGCTTGCAATCGCAAAGGAGTTTCAAGTCATGTGTGGCATCGTAGGCTATGTCGGAGAAAAACCGCTGGTTCCGCTGTTGATCGAGGGCTTGAAGCGTCTGGAGTATCGCGGCTATGATTCCGCCGGCATTGCGATCGTCTCAGACGGCAAACTCAGAGTCGAGAAACAAGCGGGCAAAATCTCGAACCTGGAGCGCCGGGTGGATGGCGTCGCGCTGCCGGGCAGCGTCGGCATTGCCCACACGCGCTGGGCCACGCACGGCGTTCCCAACGACGTCAATGCGCACCCCCACACCGACAGCAAGAGCCGCATCGCGCTGATTCACAACGGCATCATCGAAAACTTCTTGGCGATCAAGCGTGAGTTGACCAAGAAGGGCCACACCTTCCGCTCCGAGACCGACACGGAAGTGCTGGTGCACCTGATTGAGGAGTTTCTCACCGAGGGTCTGAAGTTCGAAGAAGCGGTGCGCGCCGCGCTGGCGCAAGTGCAGGGCACCTACGGCATCGCGGTGGTTTCGCACGACCATCCCGACACCATCATTGCGGCACGGCGGGGCAGCCCGCTGGTGGTCGGCATCGGCGAGGGCGAGTACTTCGTCGCTTCGGATGCCACCGCCATGGTCGAGCACACCAAGAACGTCACCTATCTCGATGACGGCGAGATGGCGGTGCTGACGCGCAGCGGCGTGCAGATCAAGACCATCGACAATCAACCGGTGACCAAGGCCATCGAGCGCATCGCCTTCGACATCGAGCGCATCGAGAAGGGCGGCCATGATCATTTCATGATGAAGGAGATCATGGAGCAGCCGCGCACCATCGAAGACGCGCTGCGCGGCCGTCTGCTCGTGGAGGAAGGCATGGCGCGGTTGGGCGGCATCCGCCACGAGATCGATTCCCTGCTCTATGCCCGCCGCATACTGCTCACCGCCTGCGGCACTTCCTGGCACGCCGCGCTCATCGGCGAATACATGCTGGAAGAGTTCGTGCGCATTCCGGTGGAGGTGGAGTATGCCAGCGAATTCCGCTATCGCGATCCGGTGCTCGATCAGGACACGGTGGTGATGGTGATCAGCCAGTCGGGTGAAACCGCGGATACGCTGGCGGCGCTGCGCGAGGCCAAGCGCAAAGGCGCGAAAGTGCTGGGCATTTGCAACGTGGTGGGTTCGTCCATCGCGCGCGAGACGGATGCCGGGGTGTATTTGCATGCCGGCCCGGAAATCGGCGTGGCTTCGACCAAAGCCTTCACGTCCCAGGTGACGGTGCTGTCGCTCATCACTCTGCTGCTGGCGCGCATGCGCAACATGTCGGCGAGCAAGGGCCGCGAAACGGTGCAGGCGATGCAGGCGCTGCCGCGGCAGGTCGAGCAGATTCTGCAACAGCGCGAGCAAGTGCGGGAAATCGCGAAGATCTATCACCAATCGGGCAATTTTCTCTATCTCGGCCGCGGCTACAATTTCCCGGTGGCGCTGGAAGGCGCGCTCAAGCTCAAGGAGATTTCCTACATTCATGCCGAGGGCTATCCCGCGGCGGAAATGAAGCACGGCCCGATTGCCCTGATCGATGAAAACATGCCGGTGGTGTTCATTGCCACGAAGGATTCGACCTACGACAAGATCATCAGCAACATCGAAGAGGTGCGTGCCCGCCGGGGCCGCGTGATCGCAATCGCCACGGCCGGCGATCAGGAGATCAAACGCCACACCGATCACGTCATCTACATCCCGCCGACCATCGAAATGCTGATGCCCATCCTCACCATCATTCCACTGCAACTGCTGGCGTATTACATCGCCATCCTGCGCGGCTGCGACGTGGATCAACCGCGAAATCTAGCCAAAAGTGTAACGGTCGAATGAGATCTCTATCCGCCCTTTCCGGTTATGCCTGGCTTCTGCTGGGCATTGCTGTTTCTACTGCGGTTTCCCAGGAGACCCTGCGCGACAAGAAACTGCAATTCCAGCGTGGCGTGACCGCCTACAACCAGGGCAATTATGCGCTCGCACTTGACCAGGCCGCGCGCACCGTGGCGCGCGGCGCGCAGGATGAGCTTTACACCTCGGGATTATATCTGCAGGCGCGCTGCCATTTTCAGTTGGGCCAGTACAGCCAGACGAGCGAGGCGCTCAATCGCCTGCTGGAGGCATACCCCAAGAGCCGTCACGCGGATCAAGCGCATTTTCTGCTCGGCATGACCGCCTTCAAAGAGGCCAACTACGCGGAAGCGGCGAGTGAATTCATCTGGGTGCTGGATTTTGCCGAAACGCCGGCGTTGCGCGAACCCGCCGCCCGCTACGCCCAAACCCTGTTTGATGATTATCTCCAGCCCAGTGACTTGCGCCGCAAACTGCGCCGCAGCTATTTGGGCGAAAACGGCCTCGCGTTGGTGGCGATCGCGCTCGCCAAAAACGAATATGCGCAGGGCCGCCGTGCAGAGGCGCAAAAGATCGTCGACACCTTCCTGCGCGCGCATCCCAACACCCGTTTCACCCGCCAACTGGAGCAGCTCCGCACGGCGCCGCAGCAGGAGCTCAACACGCCGGTGCGCATCGGCGTCATCGTGCCGCTGAGCGGCATGGATGCCGAGGCCGGCCAGGCGCTTTATCGCGGCATGCGCTACGCGCTGCGAACGCGCAGCGGCAACAGCCGGCCACTGGCGCAAGCAGGCGCAACCGGCATCTTGCCCGTTGCCGACAATCTCCCGGTCGAGTTGGTGGTGCGTGATTCGGAGAGCAGCGTGGTGGGCGCGCTCAAGGCGGCGCAGCTTCTGTTGAGCGATCCCAGCATCGTGGCGCTCATCGGCGAGTATGAAAATTCCGCGAGCAGCGCCATCGCGGCGCTGGCGCAGGAGAAGAGCATTCCCATTCTCGTGCCGGTGTCGACCGCCAACGGCATTGCCGAGCTGGGCGAGTACGTGTTTCAAATGAATGCCAACCGCGAGAGGAAAGGCCGCGCCCTGGCCGAGTATGCCGTGCGCTATCTCAACTGCCGCCGGTTTGCAACCTTCGCCCCGCAGGATGAATACGGCCAGCAGATGACCGATGGTTTGAGCGCCGCGGTGGACAGCCTGGGCGGCCAGATCATCACCCAGAAATGGTATTATGAAGGCACGGAGGATTTCGGCAAGCAGTTCAAGGGCATCCGCGCCGCGGCATTCGAATTGAGCCTGGCGGACACCTTCAAGCTCAACCCGAGTTACCGCTCGTTGAAGGGCATCCGCAATGCCGCCATGGTCGAAGAAGTGGCCACGCCGGTCACCAGCATTCACGCGCTGTTCCTGCCGTTGTACCATGAGGACATCACCTTGATCGCGCCACAGCGCGCTTACTACAACATCCAAGGCCTGCTGCTCGGCGGCGACGACTGGCAGTGGATTGCACCCGAGCGCATGCGCGAGCTGCGTTCCTACATCGACGGCGCGGTCTTCCCCAGCGATTACTATGTCGACTGGCAAAGCGAGCGCGGCCGGCAATTCCGCACTGCCTATCGCAAGCTCACCGGCGCCACGCCCGAGCGCTTTGACGTCATGGGGTATGATGCCGGCAGCCTGTTGCTGCATTGCGTGGAACGCGGCGCCCGCAAGCCGGATCAGATGCGTGATGCGCTCGCCCAGATTGACGACTACCCCGGCATGAAGGGCGAGATCAGTTTCAAGAACTCCGACCGGGTCAACAGCCGTGTGAATATTCTGCAAATTCTCAACGCGGAGATCCGGCGGGTGAAGTAGGCTGTTCCGGTCGTCCGAACATTCTGACCAATGATCTAATTGACGGAACCTCGCGTTCGGACGAACCTTTATCTTTCTAACATTTCCTGGAAAGGAGAAAAGTGAAATGAAGTGTCGTACTGTGGCGGTATTGCTGGTGTTGGTATGGGGAGTCGGTGTGAGTCAGGCGCAAAACGAAACGGATAACGTTCGGTTGCTGCAGACCTTTTTCCAAGATGCTCCGATCGCCACCTCTCCTTATGGCGAGGGTCTGTTTCAGTATTCGACCTATGACAATGATCTCGCGAGCATCGATTTGGCGGTGCAAGCTGCCCTGCCGGTGGCGGAGAAACTGCAGCTCGGCGGCGCCCTGGGATTTCGCAACATTTCCCCGGACGTGGGCGACAGCCAGTCCGGCATCAGTGATTTGTTGGTCTCCGGACGCTACAACGTGGTGCCCGGCCCCACGATGATTTCAGTCGGTGCGTTGATCACGCTGCCGATCGGCAGTGAGGACATCGGCGAAAGCACGTTGGATTTCGGCGGCTTCGGCTCCTTGCGCCATCGGCTGGAGAGCGGCCTGGTGCTGACCAGCACGTTGGGCTTGGATTTCGAAGAGACGAAAGTGCCCAAATTCAATCCGAACACCGGCAAGGTCGAGACCGACTCCGAATACGACAACAGCTTGTTGATCGGCGGCGGCGTGATTTATCCGACCAAGAACAATCTCAACCTCATTGGCGAGATCAACTTCCGCACCGAGGGCGATTACATTCTGCTGTCGGGCGGCCTGGATTATCTGTTGAAATCCGGCGGCCGGCTGCGCGGCGGCTTGGGCCTGGGTTTGGACGATGGTGCGCCCAATTTCACTTTGCGCGCCGGCTATTTGTTGGGATTCTGAGGCAGGAACCTACGCCAGTCTTGTGAGACACCGAGCGGCGTGACCGGCACGCGGCACCATCTGCTGCCGGTCTCATTGCATTTCGTCTGTCACCGCTGCACACCGAAACCCAACTTCGGTGTGAAGCGGTGACAGGCAATTGTGCTGTTACTCAAATTCGTTGGGACGGCCAAATCGACTTGTCGTGCTGCGGGACGACCATGGTGATCGTAGGACTCTTCAAAATAATAAAGCAGTGGGCGCGTGTGTTGCTTCCGCGCAGTGGAACATGTTCGGGCGGAAATCAAATAGAACCGATAACACGCAGCGCTTGACACGGCCAGCATCGCGGAAAATCGCTTGCAATCCAACAGCCGGCCTGCTATATTTGCCGCCGGCGCGGTGAGAGCAACGCGCGACAAACCCACAGCCCGCCGTGTTCTGTCCCTAGAGATTCCATGAAATTCGCGGAGTTTACCCAATCGATTCGCCGGGGCGATTTCAAAGCGGTCTATTTCTTCTCCGGTGAAGAAACCGGTTTGATCGAAGAGGGCGTGCGGCTGTTGCTGGCCAAGCTCGTCACGCCGGAGATGCGCGACTTCAATTTCGATGCCCTGTATGGCAGTGACGTTTCGGCCAACAAGGTGCTGGACATTGCCAGCTCCTATCCCATGCTGGCAGCCTTCCGCACCATTCTCGTCCGGGATGTGCACAAAATGCCGGCGGGCGATCTCCTGGCCCTGGCCGAGTATGCCAAAAAGCCCTGCCCCACCACCCACCTGATTCTCACCCAACGCGAGAAAGGCTCGAAGAAAAAAGGCCTGGAGGCGTTGAGCAAGATTGCGGGCTTCGTCGATTGCCGGCCGCTTTATGACAATCAAATCGTGCCCTGGATCCAGGGCTACATAGAGAGCATCGGCATGGGCATTTCGCCGGAGGCGGCGCAGTGGCTGGCCACGGAAGTGGGCAATTCCATTCAGGCGTTGCGCAGCGAAATCGAAAAGATTCAGGTCTATCTCGGCAGTGAACGGCAGATCACGCTCGATCACGTGCGGGAGGTTGCCGGTTTTCGGCGCGAGTTTTCGATCTTTTCGTTGCAGGAGGCGCTGGGCGGCAAGAATCTGGTGGCGGCCCTGCGCATCGTCGAAGCGCTGGCGGAGAACAGCAGCACCGGCGCGATCGTGAGCAGCCTGGCGCGCTATTTCGGGCAATTGTATTTGGCGCAGGCCTTGTCGCGGCGGCAGGATCTCGGCGCGCTGTCGCAAAAAACCGGCGTGCATTCGTTCTTTGCCGAGCGGCTGCAACGCGAGGCCCGCGCCTATGCCAGCGGCGAGATTTTCAATGCGCTGGAAGTTCTGCGCCATGTCGATTATCTTGCCAAGAGCCAGAGTATTTCCGAGCTTTTGCTGTTGCGGCTGATGACCATCGCCATCATCAAGAAACTGCCGGTGCAGAGCCTGCCGTTTTCGCGCGGTTCTGCAGACGAGTGGGTTGCAGCGTAGACTCATCTGTTCCGCCGGAAACGAGTTTCGGCGGCATTCATGAACGTGGCTTGGGCGTGGGTTGGTGTCGATCTTTGGCGCTGCCGGTTTGCCAGGAGGTCACCCGCCACCATCCTCTCATGAGGGAAGGAAGATGAATGGAGGAAAGTCCCAAAAGAAACGAGGTCAAACCCACTGATGAAGATCTGATCGAGCGCTTTCAACAGGGAGAATTGGCGGCCTACGAAGAGATTGTCCGACGCTACAAGGATCAGTTGCTCAACTTCGTTTTTCGTTTTCTCAACAATCACGAGGAAGCCGAGGACGTCGTGCAGGAGACGTTCCTGCGGGTCTATCGCAACCGTTTCGCCTACACGCGCATCGCGAAGTTTTCGACGTGGATTTACACGATTGCCGGCAATTTGGCGCGCACTGAGCTGCGGCGCCGCAAGCGCCGGCGGTTTTTCTCGCTGTCCGACATGGGGCTGGAAGACCGCGACTATGAGATTTCGGACGAGGTGTTCAATCCTGAGACACAGGCGAACAGCACGCTGGGCGAAGAGTTGATTCAACGCGAAATCAGCAAACTCTCACCAAAGTTTCGTGAGGTGATCATTTTGCGGGACGTCCAGGAACTTTCATATGAAGAGATCAGTAAGATTATCCGGGTTCCGATTGGTACTGTGAAATCGCGCGTCAATCGTGCCCGGCTCCGCCTGCAAAACCGCCTCAAAAAATTACTGGATCAGCGCAAATAATCAACCCTTCACTTTAACTCCAAAGGAGTGGCCGGTATAACTTGCTACAATGAAGGTTACGTATGAACACTTGCGAGAGGCTTTCTGAGTCCTTTTCGGACTACGTCGAGAACATTCTGCCCGCCGCTGAACGACAACAAGTGGAAACCCACCTATCGGCCTGTCACGATTGTCATGACACGGTTGCCCGCCTCGATCACCTGCGGAATCAATTAAGCAGTCTGCGCCAGGTTCGCACCTCCGATGATTTTGCCGCAGTCTTGCGGGCGCGCATCAAGCTGGAGCAGCGCATGCCGCGGGCCGGACGCTTGGTGGGCGCGCGCTACCGCCGGATTCGCACCGCCGGCTACGCGGGCGCCGCGCTGATGCTGGCCGTTTTTCTCGGCTATCTCGTCTGGCGCCCGCAAACGCCCATCGCCGCGGCTTCCAACATGCGCACCTTCCAGACCCAAGGCGCTACCGTGGCCGGCTGGCAAGCTGACCCTTCGAAGTTCCCCACGCGCATTTCCTATCCCCTCGACAAAATCACCCCCACTCTCCCGATTCGGTCCGCCAGCGCCCCGCGCGGCCAGGCTCTTGCTGGTGGCGCATCGGCCGATTCTTCGCGCCCTGGGGTGATCTCCACCGCTCGTCCCGTGAGAGCGACTTTCATTTCATCCTTCTGACGGTGCATGGTCGTGGAGCCAATCCTGACACGTTGCTGGTTGCGCTCTGCGGGCGGGCGCCAATCAGTTTTGCAGAAAAACACGCGATTGCACGCCGGCTGGCAGACCGTCGGCCTGGGTCTGCTCGTGTTGTGCTGCCAAGCCGGCGCCCTGCAGGCCCAGAGCCTGCTTTCGGCGTTGGAGCGCGAGATTGCCGACATCGTCAATTCCGCCAAACCGTCGGTGGTAACCGTAACCGCACTGAAGGCGCCCAGCAGCAGCGGCAGCCGGTTGTTTGAAATGTTCGGTGACCGCCGCGATGCAGCAAAGGAACTGGTGGTCGGCAGCGGCTTGATCGTCAGTAGCGACGGCTTTGTGCTGACTAAAGAATCGGTGGTGCGGGCGGCGGACTACATCGACGTGGCGATGGACGACGGCGCCACTTACCGCGCTGAATTGGTGCGGGTTGATTCCGCGCGCGGCGTCGCAATCGTGAAAATTCACGCCACCGGACTGACGCCCGCGCGCATCGGCTTGGCGAGCGACCTGAATGCCGGCTCCTGGGTAACGGTGATCGGCAACGCGCTGGGGGTGCCGCAGGCCGTGTCGGTGGGCGTGGTGCGCGCGATTCAAGCGGACGGCGGCTTGCACATCACTGCCAATGTCGATCCCGGCAGCAACGGCTCGCCGGTCTTCGACACGCAAGGCCGGGCAGTGGGCATGGTGGCCGGCCGTGTCGGCCTCGAAGAAGCCAGCGCGCAGAACGGCAATTTCTTCAGCAACACGGCGCTGGTTTACGCTTTGAGCGAAATCCTGCCGGCCGTTCGTGCGGCAGCGGAGCACTACTATACCACCCATGGCTGGTTGGGAATCACCGTCGTCACGGACGGCGAGCAGACGTGGCCGCGCATTTTGACCATCGTGCCGGACGGCCCGGCACAGCAAGCCGGCTTGCAGGTGGGTGATATCATTCGTAAATTCTCCGGCCAAACGGTGGATTCTCTCACTTCGTTGAGTACACTAGTGGCGGCCACACTGCCGGGCGAAGAAGTGGAATTGGAAGTTGTCCGACAGGAAAAATTCTCCCGGGTCACAGTGCGCTTGGGAACAAGGATTCCGATCGCGCTCAGCGAACTGCGCGTGCCCATCTCCGGCGAACCCGCCCTGGAAACGCAGCCCCGCTGGCCGCAAGGCGAAAGCATGCGGCCCGAACCTGCCTGGCTGCAGCAGCGTATCAATGCGCTGGAGAAGGAATTGCGGGCCCTGAAGAATCTCTATCAAAAAAAGTAACTGAGCGGCGCGTACAAGTTTTTCACCATCCCCAGAGAGATTGCCACTTGATTCTCGCACGTGTAATTGGCACGGTGTGGGCGACGCGCAAGGATGAACGGCTGCAAGGCCTGAAACTGCAAATCGTCCGGCCGGTGAGCCTTGAATTGAAAGATCGTGAAGGTTTTTTGGTGGCGGTGGATGCCGTGGGTGCCGGCGTCGGTGAAGTTGTGCTGGTGGTGCAGGGCAGCTCAGCGCGGCAAACTGCCGCCACGGAAAACAAGGCGGTTGACGCCACCATCATGGCCATTGTCGACAAACTGGATGTCGCCTGAATGTTTCTCGCACGCGTCCTCGGCACGATCTGGGCCACGCAAAAAGATGCCAGCCTGATCGGCACTAAAATGCAAATTATTCAACCGCTCGACCGGTTTGCCGTACCCACCGGCGCGCCGCTGGTTGCGATCGACACCGTGGGCGCCGGCCCGGGCGAAACCGTGTTTTATGTCACCGCGCGCGAAGCCACCATCCCTCTGCGCCACGGCCTGTCACCGGTCGATGCTTCGATCGTCGGCATCGTGGACACGATAGAAAATTATTGACGACCCGCCATGCCCCTGCCGCCTGCCCGCGTGGTTCTAGCCACACACAATCGCGACAAGATTCTTGAAATTCGGGAAGTCCTGGCCGCCCTTCCACTTGCCCTTCTTTCCCTGGACGATTTTCCCGACATGCCGGAAGTGGAAGAAGACGGCGACACCTTGGAGGAAAATGCCTGCAAGAAAGCGGTGACGCTGCAGCGCTTCACCGGGCTGCCGGCGCTCGCCGACGACACCGGCTTGTTCGTGGCAGCGCTCAACGGTGCCCCCGGCGTGCGCAGCAGCCGCTACGCCGGCCCCGGCGCGAGCTATCAAGACAATGTGCGCAAACTGCTGGCGGAAATGCGGGCGGTGCCGCCCGAGCGCCGCAGCGCGCGTTTTCGCACGGTGATGGCATTCGCCGACGGCAACACGGTGCAGCTCGTGGAAGGATCATGCGACGGCCGGCTGGCCTTCGCGCCGCAGGGCGAGGGCGGGTTCGGCTACGATCCGATTTTCATCGTGGCGGGCGGCGAGCGCACGTTCGCGGAGATGTCCTTGATTGAAAAAAACGCGGTGAGCCATCGCGGACGGGCGCTGGCTGCCGCCAGACAACTACTGAAGCAATACTTTCGAGTGGAGGATTGAATCCATGGCTGAACCAACGAGGGGCGCATTCCGCAAAAACCAAAGACCAGGGTGGTCGATTATTCCGGCGTTCTCGCTGCTGCTCCTCGCCGGCGTGGGCTGCAGCAAGAAGACTTCTCCTAACATTCCAGATCCCTACCCGGATCTGCACTTGGTCAACACTTCGCCGGCGCCCAATGCCACCGGCGTTCCGGCGCAAACCAGTGTGACACTCACCTTCAGCGCGGAAATGTCACTGCAGAATCTCGGATTCATTCTCGCGCCCACGCCGCCGGATTTCTTTGCAAACTGGCAATTGAGTTCCGACGCCCGGCAAATCAGCGTTCCCGCCGCCTTGGCGGCCAACACGACTTACTCGCTCGTCGTCTTCGCTGCCAACGATCGTTACGGCGATTATCTGCGCACGCCGTTCGTGAGCACGTTTGCGACCGGCAGCAGCATTCCGGGCGCGAGCGTGAGCGGCATTTCGGTGAAGCCGTTCAACCAGCCGCTGCAATGCTTCGTCGGTCTGCTCAAGAAAAATCCGGAGTCGATCTTGGCGGCGGCGGCGCCCGATCAGGAATTCTATTCCCATCTCGCCGCGGTTGCGGCGATCGCCGACACCTCGGGCAAATACAGCATTGCCGGCGTCGCAGCGGGCGGGTATTGGCCATTCGCCGCGCTGGATGTGAATCGTGACGGCCGCTTCAGCCTGCAGGAAGGCGACCGCCTGCAGGGCCACAACGCCGATGCCGATCAAGCGCTCGACAGCGTGACGGTGGCAAGCGCCTCGCTCGCGCAAATCGCATTGCAGACGCCGGTGGTCGGTTTGAAAGTCGTGAGCACCTTTCCGGTGAACGGTCAAAAGAACGTGCCGCTCAACACCGCATTTCGCTTGACCTTCACGACCGCCGTCGATACCAGCAGGCTCGGTTTGTTCATTGCGCCGATTCCCGAAGGCCTGACCGGCGCAACGCTGCGGCCGAGCGCCGATCGGCGCGAGCTTTCCGCGCCGGTGACGCTCAAACCCAACACCGTTTACACCGCCGTGCTTTACACCGCCACCAGCGCACGCGGCCAAGTGCTGCAGACGCCGCAACAGATCACCTTCACCACCGGCGCCGAATTCCCCGGCGGCAAAGTGCGCGGGCAAGTTCTCTTCCGTTCCGGCGGCCCCTCGCCGCGCAACACGCTGGTCGCGCTGCTCAATACCGATCTGCTCGATGTGATTCAACAGATTTTTCCGAATCCCAGCCAAGCCACCAACGTGCTGCGCAAAACGCTGGAGGCGATTTCCTTCGTACCCAATGAATCCGGCGAGTTCGTCATTGCCAATGTTCCGGACGGCACATATTGGCCGGTGGGCGCCCAGGACTCGGATTTGGACGGCAGTCTGGAGCCGACGGCAGTGCCACCGGAACCGATCGGGTTCTACGATCGCGATGGTGATCAAGCCGCCTCCCGGGCCGACAGTGTGGTGGTATCCAACGGCGCCACGGTGACAAACATTACGATCGTCTTCTGAGCCTGAAACACAGGTTTCAGCCTACCTCTCACCCACAAAACAAAACTCCCACGGCTGCGACCCGGCATGGGTGCAACCGTGGGAGTTTTTTTTGAATGCCTGGGCCCGGCTGCGATTGTGCCGCGCCGGGCCGGCGTTGATCGAGAGGCCTACCTCCCTCCCCCTCGACCGGCACTGCTCGTGAACTTGGTGGTCACGATCTTCAACATCTTGCCAATAGTAATCATCTCCGGCACCACCGCCTCCGTCATATCCAAGACAATCCAAGTACTGGCATCTTCGGGATGATAACCAAGACGGGCGCGTTGCACCGAGCCACGATTCACTTCCACCGTCAGCGGATCCGCAATGTAGAGTTTTGCGAACCGGATGAGCAAACGCGTGGGATCGGTCAACAAATCCGTGGTGTAGCCCGGCACGCGGCCGTTGTATACCACGTTGACGGTATCACCCAGGACGTGGACCTGTTCGATCTTGGAAGCCTCGGGCAACTCGGGCTGATGATCAATGGTGTAAATCAGGAACTCGACGCGGCGGTTGAGGAAACGGTTCTGCTCGGTGCTGTTGTCGTTCAGCGGCTTCCATTCGCCGTAGGAGACGGGATTGTAGAACTGGCTCGGGCTGTTGCCTTGATTCACCAGAAATTTCATGACGCTGTTCATGCGGCGGTCGCCGAGCTTGATGTTGTACTCATCCGTGCCGATGCTGTCGGTGTGGCCGGCAATCCACACCACGGACTCGGGATAGAGTTTCAAAATCTCGTCGGCTTTGTACATGGTCGGATACATGTCGGAGCGAATGTCCGACTTGTCGAAGTCGAAATTGATGCGCAGGGTCATCAGCACGTCGCGGCCTTTCTGCTCGACAGTGATGCGGCCTTCGGTCAACTGCGCCAGCGAGTCGGCCTTGCGCAGGCGCTCGGCCAGCAGCGCTTCGAGGTCGCGAACGCGTTCTTCCGCCTCCTTCGCGGCCAGACGGGCTTCTTCCGCCTCCTGCCGGGCGCGGCGCGCTTCCGCCAGTTCGCGGTCGATCTCGCCGCGATCGACGAGAAACCCTTGCGGCTCGGCCGTGCCGAAATTGAAGGAGAGCGAGAAACGATGTGCCTGCGAATCGAAGGCCTCGAGCGGGCTGTAGGCATAGTCGAAATGTGTGTTCGACCCGCCGAACCAACTCATCGGAATGACCAGGCCAAAGCCCGCGCCCCAGCGGGAATTGTCATCGAGGTTGTGGAATTTGTAGCCGCCGCGCACGGCAAAGACTTCGGAGAGGAAAAACTCCGTGCCGGCTTGCAGGCGAATGTCCTTGTCGTCCTGATCTAGGAATTTGGAGGCATCCAAGCCGACGCTCCATTGCATGCGGCGGCCGGTGGCGCCCAAGCCGATGGGCACGTGGGTGGCGACACCGGCGCGAATCGTCTCCGGCAACAGGCTGGCGCTGCCGCCGCCGGTGAGTTGGAGTTTTTTCACGGTGAAATTCTGCAGCGTGGCGCCCACCGAGAAATTCTCGAGCCAGTAGAGCGCGCCGACGTCAACGCCGAGCGCGGTGCCGGCGCTGCTGATCAAATCCTGGCGGATGCCTTTGAGTGCGGCGCCGAACGACAGCCGGTGGTTGAGCAGATAGACGTAGTTGCCGTAACCGAGCGAGAGCATCAGATCGCTGCTGCTAAAATCGCCGACCAGCGGCGAGAAATCATCTCCGAGCGCAATAATGTCGCCCTCGTTGAAATAGCCGAAGCTCAGGCCGAAGGTACCGTAGCGGGTGGGCAGCGCGCCCTCGAAAGCGCCCTGATAGGTGTCGTCGATCCATTGATGAAAATGCAGTGACAGCGACTTGTTGCTCAAGCTGCCGAGGCCGCCGACATTGTAGCGCATGACGCTGAGATCGTTCGCGAGCGCCGTGAAGGCCTCGCCCATGGCCACCTGCCGGGCGTAGGGGCTAACGCGCAGAATCGGCGCGGCATACTGGCCGGCCACTTGCGCCTGCACCAGCGCAGCGGTTGCCAGCACGATCAACGTGGCGATTCCGGCACGACGCGAAGGAAATGGGATATGGTTCATAAGATTGATCCTGCTAGTCGTCGTCACAAAATCTCGGGATGAAAGAACGGCGGCATCCGGCCGTTATTGAATGATCACGAATTTGCGCAACTTTACGTCCTCGCCATCGAGGCCCCGGGGCTGGCCGGCCAGGCGCACAAAGACCTTGGCGAAATACGTTCCGCTCGCCACGCTCGCGCCTTCGTCGGTTCGCCGGTTCCACCAGCCGTCGGCAATCACGGCGTTGTCCGCGGCCGTGATCGTATTTCTGCCGTTCAGGGAAATCCGCGTGCCGGGGATGGTGGCCACCAAATCGCTGGCCAGGTTGTAGATTTCGACGCGTTGAATCGTCAACGTGCCGGAACGCACCCGCGCGCGCAGGCGAAGCTGGCTGTGCTTGCTGGCCTGAAACGGATTCGGCGCGATGTCAATGCTGAAGGCTTCGCTCAACGGTTCGACCGGCGGCACGCCGCTGCGCACCGCGATGGTGTCGGCCGTCACGTCGCCGGCCACGGGATCGGTATAGCGCGCGATGATATCATCGCCGCCGGCGGCACGCAAGCGGGAATCACGATTGCCGGTGGGCACGCCCGCGACTTGAATGGGCTGAGCGGTGCGAAATTCGCCGGCGTCCGCTGCAATCTCAACCAGGGTGACCAGCTCCTGCTCGCCGTTTTGCTTGTTCACGAAAACCAACGCCCGAATGGAATCCGGCACGGTCGGCGAGAGATTCTGATCCGTCTCGCCCGTCACCCGCAGGTAGAGCAATCCGCCAACATCGGTGGAGTCGATGCGGGCGCCGTCGATGTTCTCGATGCGAATTTGGCCGAAAGAGCGCTGAATGACGCGCGCCGAATCGGTGCTGATATCGGTGTTGTCATCGGGGTCGATATAGCGCACGATCAGAACATCGCGATCCTTCACCTCCAGCGTGTCGTTGCTGCGGCGCGAGGCGTTGAAGGCCGCCGGCAGGCCGCCGCGAAACTCCGCAAAGTTCTGCGGATTCACCCGCAACACCACGCGCGCCGAATCCTCGGTGAGCGCGCTGAACACCTGCACGGCCACGGTGTCACGCGTGCCCGCGGTGGGCGCCAGCGTCGGATCCTGCACGGCAATGAAAATGCTGTCACTCGGCGCGTTGGCAAACTGGTACATCTCCACCGGCGCGAATTTCCCATTGGTGAAGTGGGTGACCGAAGGTCCCTTGGGCATGACGGCATACACCAGCCGCCAGCTCTCCAGCACGGGCGTATTCGCCATCATGAACGGCGAAGCGGTCCGCAGCGAGGCGCGCAAGCGCAGTTCCTGCTTACCGCGCAAACCGGGCACCCGCGCCGACAAGCTGCCGATTGGATCTTCGGCCTCCGTGAAAGAGGCCAAAACCGCATTGTTTTGCGCGTTGATCACCTCGACCGTGATGCCCTGGCCTTGATGCGGAAACGCCAGCAGCCGCCAGTCGGTGATGACTTTGTCCGCCGAATCCTTGATGACTTTGGAGAGCAGCACGCCTGGCGTCTCGTAGCGGATGAAATGCGAAGTCGCGCCGATCTTCGTCAACACCGGCGTACGCAACGTGCTGCTGGTTTCCAAATGAACCAGGAATTGAAACAAGCTGTCGCCATTCAGCTCGTGAATGGGATTGATGGCGGAACGGCGGTTGGTATAGAAATCTCCCTGGCTGGTGGGGCCATAGAAGGGCCGGGTGAGAATGTCGCTGCGGCTGTTGGAGGACCGCATCTTGATGCTCAAGCGAGTGCCCTCGCGCCCGGACGTGCCAAAATCCTCGCCCTCCCAAAACAGAGAATCGAAATCGACCGCGCGGCCAAAGGAGAAGATCTGCGAAATGACGGAATCCGTCGTGGCGTAAGCCAGCCGGCGCGGCGTCACATCCGTGCCGTTGCTGCGAAAAGCGGCCAACGTTTTGTTGCCGGCAATGCGGTCGGCGTCGGTCAGGCTGCGCAACTCACTTTCAAAACGAAAGAAAATGCTGCCGGTTCGGGTGACCTCGATCAGGCGGTTATTGCCGGCGTCGCAAATGAGCACATTGCCATTGTCCATCAGGTCGGCGTCGGTCGGCCGGGTCAGCCCGGCCAGTGAAGTCACCGGACTGCCGGTGCCGAATTGAAAAATGCGGGTGAGCGTGTTGCCGCTCCGCCGCACCAGTACGATGCGGTGATTGCCTTGATCGGTGACCAGATAGACATTGGCATCATTCCGATCGACTTCCACGTCCACGGGTGTGCGGAAACCCTCACCGCTCAAAACCGTCACCCCGGCGTCACCCGGCACGGTGAGATCCACGGCGAGCAGGCGGTCATTGCCGGTATCGCAAATGATGACTTGATTGAGATTGGTGGGCACGGCCACCGCGTCCGAGGGCCGCAGCAGCTTGAGATCCTGCCGGGTGGCATTGTATTCCCACACGATCGTCGGGCCGCCTTCCAAATCATACTTCACCACGTGGCCGGCGCCGTCGGCATCATCGCTGCCGGTGATGATGACTTTGGAGCGGGCGTTTTCCACGAAGGGATAGGCATCCGCCGGCGTAAACGTCAAGTCGATTGCAAAGCCAATGTCGCCGGCGCCCGCGCTGCCGTCCACGCTGTTGTAGGTAAAAACGGATTTCGTCCCCGCGTCCGTAATCAGATAGAAGTTCGGATTCGCGGGGAAGACATCGATATCCACCACGGTCTTGATGGCCTTCTTGCCGATGTAGCCGCCGTCAATCCCGCGGAGAAAGACGCGAAAATCCGAGCTCGTGGTCAGGGTGGAATCGATGGTGAGCAGCGAAACCTGGCCGGTATCGGCGCCGGAAATCCTGGCCGTGTTCAACACCAGATTGCTGGTCGCTTCGATGCGATCGCGGTTGCGAAAGTCATCGCGCCACTCGCGCTCCTGCTGCTGCGCGAAGCCGGCGCCCGGCAGGCAGGAAATCCATGCCAAGAGAATGAGGCAGCCCCTCATGCCTTGGCTCTGCGGCGACGCAAAGCATGATGAATCAGATCCCTTTTGCATGCGCGGATCATCCTTTTAAAATGATTCGATATGAATGGCTTTCAAATTGGAGCAGAATGTTTTGAGATTCCCTTCGCCCAAAACTGGAAGCGGAGACGGAGTGGCGGCTTTCTGCCTGCTCACCCGTAGGCAAGAGCACATAGCGGGGGTGACCTTGATCAGCACAATTGGCGTCATTCGGCTGATCTTGTCAGACACTGGAACGCTGCACGAACTGGTGGCGGGACTATTTTTTGTGCAGTCAACTGGCACCAGTATAGTGTTTTTTTTGCGAATGTCAACTGTTTTCTTGGTGCCGCCCGGCGGCCAGCAGTTGCAGCGCCACTTGCTTGCCGCGCTCTCCCACCTCCAGCATCGGGCCAACACAGCTCGGGCAGCCGTCCTCACAGCCGCAGGCTTTCACCAGCTCGGTCGCCGCCACCACCAACTCGCCGTGCATGCCGAACAGGCGTTTACTGAAGCCCACGCCGCCCGGGTGATTGTCGTAAATGAATATCGTCGGCCGTTGCGTGAGCAGGGCGCGCGCCATCGGCACAGCGCGAATGTCGCGGCTGTCGCACATCAAAAACACCGCCGCCACGCCGTGCAGCGCATGTGCTGCCGCCTTCAAGCCGTCGCCCAGCGCCGACTCCGGAATGCCCAGCCGCGCAGCCATGTCCGCCGGCAATTCCCACCAATAGGCCGTCGTGTGCATGCTGATCTCCGGCAATTCCACCGGGCCATAGCCGATGTTCTCGTGTGAACCGAACTTGAGTTTCTTGAATTTCGTCGTCTGGCAGTTGACGTTCACTTCGCCATGCGCAAGCTTCAGGGCCTCGCCGGCGGCCGGCGGGCCGGAGGCAATTCTCTCCTCGAACACTTCCAACACGTGAATGCTGGTATCGGTATGCGCGTCGGTGTAGTAATCCACCTCCACCTGGCGAACGTAGGCCTTGCGCCGGTCCCAATCCAGCTTGTCGACGTGATACTGCCGGCCTTCATGAATGTAAATGGCGTCGTCATGCAGCATCACCGGCGCATCGAGCAGGTTGACTTCGCCGATGACGCGCTCGTTATCGGTGGTATCGATGATGATGACGTTTTCCGGCGCCGCGCTGCGCAGACTCACGGCTTCGGCGGGATAGGCATCGGTCATCCAGTGCCAGCGGCCCTCGCTGTGATGCAGCACCTTGTTTTCCTCGAGATATTCCAGAATCTCGTGGGTGGCTTCGACCACGCCCTTGCCATGACCGAACTTCTCGCCGTCTTGAAACGGCAGCTCGAAGGCGGCGCATTTGAGATGGCTCATCAAGATGACCAGATTGTTGGGATCGACGATGCCGGCTTCGGGCGAGGCTTCGAAGAAGTAATCGGGATGGTTGATCATGTACTGATCCAGCGGGCTGCTGGAAGCGATCATGATCGCGGCCGCGGAATCCGATCGGCGGCCGGCGCGGCCCGCTTGCTGCCAGGCGCTGGCAATGCTGCCGGGATAGCCCACCATCACGCACGCGGTGAGCTGGCCGATGTCGATGCCGAGCTCGAGCGCATTGGTCGACACCACGCCCAGCACTTCGCCGCTGCGCAGGCCGGCCTCGATGGCGCGGCGCTCGGTGGGCAGATAGCCGCCGCGATAGCCCCGAATCAGCCGCGCGGAACGCTGTTGCGCCGTCATCGCCTGCTTGAGATAGGTCACCAAAATCTCCACACGCAAGCGGCTGCGCGCAAACACGATGGTTTGAATCTTGTTGGCGAGAAACCGCATCGCCAGGTTGCGCGCCTCCTTCACCGAGGAGCGCCGGATGCCCAGCTCGCGATTGACCACCGGCGGGTTGTAGAGAATGAAATGCTTCTCTCCGCGCGGCGCGCCGTTGTTGTCCACCAGTTCGACTTCCTGGGAGATGATTTGTTCGGCCAGTTCTTTGGGATTGGCGATGGTCGCCGAGCAGCAGATGAATTGCGGCCGCGCGCCGTAGAACTCCGCAATCCGCCGCAGCCGCCGGATCAAATTGGCGAGATGGCTGCCGAACACCCCGCGATAGTTGTGCAGCTCATCGATAACAATATAGCGCAAATTCTCGAACAGCTTGATCCACTTGGTGTGATGCGGCAAGATGCCCTGATGCAGCATGTCGGGATTGGTGACGACGATGTGGCCCGAGCTACGAATCGCCTGGCGCGCGGACTGCGGCGTATCGCCGTCGAATGTGTAGGTCTTCAGGTCGAAGTCGATCTGCTCGCCGAGCAGGGTGACGATGTCCTGCAGCTCCGCGACCTGATCTTGCGACAGCGCTTTGGTGGGAAAAAGATAAAGCGCGCGCGCATCCGGGTCGTTGATCACGCGCTGCAACACCGGAATGTTGTAGCACAGCGTCTTGCCAGAGGCAGTGGGCGTGACCACCGCCACATTTTTGCCGGCGACGATTTTGGCAATGGCCTCGGCTTGATGCGTGAACAGCCGGCTAATGCCGTGCCGGCGCAAAGCCTCCGCCAGAGCCGGATGCAGCTCCGTCGGCAACTCCGCCCATTGCGCCGGCCGCGGCGGCAGGGTGCGCCAATGCGTGACGTTCTGCATGAAATCCGGCTCGTAACGCAATTGCTCGAGAACTTGCAGGAGGTTCATCGGAATCTAGAATCGCTTCAGTCTCTTGAGAGTGAAATCGTTGTCTTGAAAGCAAAAACTTCCTCCAACCGATTAGAAACAACCCAACGGATCGCAAACTCTTTCATTCGCTGGCTTGTTTCCATCTGCTGGCGATTTCCTTTTGGTCACGGTTCATCTGCCCCGTGCCTGCTGGTGTCTGTCCAAGAATGTTCCCATCTCGGCAGAGCCGAGGTTTCCAAAGCTGCAATTGTCGCGAGAACTCCGAGGGCTGTGAAGCACCAGCCCAACCGCTGGAGGTGCATTTTCGCAAAAGTTCGCGATTTACTGGTGGACACCAATCAGTTGGCGGCTGACACGCCGGCGACATGGCCGCTCGCCCACGCCCATTGAAAATTGAATCCGCCAATGCGGCCATCCACATCACAAATTTCCCCGCACAAAAACAACCCCGGACACACGCGCGATTCCATGCGTTCGAGATGAAGCTCGCGCAACGGCACGCCACCGGCCGTGACTTCAGCAAAATTAAAGCCGCGATCGCCGGTGATCGGCAGCGGCATTTGCGTGACCAGCCGCGCCAGCGTGAATCGTTGGCCGCGGGTCAACTCCGAGCCGGTGGTTTCCGCTGCCAGGCCGGCTTCGTCACACAATCCGCGCGCAAGACGCTCCGGCAAGCCCCGCCGCAAATGCGCCAGCACTGTGGCGCGGCCAGGCTGTTGCAACTCCTGCTCGAGCTGCTCAAAAGATCTCTCGGGCCACCAGTTGATCTGTAACGTGACACCGCTGGCTGCGCGTTGCGCGGCGAGATAGTGCCGGCTCATGTCGAGCACCGCCGGCCCGGACAAACCGAAGTGCGTGCACAACGTCGAGCCGGTGATCGTTTTGAGCCTCTTGCCCGTGGCGCTGCGCAGCTCCAACGTTGCGGGCAGGGTCAAGCCGCTCAAGCTGCAGAGAAAATGCGCCCGCGGCAGCAGCAGCGGCACCAACGCCGGCTGAATCGGCGTGAGCGTATGCCCCAATGCTTGCGCAATGGCATAGCCATGGCCATCCGAACCGGTTTTCGGCAGGCTCTTGCCCCCGGTGGCCAGCACCAGACGGCGCGCCGCCGTTTCTCCCCAACTGCCGCGCAGCAGGAAACCCACCGCGAGCCGCTGCACGCTGTCAACCCGGCGCGGATGCAACAGTTTCACCTTGGTCTGCTGCACCGCCTGCAACAATGCTTGTAATACCGTCCTGGCGCTGTCGGTCACCGGGAACAGCTTGCCGCTCTCTTCCTGCTTGAGTTCGACGCCCAGCTCACGAAAAAAAGCCACGGTCTGCGCGACCTCGAAACGCCGCAGCACTTTGGCAATGGCGGGCGGCGTGGAGCCGCAAAAATCCTGCGTCTCCACCTGCGCATGCGTGATGTTGCAGCGGCCGCCGCCGGAGATCAGGATTTTGGCGCCGAGCTTGGCTGCGCCGTCCAGCATCACGATCTCTTGCTCCGGCTGGGTGCGGCCTGCCCAAATGCCGGCCATGAGTCCCGCAGCGCCGGCGCCAATGATGGCGAGATCCGTCATTGCTGCTCACTGCGGCTGCGCGCGCAAGACTTCGGTCAAGCGGTCGGGATAATTCGTGATGATCGCCTCGACGCCGAGGTCGATCAGCCGGGTCATGAGGGCCTTGTCGTTGACGGTCCACACGTGCACGGCCTTGCCGGCAGCGCGGGCTTTACGCATGAACTCGGCATTCACCAGGCTGTAATGCGCGCTCAAAACCTCAACCGGCGCGCTGAACACCGCTTCGCGAAATTCGCGCGGCCCGAAAATATAGCCCACACGCAGCTCGGGCGCGAGTTGTTTGATCTCATCCGCCACCGCGTGGCCAAAGGAGGTGATGAGGCACTCCGGCGCGAAGCCTGTGCGGCGAATGGCCTCCACCACCAGCTTGGCGATATTGCGCTCATGACCATGCAGCTTGACTTCGATATTCAGCTTGATTTTGCCGCGCACGAGCGCTATCGTTTGGGCCAGTGTCGGCAGCGGCTCGCCGGCAAACTCGGCGCTGAACCAACGGCCGGCATCAAGCGTCTGCAATTCAGAGGCGTGCTTTTGCCAGAGCAGGCCGGTACCGTTGGTAGTGCGGCTGAGCGAGTCGTCATGCAGTAGCACGAGCTGATCATCGGCGGTCTGCTGCACGTCGATCTCCACCATCTGCGCGCCCATCGCCATGGCCAGGCGAATCGCGGCCAGGGTGTTTTCTGGCGCGTGCCCGGCAGCGCCGCGGTGGCCGCAGTTGATCACGGTTTGCGGATTGGTTGGCATTTCCCTTTCCTGTGCATGTAGGATGACGGCCGGCCCGAGGAGAATGGCCACAACCGCGGTCAGCGCCGCCGAACTGCCGGCGGCAAATAGCAAAACGCTCTTGGTGGGCACGGCTGATCTCCCGATCGTTGCATTTCCATCCGGCAATTCTTCGAAACATGTCCACGCGAATGCTGCAGCTCGCCGCCCGATGCCTGCGCCGCAACAGCCGAAGGATGGCTTGGCCGCACGCGCTTTTGTTGTCGGCGGGTTGCCATCTCGCCGGATTTCTATTGCTCTCCCTGCTGGCTTGGCTGGCGGGCCATCCCCAGATCAGATTTGAGCCGTTGCACTTCGAGCTGGTCTCGATTTCAGGCGATGCGCAAAACGTCAGTGACCAGCAAACTTCTGTGCCCGAGGTGCAACGCACTCATCGACAAATTGTGCCTGCCGAGCGCGAGACCCAATCACACTTGGCAGCGCCCTGGCAGGCCACAACGCCGGACAATCTACTTCAAAACGCGGACGTGCACAACAGTTTTGTTGCCCTGCCGCCAGAGGCAAGGCGCATCAGGCATTCCAGCGCGCCGTTGCCTGTCGCACTTCCCGCGCCTGCGCCCGCAACCCTGCCGCTCGCGCTGCCGGAACGCCGCACGCTCGAGCAGGCTGTGCTCAAGCTGGCGGCCCAGTTGCCGCGGCGGGATTCCACTTTCACTGTCACCGAAAACGGCAAGACCTACACCATGCAGGTGCGCCACCTGCCGGCAAAAACCCCAATGGATTTGGATGAAATCCACTTTCAGATTTCACGCGAAGAGCACGGCACCGCGCTGACCACCGGCATTCGCCTGCGGCGGCTGGCCTTTTCCCATTTCGCGCAATTCGTCGATTACTGGAATCCCGCGGTGGCATTGCATGATGACGAGCTTACGGGCCGCTTTCATTCCAACTCTTCCATCATCGTGAGCCGCAGCGGTCGCACCCAGCCGCGCTTTCGCGGCAAAGTCACCACCTCCGCTTTTGAGATTAAAGCCGGTGATCGTTACACGTTCATCGATCGCGCCGCAGTGTTTCCCGCGGGTCTGGAAACCGGCGTCCCCGCTTTGCGCGTGCCGAAGAATGTGAGCCAGCTCACCCCCCTGCCGGACAGCCTGGTGCAGCGATTTGATCACGAGGTTTGGATCACGTTCGAGCGGGAAAAGACTTTTTCCTGGCGCGGCAGCGATCCGGCGCCAGCAAGGCAAACGCGCCGCCTGCCGCGTAAGCCATTTCTGATTTTCGGAGAGGGCAAAGCCACGCTGCACGTGCAGGGCGTGGTGCATGGTGTGGTCTTGGTGTGCGCCAGGAACAAAATCGTCATCACGGGCAACCTGGAATATGCCACGCCGCTGGCAGAATTGTGGCGCTCGGATGATTATCTCGGCTTGCTGAGTGAGGGGAATATCGAAATCGCGCCGGCGCACATCACCGGGCCGGGCGATCTTACCATTCATGCCGCGCTGTTTGCGAAAGGAGAATTTCGCGTCAGAGATTTCGTTCACGGTCACGGCCAGGCCCGGCTGCATCTGCTCGGCAGCCTCAGCGCCGGCACCCTTTCCGCCACCGAACCACGCTATGCCACCCGCATCGAATTCGACCAACGCTTTGAAACCCGCCGCCCGCCGCATTTCCCCATGACCGACCGCTACGAAATCGCGCGCTGGGATGAACGCTGGCGCTTCGCAGGCACAGCCGCGGAGTAATCAAACCGGCAACGTTGCAGCGTTTGTTTCCCGGCCGCTCGCCGGCCTCACGGCAACCATCTCCTCGCGCCTCTGTGCGCTGTTCCCCTGTTCTTATGGCCCTGGGTCCACGAGCATGATGACAGTCATCCCAAAAGGATCCTGTGAAGACTGGGGCACAGTACGATCTCATTCGCGAGAAACGACGGCATGCTCTTCATCATGAGCCACGGCGACATTGCGACTGTCCGGAAATTCATGTTCTGAGAATATGTTCCTGCAACGGCTTGGCCGTTGCATCAAAATCCTCGAAGTTTCCACGACCTGCGGCGTCTTAAAAACTTCGGCTCAGCCGCGGTTGAAGCGCTTTCGAACAGACACTGCACACCGAAGCCCTGACGCATTAGAAATAGGTGGCCACGCCGAATTGAATGTTGGCGGCATGCGAAAGATTGCTGAAGCGATCGTAGCTCCATTGGCGCCAATAGCTCAGGCGGATGACGGTGTCGGCCGTCGGGCGGAAGGCCAAACCGGTGGTGAGGCGCGTGGTGCTGTCGCCGATGTTCTGCCCGGTTTTGTCGAACTCGCCGTGATTGAGATCGATGTAGTCGCAGCGGCCGAAGGCAATCAAACTCGCCTCCGGCATGTTGAGCATGCGCCGGCGCAGCAGCGTGTAGTTGCCCTCCACAAAAAAGCCGCGCTGCTTTTCCGCCAGCAGATCGTCGTCAACGTGATCCTGCGGCACCTCGATCCGCGCCAGCGCCGCTTCGCCGCGCAGCAGCAGGCGCCGTTTGCGAAACTCCGCATCCACCGCGAGCAGACGCAAGCTGCGCGGCTCATCCACCCGCACGCCTTCGCGCTGATAGGTGTTGTAACGCCCGCTGTAAAGCGAAACGCCAAACTCGCCACCGAAGCGCGGATTGCTCGCCAACCTGCCGCTGAGCGCGGGCGAACCGTTGTTGTCCTCTTCGAAAGCGGTGCCCGATTTGCCGAACGCAATGCGCGTGCCCTCGCCGCTGCCCAGCACCACGCCCTCGCCCAGGCCGTTCACGGCATAGATTTCGTAGGTGAAGCGATCAAAGGCCGTGGCATAGAATGCGCCGAAGAATCCCACGCCCACTTCCGACAGGGTTGCAGGAATGATCCCGGTGGAAACCAGCGGCCGATCGATGACGTTGTAGCGCGGGCTGTCGTGCGTGATATTGAAGCGTCCGATCGGCGGCAGCACAATGCCGGCGCGCAGATTCAGCGGGGTGGCAAGCAGGACATCCACCAGCGCGGTCTCCAGCGCGATTTCCTCGGTGCCATGCTCGAATTCCAGCTCGGAGGTCAGCTTGACGTGCTCGGAGATGGCGGAGTAAAGAAACACGTTGAAGCGCCGCTGCTCCAGCGAGAAGCCCTCGCCGAGGCCGTCCACGCGCCGGTAGTTCGAGTTCATCTCGGCGTAGCCGCCGAGGGCAGTGTTGCCGCCGAGCTTGAGGATGTAGGGGCGATCATAAATGCCGCCGCGCTGGAACGGTGTCGGGAGGCTGTCAGCGGCAGAGGTTTGCGCGCCGGCCACAAACGCCGCGAGCGCGCTGAGCAAGAAAACCAAAAACGAGATTGACGAAGGTCTCATGATTTCACCCGGATGGTTATGCTGTTCTGGTCTTCCGTCACTGGGAAACTCTGCAGCGCGCGGGACGCAGGTCCTTCGACGACTGCACCGGTGACATCATACTCCGAGCCGTGGCAGGGGCACTGCAGGGCATTGGGCAAAACGCGCACTTCACAGCCGGCGTGGCTGCAGACGGTGGAAAGCGCGATCAGTTGATTGTCATCCAGGCGGCGCACGAGGATCGCCACCGGAAAGTTTTGCGGCCGCACCATCAACACGCTGCGGGGCGCGGCCAGCGCTGCCGCTTCGGTTTTGGGGATGGTGATGGCATCACCGCGCAGTTCGCCGCGAACTGCGGGCAGGCCGGCAGCGCAGCCGGGCAGTAATTCCGCGGCGGCGGCAACGGCCAGCGTGCCGGCCAGTGTTTGCAGAAACTCTCGTCGCGTTGACATAATTGCAGGACTCACCGTTTGCATGAGGATCGGTCAAACCGAGGCGCCGGCCTGGACGGCGGCGATTCGGTTTGGTCACACGCGATCGTATCGCGTGATTGCAGTTGTCTGGTCAAACTTGGAACAAGATTCCAGTTCTTTCCCGGCGAATGGAAACAACCCAGCGGATGTTTTCAATGGTTGGATTGTTTCCATCGGAGTTGAGAGCGCTTTCGTGCCTTGCGTGTGTTGCGCGAGCCAAGGCCCATCCGGCTTGCGAGAATCAGAGTGAATTCAAAAACGCCAGCACGGCCGCCCGTTCGTGTGCACTCAGATTCGTGAAGTTGGTGCGGCTTTTTTGCGCCTCGCCGCCATGCAGCAGAATCGCCGCTTCCAGGCTGGAGGTGCGGCCGTCGTGCAAATAGAACGGCGTGCCGCCGAGCAATTCGCCCACCAAGCCCAAACCCCACAGCGGCGTGGTGCGCCATTCCGAGCCGGTGGCTTCGCCTTCCGGATAGTTGTCGGCAAGCGCCGGGCCCAAATCATGCAAGAGCAAATCAGAGTATAGCGGCACACGTTGAACCGCCAGCGCGGCAATCGGACTCGGGCCGGTTTCCATCTCAGGAACGTGACAACCCGTGCAGCCAATCTCGCCGAACAGCCGTTCGCCTGCACGCACCTGGGCCTGCTCGGCACCTCGGCGCAGCGGCGGCCGCAGCGTCTGCAGGTAGATCACCACGTTGTTGATCGTCTCGGTTGCGACCTCGGGATCAGGGACATTGTCACCGACGCGATTGCCCAATGCCGGATTGAACAGCTCCTCCGGCTCAAACTCCGAAGTCACGCCGATGTCGTTGCGATAGGCGGTAACCGTCTGTTGCAGCAGGTCGATCGCAGTGGCTTTGCGGCCGAACCGGCCGAGGTATTTGCCCTCCCGCGAGACTCTTGTTGGAGCAAGCGTGAGATAGGGCGGCGGTGCCACAAAATTGGCCCGCCCCGAGATGCCGTCGCCATCAGCATCATGCGGATCTTCGCGCGCCAGAATGATTTGATCGGGGATCGCTTCGATCAACCCGAGGCCGACGACCAGCGGGCCGCCGCGCACGGAGAGGCTGGTGGCTTCCGCCGGCAGCTTTTCGGCGGGATAGCCGGGAATGGCGCGGTCTTGCAGTTGCGGGCCGCCCTGTTCCAGCAGGTAATCGAAGCTGTTGGCGGTGGCGCGGCCGAAGCGAATCAGGTTGGTCGAGGGATGGCCGCGGCCTTCGGCAGGATGACAGCTCTCGCATGAGGTTTGATTGAAAATCGGGCCGAGGCCGGTGGCGGACGAAAACGTCTCGCCGAAGCCCTCATCACCGGCGATGTGTGCGGCCAACTGCGCCGGCGAGAGATGTTCCACTGTGGCATCGAGCACTTGGTTGGGCGGCGGCGCTTCGGTGAGCAGCGTGCCACACGCCGCCAACATGGGCAAGAAAAGTATGAGCACGCGTCTGGCTGTCAGTGTCATGTTTGCCTCCGGAGACTTGGTTGCAATACGGCATGAAGGGACGCTTCAACGTGACTTGGGCGTCGTTGTCATGTAATGTAAAACCACCACCATTGTCATCCCGCAAGGATCTTGTGAAGATTTGGGCGCAGGGCCAAGAATTTCACAAGATTCGACGGAATGACATATTGAGAGGCCAATTCCACGAATTGAAGCAAAAGACCACCAGTGAGCGTCCGAAATCACGAGCTTTTGAGAAAATGTTCCCGCCGCGGCTTGGCCGTTGCATTGAAAACCTCACAGTCTCCACGGGGATCGAAGCCTTGGAGACCGCGGCTCAGCCGAGGGCGGAACATTTTCCCAACAGGAACAATGCAGAAAGTGAATGCACCTCTCCCCGCCGAAGAACGCCGCAAGTCGGGGGTTAATCGCTGTAATGAGCGTTTGCGGTCGATCGGCAGGCGGAGCTCAATGCGGTCGCGGTAGCCTGGCCAGCAGCTCGGGCAGCTCTGCAATGCTGGCGATCAAATGCGTGTGAGAGGATTTGCCCAGTTGCTCGAGTCCCTGCGCGCCGGATAGCACGCCGACCACGCCGGCAACACCGGCATTGACGCCGGCTTCGAGATCCAGCACGGTATCACCGACCGTCATCACGCGGCGCACGTCGCGCACGCCGGCGAGCTCCATCGCGCGAAAAATCATGAAGGGCGCCGGCCGGCCCTGCGCCACCTCCTCGCTGCACACCACTGCGGCCAACAGCCTCTCGTCCCAACCCAGTTTCGCGAGAATGATGCCGGTGAGCTGGCGGTCGAATCCCGTCGTCAGGGCGATTTTGATGCCGTGCTCGCGCAGCCAGGCAAAGGTCTCCGGAGCGCCGGCAATCGGATGCACGCCCGATTCCCGGAAGCTCTGCTGCAGGCGGCTGCGAAATTCCGCTGCCGCGGCTTGCACGCGCGCGGCATTTTCCGGCGCGTGGGAACCGAATCCTTGCTCGATGAAAGAACGCAACACTTCGTGCTTGGCCGCGCCGCGCCAGGGCCGCAATGCCGACTCGTCCAGCGCAATGCCGTGCGGCCGCAATGCTGCTTGAAAGGCTCGGACCACGTGGCCGTCATCCGCAACGGTGGTGCCGGCAATATCGCATACAACCAACGCAATCTGATTCATCTGCAATCCATTCACAAAATTATGTCCGATAAAAATAATTTTTAGTTGAGCCTAAATTTAATTTGAAAAGAATAACTTGCAAGAGAATTATTGGGGACGGGCCGATGAGAATTTTGGCTGGGAAGCCTTGCAGGCGGAGTGACAAATCAAGAGGGTTACTTGATCAGCAGTCGCATCGATGCGGAAAAGCGAAAACTCGCGCAGGCAACCGCAGAGCATCTTCAGGGCAACACAAACGTGCGAATGTTGCGCGCTGCACGCAGCGGGAAGGCAAAGATCCTGCGCCCGCAGCGTTCCCCCGCGCGGTCTCACACCAGCTTCGTGACAATGCGCTCGCGATTCAAGCGCCGCACCAGCCAGCGATAGATGAAAACATCCAGAACGTAAATCACCAGCCCCGCGAGCAGGATCAACGGCACGGTCAACACGAAAATCCCCTGGGTTTGTGAAATCACCAAGCCGATGATGGGCAGGAGCAGCAGTGCGGAAATTTGCTGGGCTTCCCACACGCCGGCGGCGCGCTGCGACACCGCCACCACCAGGGCGAGCGAGAGAAAACTCAGGCCGGGCGCAAGCCAAAAGATCATCGCCACCCAGCTCGCGGTCGGGAAGATCAAACGGCCGAAAAACGGATAGGCGAGCGCATTCGCGACAACGCCGTAAATGCCAAAGCAAAGCCAGGAAATGAGCACGGCGGGAATGAAGCAAACCGCGATCTTGCCCAGCACCAGCTCCTGATCGGTGAGCGGCGTGTATAGCAGGCCCTCGATGGTCTTGCGTTCTTTTTCCCCGGCAAAACTGCTGGCGGCAATGATGCTGGCCATCATCACCGGAATCAACAGAAACAACGGCCCGAGGATGAGAATCAGCATCAGGTAGAGAATGGCCTGCTCTTCGTTCAGGCCGGCGGGCAGCGCGAATTGGGGCAGGTTTTTCAGCATGTCGGCTTTGCTGGGATCGGCCACCATCTGCCCGGCGGTGAAAACGAACACTGCCGGCAGCAGCACCACGAACACCAGGGGCACGATGAGCATCGGCAAAACCGCCTGCCGGCTGCGGCGCAGTTCCTTCCAGTCTTTTGCAAAGACGAGTTTAATGCGAGGCAGATTCATGCTTCTCCCTGGGCAACAGTGCGAAATAGATGTCTTTCAGTGAGCGGCGCTCTTCCTGCACCGCGGCAATGTCGGCGCCGGCCTGCACCAGCGTGCGCACCACGCGGGCAATCTCCGCCGCATCGCGCAGCGCAATCTTCAAATGGTGTTCCGGTGCCGCGGGCTGCGGCTGCCAGCCGGCACGGCGCAGCGCCGCAAAGAAGTGCGCGCGCGGCTCCAGGAAATCGATCCACCACACCCGCTCCGGCCATAATTGCCGGCGCAACTCCGCGATGGCGCCGCCGGCGAGAAGGCTGCCGTGATCGATGATCGCAACCGCTTCACACAGCAACTCGACCTCCTCCAGCCGGTGTGAGCACAGAAACACCGTGCGCGTGCGCCCGGCAATGAAGCGGCGCAAGTACTGCAGCAAATCCTCCGAAGTTTCCGGATCAAGCCCGGCGGTGGGTTCATCGAGAAAGAGAATTTCCGGGTCGTGAATGAGCGCGCGGGCGATGCTCAACTTCTGCTTCATGCCCTTGCTCAGGCTGCCGGCCAAATCCCGGCGCTTTTCCGCCAAATCGAACTGCTCCAACAAGGCGCTCAGGCGCTGCTGCAACTCGCTGCTCCGCAGGCCGTAAAGCCCGCCCCAAATTTCCAAATTCTCCTGCACCGTGAGCTTGTCGTAGAGATTGGTGTCGGTTTGCACGCCGCAGCGCCGCCGCACATGGTGGCTGTCTCGCGGCACCTCATGGCCCAGCACGAACGCCTGGCCCGCGGTCGGCAGCAACAGGCCGTTGAGCAAACGCACGGTGGTGGTTTTGCCGGCGCCATTAGGGCCGAGAAATCCGAAGACCGTACCGGGCGCGACCGTGAGATCGACCTGCGCCAGTGCCGTCAGCGTGCCGAATTTTTTGGTGAGATTGCGGGTGGCGATGACTGGACTCATGGCCTCATTCAGATGAAAGAGGTGCGCGCCGGGATCAAGCCGCGCGGCCGCGCGGCGAGGACGCACCCGGCAGTGGAAGGACAGTGAAATTTTGATTGTATGCAAGCATTTTTTCTGCTACCCTTCTGCGGCGCACGCGCCGCGCGCAGATGCTGCAGAAGAGTCAGGGAGCCTACGAAGTATGGAAGGTGTGCTGGAGTTTCTTCGCCAATTCTTGAGCCTGCTGTCAATCCCACTGCTGGTGCTGTTGAACAGTTTTTTCGTGGCGGCGGAGTTTGCCCTGGTGGCGGTGCGGCGCACCCGGGTCGAGGAAATGATTCAAAAAGGCCGCGTGGGCGCCACCGCGGTGCGGCGTGTCATCAGCCGGTTGGATGACGCGATTGCCGCCACCCAACTCGGCATCACACTGGCGAGTCTGGCCTTGGGATGGGTGGGCGAGCCGGCGGTGGCGCATCTGTTTGAGCCGGTGCTGCGCTGGCTGCCGGTTTCCCTCTCTGCGGTGGCCAGCCACTCGCTCGCTGCGGTTTCTTCCTTCACCCTCATCACGTTTCTGCACGTCGTCATCGGTGAGCTGGCGCCCAAGGCGTTGGCGTTGCAGCGTCCGGACGAAATCTCGGTGGTGGTGGCCACGCCGCTGCTGGTGTTTGCACGCGTCATGCGGCCGGCGATCTTGATGATGAACAGCGCCGGCAATTGGGTGGTGCGGCGCCTCGGCTTTCAGCCCGTGTCCGGCCATCAGATGGTGCATTCGGTGGATGAGCTCAGCCTGCTGGTCGAGGAAACCAGCCGGGCCGGCATTCTCTCGCCGGATCAGGCCGTGTATCTGCGCAACGTGTTCCGGCTGTCGGCGAAGCGGGTGCGGGACATTCTGATTCCGCGCGAAAACGTCGCTGCACTCGAGGTGCACGCGCCGGAAAGCGAAATCATGGAGGCGGTACGCGAGGGCGCACACACCCGCATGCCGGTTTATGACGGCGACTTCGACAACGTCGTCGGCATTGTCAATGCCAAGGATCTGTTCTACTTCTTCAGCCTGCGCGGCATGATCACCTTGAGCGATGCCATGTACCCGCCGGTGTTCTTTCCGCCCAGCATGTCGGTGGCGGTGGCGTTGCGCGAATTTCGCAAACAAAGAAAGCAGATGGCAGTGGTGAAAGAGCGCAACGGCCCGGTGCTCGGCATTGTCACGCTCGAAGATGTGCTGGAAGAAATCGTCGGTGAGATCGAGGATGAGCACGACGCGCCGGAGGAGGAATGATCAGCAAACGTTTGATTAGCCGCCCGTTGCATTGCAGCCATGCAAATTTGCATTTCGACTGCAAATTTACACTTGACCCGCAAGATTTCCCCGCTTACTTTCCGCCATGTTCGACTATATCCCACGCACACTGGAAGGCACGCTGGCCCAGGCTGTGAAGGAGTTTCCCGCGGTGCTGGTGACTGGCCCGCGCCAATCCGGCAAGACCACCCTGCTGCAGCATCTGTTCGGCGCAACTCATCGGTTCGTCAGCTTGGACGAGCCGGATTTGCGCGCGCTTGCCCGCCAGGACCCGCGTTTGTTTTTAGAAGAATACTCTCCGCCGGCCATTCTCGATGAAATTCAATATGCGCCGGATTTGCTGCATTACCTCAAACGCGCCATCGACCGGCATCGCAGCACGAAAGGGCGTTACTTGCTCTCCGGCTCGCAGAACCTTTCGCTGATGCAAGGGATTACCGAAACGCTGGCCGGCAGAGCCGCAGTGTTGACGCTGCTGTCGATGTCGCACGCGGAAAGAAAGCTCCGCTCGACGGCCGCGCCGTTTTGGCAACGGCCTGTGACAGAGAATGAGACGCCAGCACTGGACGGCGCTTCGAGCGAAGAGCTCATGGCCGGCCTCCTGCGCAGCGGTTATCCGGAACTGGTTGCCGATCCCCATCGCGAGGCGCGATTGTGGTTTGCCAGTTATGTTCAAACCTATCTCGAGCGCGACGTACGCAACCTGCGCAACGTCGGCAATCTCGAGGATTTCCAACGATTCCTGTTTGCGCTGGCCGCTCGCACCGCACAATTGTTGAATGTTTCCGAGCTTGCGCGCGATCTCGGCATTGCCGTCAATACAGCAAAGTCGTGGCTATCCGTGCTGGAAGCGAGCTATCAAATCGTATTGTTGCGTCCCTATCATGCAAATCTCGGCAAACGCTTGGTGCGGGCACCCAAGCTCTATTTCCTGGATGCCGCTTTGCCTGCCTATCTTGCCGGCCTGACCGACGTCAAGCATGCCTTGTTCGGGCCGATGGCCGGGCCACTGTTTGAGAATGCCGTGTTTGCCGAGCTTTATCGCGCCTTCGTTCATCGCGGCGAGATGCCCCGCCTGTTTTTCTGGCGCACAGCCGCCGGCCATGAAGTCGATTTTATTCTCGATTTCGGCAGGCAATTGATTCCCCTCGAAGTAAAATTGAGCGCGACTCCCACCCCGCCACTTGCCGCCAATTTGGCGGCCTTTCACCGTCTCTTCCCAAAACAAGCGAAACAGTCTTATCTCGTGTGCCTGACGAAAAAGGCGTTTCGCTTGACCACTGACACCATGGCATTGCCATTTGAAGAATTGGCGTGACGATCAATCGCAGATTGACCGCCAAGCGGGAATCCCCAGGCCTTTGGCGTTTCAAACCCAAAACAAAAATCTGAAAGACATTGCAGACTTGCCCGGGATCATTCAGGGCCTCGGCTGGCGCTGCAGCGCCAGCCGGGCCGCGGCCACGCGCTCTTTTGCGATTTCAACCGTCTCCGCCAGCGCGGTGAGGTGTCCCATTTTGCGACCGATGCGCGCGCCCAATTTGCCGTAGAGATGCAGCTTCACTTCGGGGAAAGCGGCCACCGCCGCCCAATCCGGCTCGCCATTTTCCCACAAATCACCGAGCAGGTTGGCCATCGCTGCCGGGCGGAGCAGGTCGGTCGCGCCGAGCGGCAGGCCGCAAACCGCGCGCAGTTGCTGTTCGAACTGGCTGGTGAGCGCAGCTTCGATGGTCAGGTGGCCGGAGTTGTGCGGCCGCGGCGCCAGTTCGTTCACATAGAGCTTTTCGTCGCGCGTGAGAAAGAATTCCACACACAGAATGCCCACCACTTCGAGCTGGTCCAAGATGACGCGCGCCATGGCAATCGCCTCGCGCGCCGCTTTCGGAGACACTGCGGCCGGCGCCAGGGAAACATCGAGAATGTGACGGCGATGGCTGTTCTCGATCACGCCGTAATGCGCAAATGAACCGTCCTGCCCGCGCGCCGCTACCACCGAAACTTCCTTTTCAAAATCGATAAACGCCTCGAGAATACCTTCTTCTCCTGCAAGCAGGTGAAAGGCGGCGGCGGCCTCTTCCAATGAATTGATCCTCGACTGACCTTTGCCGTCATAGCCAAAGCCCGCGGTCTTCAGCACGGCTGGGAACCCCACTTGTTGCAGCGCCAGCCGCAAATCTTCCAGCGACTGCACCGGCTGAAAAGGCGCTACCGGCAGGCCGGCGCTGGTCAGGAAAGACTTCTCCCGCAGCCGGTTTTGCGTGATATGCAACACGCGCGCGCTCGGATGCGCCGGCACATGCGCCGCGGCAATCTCGACGGCCTCGGCGGAGATGTTCTCGAATTCGAAAGTTACGACATTGACTCGGCGCACGAAATCGCGCACGGCATCGAGATCGTCGTAAGCCGCAACGACTTCGTGATCGGCAATTTGTCCGGTGGGAGAATCGGTGTCGATCGAAAGCGTATTCACCCGATAGCCCATGCGCCGCGCCGCCAGCGCCAGCATGCGGCCGAGCTGGCCGCTGCCCAAAATGCCGATGGTCGCGCCCGGCAGAATGATATGCTTCATGTCAGCTTTTCTTTCAAGGTAACAGTCTACGCCAGCTTTCAGACAAGCTGAAAACTGGGGCCGCTGCACAGCAGCCTTTATTTCTGACCGGATAACAGGATCAACATGATTTCTCTGAAGGCTGGTGAACCCTGTAATCCTGTCGAAAAGCAGTTCCTTTTAAAATCGTACCTATTGAAAATTGAAGCCCTGGGGCGGCACAAAAACTCTTGGCAGAATGAGGGAGCGACAGAGTGATCCAGATCATTGTTCTGCCGAAAATGATTCTGCCGCGAACTTTCAGATCTTTTTCCTGAGTTTGGTCGACTCATCCGCCTCCGCCAGGTTTCAGACAAGCTGAAACCCGAAGCCCGCGGGCAACAATAAACCCGATTCGCACACTGTTGTCTCGCACGAGGTGTCCACCGCCACTGTCATCTAGCAAGGATCTTGTGAAGATTTGCGCACATTGCCGCGCCATTCACCTCAAAAGCTCACCGCCGAGATACTGAGAACGCAGAGAAAGGCTTTTTGAGATAGCAACTCTGCGCTCTCCGCGGCTCCGCAGTGCAAGCGTTTGCTTTGTGGTTAAGCATCTTTCAGAGTTTTGTTCTGCCTTTGAGCGCCCGATGGCCTACAGCCGCAGCTCGGCGTTGTCCAAAACCCTTTGCGTTTGCTGCTGGCGGAATACCCGCAGCTTCTCGCGCAATTCCGGCCGCTGGTTGGCGAGAATGGCCACCGCCAGCAGCGCGGCGTTGGTTGCGCCGGCCGTGCCGATCGCCAGCGTGCCGACCGGAATGCCGGCCGGCATCTGCACGATGGCGAGCAGCGAATCCAAGCCGTTGAGCGCTTTGCTTTGCACCGGCACGCCCAGCACCGGCACGAGCGTTTGCGCCGCCAGCATGCCGGGAAGATGAGCAGCTCCGCCGGCACCGGCGATGATCACTTCCAGGCCGCGCGATTCCGCGGTCGCGGCAAACTCCGCCAGCCACGCCGGCGTGCGATGCGCCGAAACGACGCGGCATTCATGCGGCACTTCGAATTGCTTCAACACCTCCGCCGCCGGACGCATGGTCTCCCAATCCGATTTGCTGCCCATCACGACCGCAACCACGGCAGGCTGATCAATCATCAAACGGTTCTCGAGCATAAGCAGCAGCCTTGACTTTGGAAAATGTTGTCCGGTAAATGCGCGCTGCGTTTGCGAAAGCTTGGTGCCGCAGCAGTGATTTGGTCTTGCAGCGCGCGCAATTTGTATGCGAATCTCATTCGGTCATCACGTTTTCCATCTTCACCACTTCGAAATCTTTTCCCCGCACGGACTGCAGCGTGTGCAAGTTGTCATCGTTCCAGCGTGAATCGGGCGCTCCGCTGAGGTACCACGAAGAGCCGTTGTCTGCCACGAACATGCCATACTTCTTCAAAGCCGTGAGAATGGCTCGCACTTCCGGGGGAAACGCCGAGACCTCGTAGTTCGCTTTCAGACGCACGCGCATGCCCATGGGCGGCAGGTTTGTTTCCGTGCGACTGCTCGCGAAATGGCGGGCCGGATAAACATAGGCCCGGCGTGTTACTGCGCAGGTGAAACGCAGCGCATGGCGAATCTCTTTCTGCTCCACGGCTTCTTCGTAGCGTACCAAGCCGGGAAAGATCGGCAGTCCGGCCGCATCCGCAGAAGTCCAGCCCGCGGGACGCATACGATTCGAGCCAAGGTCGAAGATGGCGCCGGAGCCTGCGCGCCAGCTCGTACCGCCGTTTTGCGGATACGCCGCGTACAGCTCATACAGCATCCAATTGTCCTTGTCAATCACGAGCACGTGCCGATCGCCACGACTGCTCGGTCCGCCTTCGATGGGAGCATCGGGCGGAATCGGATAAGGGCCCGGATCACTTTCATCGGCGTAGGTGAAACTCACCGGAACTTTGGGCTGTTGCCCGGCAACCACCACAAAGGGAATTCCGTTCGGCGCGCCGTTCCACACCGTGCCGAAATCCGGGTGCAGCCCGGTATCCCAGCCGATGCTGCGCAGCAAGGCCTCGGAATTGGCATCAACCGGAGCGCTGGAAATGTCGGTGTTCCAGGGATTGTCCGCAGGAAAAATCTGCTTGCCTGCCAGCGTGCCGCCGCCATTTAGGTTCGCCTTTCCATCATCGCCGGATTCGTCGCTGGAAAAGATGCCGCAACCGGGTTGCCCGAACGTGCTCAACAGTAACGCACACATTCCGAGCGTGCGCTTCATTCCTCTTTTCATGTCGTCGTCCTTTCGAGGTAAATCTCCAATCCCTTCCGCATAGGCTCCGCGTGTTTCTCCTCTGCACGGGAGCAGACCCTCACTGCAGGAACAGCATCTTTCTCTGCAAACTGCGCTCACCCACGCGCAGGCGGTAGAGGTAAAGCCCGCTGGCCAGCCCCGCGCCGTCGAACTGCCGTTCGTACCGTCCGGCGGGCTGGCGCTCATCCACCAACGTTGCCACCTGCCGGCCCTGCGCATCATAGACGGTTAAACTCACCGGCACCAGAGCTTCACTGCCCGCTACCGAATAGACGATCCGGGTCGCAGGATTGAAAGGATTGGGATAATTCTGTTCGAGCGTGAATGTCGCCGGCAGGGTTCCGCGAGGCGTCTCCACTTGCGTGAGCTGGTCAAGATCCAGCGCATACATCGACCGGCCGTGCGTGCCGGCCACCAGCAGCCGGCTTTCCGGGTGAATGGCAACATCATACACCGAAACCATGGGCAGCCCCTCGCCGAGCGGATACCAATCGCCGCCGGCGTTCGGGGAATAGTAAGCGCTCACATCGGTGCCGACATACAAATAATTCGGATAAGCGGGATCGATCGCAATGGTGTTCACCGGCGCATCCGGCAGGCCGGCGCTGATGTCTTCCCAAATCAGTCCCATGTGTTGCGTGCGAAACACATGCGGCTGCGGCGAACTCCATTTCAAACCCGAGAAGGTGACATAGGCAATATTCTCATCCGTGGGATCGACGGCCACGCGCGTGACCCAGCGGTAGGGCAGGCCCGCGGAAATATCCTGCCAGGTTTCGCCGTCGTCGTTCGAAACCCACACGTTGCCGTCATCGGTGCCGGCGTAGATCACCGCGGAATTCGTGGGCGCCACCGCGATGGTCGTGATCGTGCCCAGCCGCGAGCCTGGTTCGCGGTCGGTGAGATCGCCGCTGATGGCCTGCCAGGACACGGCGCTATTGGTGGTGCGATAGATGCGATTGGTGCCGTAGTACAACACCGCACTGTTGTTGGGATCCATCACCACCGGCGTCGCCCAGTTCGTCGGTTCCGCCGGGTCGATGCCATTGAGCGCGTAGCTGAAAGTCTGGCCGCCGTCAACAGACTTGCCCAAAGCGCCGAATTGCGACTCGGCATAGATGATATTGGGATGGGTGTGATCGACGATCACATAGAAGCCGTCGCCGCCGTAAATCTCCTCCCAATCATCCACGTTGCCGGTGCGCGTGCGCAGCGTGCCGTTGTCCTGCGTGCCGCCCAGCAAGTGGCCGGGGTTGGAGGCATCGACGGTGATCTGATAGAATTGCGTGACCGGCAGCAAGGCCACTTTTCGCCAACTCCAGCCGCCGTCCTCGGAAATGTCGATGCCGCCGTCGTGCCCGACGAGCAAGCGTTGCGGATTGGAGGGATCGAAGGTCAGCGCATGGTGATCGACGTGCGAAGTGCCCACCCATTGCCATTGCGAACCGCCGTCTTCCGAAATCTGCAGGGTCAAATCCAGCACAAAAACACGCGCGGGATCATTCGGATCGACGCGAATATTGCCGAAATACCAACTGAAGTTGGCGAAGCCATTGCCCAACACGCGATTCAAGTCGGTACGCTGCCAGGTGTCACCGCCGTCTTGCGAGCGATAGATGCTGTCATAGGTATAGCTCGAGTTGGTGAACAGGGCATAGAGCTGGTTGGGTTGCGTGGCGCAGAGCGCCAGTCCGATGCGGCCGAGATCACTGCGGCCGGCGGGCAGGCCGTGTGCCGCGCCCAAGCGCTGCCAGGTGTCGCCGCCGTCGCTGCTGCGGTAAATGCCGCTGCCGCGTCCGTAAAGGTGGGTGTTGAACTTCGGCGGGCGAATGCGTTCCCACGCCGCCGCGAAGAGATTCGCCGGATCTTCCGGATTGATGACGAGATCGATCACGCCAGTGGAATCATTGATGAACAACACCTTTTGCCAACTCGCACCGGCGTCATCGCTGCGATAGACCCCGCGGTCGGCATCCTTCGCAAAATAATCTCCGATGGCGGCAACGAACACGCGTTGCGAGTTGGAGGGATCGACGAGGAGGCGTCCGATCGACGTGGTCGCCGCCAGACCGAGGAATTGCCACGTCATTCCGCCATCGCTGGATTTGAACACGCCGCCGCCGGGAAAATTGTTATGCCCGCCGTTGGCCTCACCGGTGCCGGCGTAGAGCACGCCGGGCTGATTGGGATCGACCGCAAGATCGCCGATGGGCAAGACCGCCTGCTCATCGAAGACTGATTGCCAAGTCTCTCCGCCATCCACTGATTTGAACACGCCGCCGGTGGCCGCGCCGGCATAGACCGTGGTCGCGTCAAACGGATCGAATTCGATATCCGTAATGCGACCGCCGATGTTGAGCGGCCCGGCAAAACGCCAGCGTGCCGCGGATTGGCTGGGTTTGTGCAATTGCCGCAAGCGCTGCGCCTGGGCGAGCGCCTCGAGAGGTGCGGTCTTGTCGGCGGTGCCATATGGAAACGTGCGCTGCCGCCACGCCCAATCAGACGGATATCTTTTCGCCTGGGCTTTATGCTCGGCGTCCGCCCGTTGGTGACTGGTTTCACGCCCGGCGAGCGGCTTGCGCTCCGCCGACAATCCAAAGAAGAGACTCAACAGGCAACTCAACACCAGCAGCGGCACGACTCTGGACTTTCCGGAAAAGGCGAAGAAACGGCGCATATCATGATTCCTAATTGGCAGCAGTGACAAGCAAAGTGTTTTCTGGCTGTATTGTAGCACAAAAAAATCAAAAGGCAAGAGCCAGATTGCCTGCAAACGATTCCTTCTGCGGAATTGTCTATTGAAGAGTTCGGAGGGTGAAGCGTGGCGCAGCCTGCCAGGCTGCAAACGTACCAGGTGCAGCGAAACTTCGCGGTCGCGCTCGTTTTTCCAGAGTCATACTCTGGCAGAGCCGCAACTCATGACTGCCGATGCTGCCGGACGTTGCCAGTGAGAAACCTTCGAAAGGGCAGGCCGTAAGACACGGCGTCGTGCAGTGCCTTATCAATCTCACCAAGGAGGAAGAGAACATGCCTCATCGCAAAAACATTTGGCGCAGTGGAATCCTGCTGGCCTGGCTGGTGCTGCCCCTGCTGGCCGTGGCGCAGGAAGAGCGCAGTGAAAAATCCTTTACCGTCAAACCCGGCGGCTGGCTGGAATTGCGCGCGGATTTTGGTTCGGTGGAGGTGACTTCCTGGTCCAAAGACGAAGTCAAAGTCGAGGTCACCAAATGGGTGGAAGGCCGGTCGCAGCGCCGGGCGAGCGAATTGTTCAAGGATTATGAGATCACTTACAATCAAACGGCCAATGGCGTGGCCATCACCGCCAAGATGTATGGCGGCAGCCGGCGCTGGTGGGGTGGCAACAACGACGGGCTGCAGGTCGAATTCCGGCTGTCGGTGCCGCAGAAATACAATCTCGATTTGAACACGGCGGGCGGCAGCATTTCGGTGGATAATCTCATCGGTGAGGCGCGGGTGAAAACCAGCGGCGGTTCGCTCACGCTCGGCCGCATCGAGGGTCCGGTGGACGCGCGCACCAGTGGCGGCAGCATTGATCTGCGGCAGGCGAAGGGCCGGCTGGCGGCGCACACCAGCGGCGGCAGCATCACCGTCGGCGAGGTGGACGGCGAGGTCGCGGTCGAAACCTCGGGCGGCTCGATTAGCGTCGATGGTGCCGGCGGCAGTCTGCGCGCGCACACTTCGGGCGGTGGCGTTACGCTGCGGCGTTTACGTGGCTCGGTCACCGCGAGCACTTCCGGCGGCTCACTGAGCGCGGAGTTGCTCGAACAGTTCAACGCGCCCTGTGATCTTTCCACCTCCGGCGGCGGCATCTCGGTTTATCTGGCGCCGGGAATCAAGGCCGATGTCGATGCGCGGACTTCCGGAGGGGACGTTGAAAGCGACTTGCCCATTACGGTGCAAGGCGCGATTGGCGAGGGCAAACTGCAGGGCAAGCTCAACGGCGGCGGGCCGCTGCTGACGTTGCGCACCAGCGGCGGCGATATTCGACTGCGCAGCCGTTGACGTTCCTGCTCTGATCAACACTTCATGCGCGCTGGTCCTCGAGGAGGGATCCTGTGAAGAGGCCAGCATGCGGCGACAATGCCTCCAAGCTGCTGGCGAAACAAAAAAGCCGAAGGGATAACCCTCCGGCTTTTTCATTTGAGCTCAAACAAAAGACTCTCCGCATCCAGGAGTTGGGCGCCATGAATGATCCGCATCACCCAGACCGTGTCCGCGATAATGCAAAAGATGATGCGGTATCGCTTCACCAGCAGGTGACGGTATTCATGCCTGCCTTCGATTTTCTCCGGAATTCTGGCGCAGCGCTGGGGTGACCACCTGAGGCTTTGCACCTTCTGTCGGAGTTTGCCGAAAAACCTTGCTGCAGCCTGGGGATTGTCTTCGGCAATATAGGCGAAAATCCTTGCGAAATCCCGTTCGGCCGCCGGCAAGATGCGAACCTCATAGTTGATGCGACTTGGCAAACTCGCTGAAGAAGTCATCGATGTCCCGCCCTTTTCCTGCGGCAAGTTCTTTCTCAGCCTCTCTGAGCAGACGCGCCAGTCGCTTCGAGGCCAGTTGTTCTCCAAAGGCCTTCACATTCAACAACACGGCAGCGGGCTTTCCGTCCTTGGTCAACACAATCGGCCGGCGTGTTCGCTGGACCTGCCGCAAAAGCTGGGTTGACTTATTCTTGAGATCTGTTACAGGTCGAATATCATCTGAAGAAATTTCCATTTCGAGACCTCCTGTTTGTGCACCACCACAAGAACAGCGCTTGCCCTCTCGCGCGCAACATAAATTATCGCATCATCTTTCGCAAGATATTTGTTGATGCCTTACTCCCCAATAATCTTCACCACCACCCGCTTCTTGCGGCGGCCGTCGAATTCCCCGTAGAAAATCTGTTCCCACGGCCCGAAATCGAGTTTGCCGTTGGTGATGGGCACCACCACTTCGCGGCCCATCACCTGACGTTTGAGATGGGCGTCGGCATTGTCTTCGCCGGTGCGGTTGTGGCGGTATTTCGAAGTCGGTGCGTGCGGCGCCAGGCCTTCCAGCCAGGCATCGAAATCCTGCAGCAGGCCGGATTCGTTGTCGTTGATGAACACCGAGGCGGTGATGTGCTGCGCCGCGACCAGCACCAACCCTTCTTGTACGCCGCTTTTGGCCACCAGCGCTTCGACTTGGTCGGTGATGTTGAGGTAGTCCCGGCGATGCGGGGTGTTGAACCAGAGGTATTCGGTGAGGGATTTCATGGGGCGGCTCCTTTGAGGAATCTTTCGCGCCGGCGAAAAGCGTAACGGTTGAACAACGTGCTGCGCAAGCCCCATGTGTCACCGTGACCAACGTGTCCCAACCAGGCCTGCACTGAGGCATTGACCGTCTGCCAGGACAGGCGGCTTCTCCCGAAGGCGCGCTGCAAAAACCGCAGACGCAGCCGGCTGCGTTTGACGCCGCTGCGCAGCAAGCGACGGTGCGTGGGGAAGACGCGAAAGCCGAGAAACGGAATTCCCTGGGTCACCGGATAGACCGCGACCTTGCGCTCGTGCAATTGCAGCCGCCAATGCACCAAAAAAGCCTGACAGTGCTGCCGGCACCGGTGCAGCCAGGCTTTGTCATCGCTGAACACGAGAACATCATCAACATAACGAATGTACCCCGGCGCGCGCAAGGTCTCTTTGACAAAGTGGTCGAAGGGATTCAGATAAACATTGGCGAAAAACTGGCTGGTCAGATTGCCGATGGGCAAGCCCTTCGCACGCTCGAAAGGCGTGAAAAGATCATCTCCGGGGAAATGGAAATGTGCCGGCTCTTGGGGATTGCTGCGGGTAACCACTTGCGCGATCAGCTCACGCGTGGGGCGGCAGGCAATCGTCCGGTCGATCTCCGCCAACAAAATGAGGTGATCGAGGCACGGGAAATACTTGCGAATATCGAGCTGCAATACATAGCGGAAGCGCCGGCAAAACTGAGTGCAGCGGTCGAGCGCGGCATGCGTGCCCTTGCCGATTTGGTTGGCATAACTGTCGCGAATGAATTTGGCCTCGAACAGCGGCCCGATGACATTGATCAAAGCATGATGCACGACGCGGTCGCGATAGGGCGCCGCGCTGATCATGCGCGGCTTGGGCCGGAAAATACGGTGCGTGCGAAAGCTGCCGAAGGGGTAACTGCCGGTGCGCAGCAGCCGTTGCACCTCCACGAGATTCTCAGCTCGCCGGGCATTGAAGACGGCAACTTCGTCACGAAAACGCTTGCCTTTCTCGGCCTTTTGTGAGGCGAGATAGAGATTTTCAAAGGCACAGATCTCATCAAAAAGATTGAGGTAGCTTTTCAAATTGCAGCCTTGGGTCTATTGTGAAAAACTCATGCAGGGCTTTGTCGTGTCTCTGGCCCTTTGCCCCTTGCCACTTGCTTGATCCAACCGCCCAAATCCGTGCCAATCTCGTACAGGCGATTGCTCGCAAAAGCAAGTTGTTTTGTGCTGAGGAATTTCATGCGTGTGCAGATGGCAAGCAGACGACGGAGTTTTTCGAGCTGAATGTTGGCGCGCTGCAGCTTTTCCAGCTTGTCCTTGCTGTAATAGGCATCGGCCACTTCTTCCAAAATGTCCAGCAGGATCTTGACGCTGCGGTCGCCGAGCAGGAATTTGTAATTGCGCGGAAAGCTTTCGAGATGCGGCAAATACCACACGATGAAATCTTCCAGGCGGGTGAGCAGGTTTTCTTTTTGGGCCATGGGTTTAGTGCCGCGGGGGGTTCTTCGCAAGGCGAACCATAATTTGATGTGGCGCGCCTGAAGGCGCTACTACAAACAAAATGCTACGACAAACAAATGCCCGGCCGCGGCGTTCGAAGACTGCTCTACCAGCCGCTACCGGGCTTTTTTATGTTTGTTCCCACCTTGCGGCAGGACGCCGGACAAGCGCTGTGAACACCCATTACTCCACGCTCTGCCAACCCGTGGGCTGTCAGATTCTGAGAGAATGAGTCTGGGTTCTTGAGGCTTCTTGCCACCTGCAACTTGCCCCTTGCCCCGGGTGTTTTGGCGCACCGAAAGCCGATATTATTGTTGCGAATATCCGGCTCGTTATTGTTGCGGTAGGCGCACGCCGCGTTGTCTGGTTGATTGTTCCACGCGCCGCCCCGCAGCACGCGCGATAAGCGCCTGCCCGTAAAGCAAAATTAATAACCCAGACTGTGGCAGGAAAATTCCTCAAATTTCAAAAAAATTTTCGAGGCAAAACGCGCTACAAGCGCGTTTTGCCTAAAAGTAGTCTTAAATTCTCTTGCCCCTTGCCTTTTGCCCCTTGCTCTGAGTGTAAAGGGTAAAAGGGAAAAGTGCACAGGGTGCTCAGGTTCTGGCGCACCGAAAGCCGATACTATAGCTGCGAATATCCGGCTCGCTAACGTCGCGGAAGGCGCACGCCGCGAAGTCTGGACGATAGTCCCACGCGCCGCCCCGCAGCACGCGCGTCTTCTTCGTATCATCGTAGTAGTCCGTACACCATTCCCATACATTACCCGCACTATCGCAACATCCATAGGGAGAATTTACGTCAGCAAACTGCCCGACTTTCATGGTCATTACGCGGCCGGTGAATTTTTTCGGGTATTCATTTTCCCACCAGGGCTTCCAATCTTTCTCATAGTCCCAAAGATCCCTTTCCGCCCAATAGCTCGCACTGTTGCAGTTGTTGCGGTTCCATGTGTAGCCCCAGGGCCAACGCCGGCCGTCAATGCCGCGGCTGGCTTTTTCCCACTGCTGCTCGGTGGGCAAAACTTTGCCGGCCCATTTGCAAAAGGCTTGGGCGTCATTCCAACTTACCTGCACGACCGGGTGGTCAAGGTTCTTTTCGGTTTGATTTTTGAGTGCAAACGGATTGCGCCAGGTTGCCTGTTTGACTTGTTTCCAATCGCCACCGACAAGCGTCCAGCCACCACCACTCTTTTCGGCTTCAGTGACGAAGTTGGTAGCCTTGACAAAGGCAAAAAACTGTGCGGCAGTTACCGGCATCTTGTCGATCCAGAGGCCCTTTTCGAGAATAACGATTTGCGGCGTCTTGCCGCCGTACTGGCCGCCATAGATGAACGGCCCAGCGGGCACGTAGACCATTTCCACTTCGAAGCCGCCGGGCAGCCGTGAAACAAAGCTGCCGTCCTGGCGGCGGTCAATGCCCTCGGGCAGGCCCTCCTGCTGCAGCGCCTGCACGACTTGCTTGCGATAAAAGTCATCGCGGCGCAGCTCCGGCAACAGCAGATAGTGCAGGAAAGTCACCACCGCGTTGCTGAGCGGCAGCGGGGCGGCGGTGCCGTCCCGCAGCTTGGGCGCCAGCTCTTCGGCGACGAGAAATTCCTGAATCGAACGATGAGAGAATTTGTAGTGGGTGTCACCCGGCCGGATCAAAAACGAGCAGGTGAGAAAATCACGGCTTTTGGTGTTGATCTCCACCGCCTCGGCGCGGGAAAACCGGTTCTCGATCAGCGCTTTGACCTTTTCCGCCGGAAAAGCGGATTCGTCATTTTTCCAGCATTCCATCGCCAGGCCGCGCAGGAGTTCCAGCCGCTGGGTCCGCGGGTTTTGCCGTGGCCACAGCCGTCCGCGTTTTTTCTCCTGGCGTTCCAGCTCGCCGTTGAGATAATCGCGGTAGAGCACGGCGGGGTCGATGTCCAGCTTGGGCAGACCCTTTTGCTCGCGCGCGCGATTTTCTTTGAGCAGGCGCGGCAGGGTTTTGGCGATCATGTCCAACATCACCGCGCGCTTGCCGAGGTCGAGCAGGTCTTCGATTTCACCCATCTTTTCCAGATAGAAATCGGCGTTGCCCTCTTTGTCTGCCTCGCTGTCTGCGATGAGCGGCAGGCGGCGTTCGAGGAAGGTGCGCATTTGTTCCGGAGAGAAGTTCGCCAGCCGCAGCAGTGCCCAGCGCTCGCGCTTCTGTTTGATGGGCGTGACCAGCGTGGCCTTGGGCTTGAGCGCTTTTTCAATTTCATGCTCGTCTTCAAAATACTCTTCGCGGCTGGTGAGAATCACCCGGCTTTCCGGCGCCGGGGCGAGCTTGGCCAGCTCTTCGAAAGCCTGCTTGATGGCGTCGAAATCCGGTACCTGCGCGATCATTTCATCGAAGCCGTCGAGCAGAATCAGCAGCAAACCGGCGCGGTTCATGTGGTCGAAGGCCTCGAAGGAGGCCTCGGCGGCACCGCATTTCGCCAGCACCGCGCGCACCAACCCCTCGATGCCGACATGATGCTGATAATCGTGCAGGCGGATCAGAATCGGAATACGGCCCTGAGCCTGGCCGGCAAGCTCAAAGGCGAGTTTGCGGCAAAAAGAGGTTTTACCGACGCCGTATTCGCCGACGAGGGAAAGGAAATTCTGCGGCTGGGTGAGCCAGTCGTTGGTGATGTAGTCGAACAAATCGTGGCGTTGGCCGTTGTCCTCGAATTCCACCGGCACATAGTATTGCGCGATTTCATCTTCGTCTTTCTCCCATTCCAGCCGCAGCCGGTCGCGGTAAAGCTCGAAGTCGATGAGCTGGGCCACGAGTTGATCGTAGCGGCAGGGGCTCCAACCGTAGGTTTTGGCATTGGTGTAAACGCCGGGAGTGAAGCCGAAGTTTGTAACCAGCACGCCGCTGTTGGCCTGGCCGCTGCTCTTGGCCAGGTGCAGCGTGCCGAGAATGTTGTTGGTGAGCAGGCTTTCGTCGGCGCGGCCCTGCATGGTGTCCACGCAATGCACCAGCAGCCGGTCCGGCTCAGCGCCGGGCCGCGGTTTGGTGAAGAGAAAATCCAAAGGCTGGCTGGCAATGGCGAAGTCACGCTCGGCCAACCGCCAACCGCTCCACAGGTAGATGCTTTTGACTTTGTCGCGAAAAGCCTGATGGCCGGGCAAATCGGCAGGCAGCGTGGGCAGGGTGAAGAGGTTTTGCCTAAGCCAGTTGGCGAAGTCTTCCCCCAGCGCTTGTTGCGCGGCGGAGAGCGCCTCGACTTTTTCAATCAAATGCTGCAAGCCGGCGAGGATTTCTGCGCTGGCTTCGGCTTGCTGCATGAGTTGCTCGAGTCGAGCAGGATCATCCGCCTTCTGCGCGCCGGCGAATTTCTTGATCCAGTCAGAAAAATGCTCGGTGGCCAGGCCGCCGAGAATGCCGCCCACGGCTTGCGCAATGGCAGCGGGATCACCGCCGGCCGCAGCAATCGGTAACAGAATCGCGCCGGTGAAAAAAGTGCGCAGCGCCACCTGCGAGCGCTGTTTCAAGCTGGAGCCGGCTTTTTTCAGCTCGGCGTGGAGCTGTTGCTGAATCTGCGGCTGCAAGCGGGGCAGCAGGTTTGTGGGATCAGCAGAGGCAGGTGGCGGCTGAGGCATGGCAGTTTCTCCCTGGAGGAAATCGGATCAGCAGAACCGGGTCTATCCAAAACGGATTTCGCCGCTTTACAGCCAAAACGCATTCGGCAGGTGTTTGATTTCGACCTCTTCGCCGCGGCGCGCCACCGCGATCACGTCGAAGCGGCAGTCGCGGTTTTCGATTTTGTGAACCGTGAGATAGGCCAGCGCCACCCGGCCGATCTGGCGCTGCTTGCGGCGGGTCACCCAGTTGAACGCCTCGCCCATGGCCTCCGAGCTTTGCGTCTTCACCTCGACGAAAACCAGCATGCCGTCGTGCTCGGCGATGAGATCGATCTCGCCGTGGCCGTGGCGGAAATTGCTGGTCACGATGGTGTAGCCGAGCTGTGCGAGATATTCCGCGGCGCGCTGCTCGCCCCAGTTGCCCAGCTTGTTGCTCGCTTGACTCATCGTTACCCTCCCCAAAAGAAACGCGGTAAACGGAGAACGAAACCGCAGGACGCTTTACTCCCTGCCGGCCGAGCGGCGCGGCTTGAATGAGCGGCGATGAATGGCGCACGGCCCGAGTTTTTTCAGCGCGGCAAGATGCGCGACCGTGCCATAGCCCTTGTGCTGATCGAAACCGTATTGCGGAAAGCGGCGATGATAGTAGCGCATGATCTCGTCGCGCACGACTTTGGCGAGAATCGAAGCGGCGCCGATGGTGAACGACAGCCCGTCGCCTTTGATGATGGCGGTTTGCGGGAAATCGCAACCGAGCAGCGGGCGGCCGTCGATCAACACGTGCTCGGGCAGGGGATCAAGCTCGGCAATGGCCTGGCGCATCGCCATCTGCGTGGCCTGGTAGATGTTCAGACGGTCGATATCTTCGGCGTTGACGATGCTGATCGCATAACTGGTGCATCGCTCGATCAAAAGCGGATACAAATCGGCGCGCGCTCGCGGGGTGAGTTTCTTGGAGTCATCGACGCCGGCGATGCGCTCGCCGGGCGGGAACATGATGGCGGCCGCCACCACCGGGCCGGCCAGCGGGCCGCGGCCCGCTTCATCCACGCCGGCGATGTGCTGCAAGCCTTGCTGCCACAGCCGGTTTTCATAATGCAGTTTATCCAACGCAACTCGCATGCGCGGTGACACCCTCGCCTTCATCTGACTTTCATTACCGCAAAGGGAATTTTGCAATGCCGCAATATAATCCGGCCGGCGTGGGAATGCAATGAGAAAAAAGGCTTGCAGGTTCAGGCGCAAATCGGTAATATTTGCCGAACCTGATGCGCAGGTTATCGAGGTCAAAGTTGCCCGATTCACGGCCATGCCAGGGAGGCAAAACACATGACCTACTCCGAAGCCGGATTCCATTTTGATGAGGAGGAGATCGCGCAGGTTGCCGAGACATTCAATCTCGACACCGACTGTCTGCAGGTGGAGTTTTTCAGCCCCGGCCATCAGGGCATCTTCGTCGAGACCGTGGCCAACCGCAAGTTCCGTATCCATCTCAGCCTGGAGGAAAAACGCATCGTCGCGGTACAACAGATTGCCGGCCCGACCACGCGCGGCCTCGAGACGCCGGATCCTTTTGCGAAATACAAAGCATTCATGAAGTAGCCGCGGCAGGCTCTGGCGGCAGTGCAAGCTTCCGCCTCCCGGCAAGTGTACATGCCTTCAAATCAACCAGCCGGACGGCCGCGGTAGCATTCTTCACTCTCCGTTCATCATTTTCAATCATCACAAGGACTGTTCGTCATGTCACGGCATCGTTCCTCTTTGTTGCCGAGTTTGATTATCGGTATCGTGGCGGGCGTCGTCATTGCGACCGTCTATTTTCATTCCCCCTCGCCCGGCCGCCAGGCGCCGGCCGCCAGCCGGGATTCGCTGTCGATCACACCGGTGGCCGCGCGCACGGAAACCAACACGCTGCTGGCCGACGAGCGCAACACCATCGATATCTTTCAACGATCTTCGCCCGCGGTGGTGTTCATCGTCAACAAAGCGCTGCGCCGCGACTTCTTTTCGCTGGATGTCTTCGAAGTGCAGCAAGGCTCGGGCAGCGGTTTCATCTGGGATGACAACGGCTACATCGTCACCAACTTTCACGTAGTGCAGGACGGCAATGCCTGGAGCGTGACCCTGAGCGACAATTCGACTTACGACGCCGAGCTGATCGGCACCGAGCCGAGCAAGGACATCGCCGTGGTCAAGATCAGTGCCCCGCGCGCGAAGCTGTCGCCGGTGGCCATCGGCACTTCCGATGACTTGCGCGTCGGCCAGAAGGTGATTGCGATCGGCAATCCCTTCGGCCTGGATCAGACTCTGACGACGGGCGTGGTGAGTGCGCTCGGCCGCCAGATCAAATCCGGCAACAATCGCACGATCGAAGGGGTGATTCAAACCGACGCCGCCATCAATCCCGGCAACTCGGGTGGGCCGCTGTTGAATTCACTGGGGGAATTGATCGGCATCAACACCGCCATCTACAGCACCAGCGGCTCGAATGCCGGCATCGGCTTCGCCGTGCCGGTGAACATCGTCAAGCGCGTGGTGCCGCAGTTGATCCGCTATGGCAAGGTCATTCGGCCGGGTCTGGGCGTGGGCATCGTCGATGATTCATTTGCGCGGCGGTGGGGCATCAAGGGCGTGATTATCGGCCGGGTGCAGCCGGGCGGTGCGGCGGCGCGCGCCGGCTTGCGGGGCATCACCCAGAATCGCTGGGGCGAGGTCCGCCTGGGCGACGTCGTCGTCGGCATCAACGGCAAGCGCGTCACCAACATCGACGAGCTGAGCAATGAGCTGGAGCGTTATCAAATCGGCGAGACCGTAACCGTGAACATCCTGCGCGGCGAGCAGGAAATGTCGGTACGCGTGCGGTTGCAGGAGCTTTAGGCACACCAGTCAACTTGCCTCTGCGACGCAGCCAAGCTGGCTCATCCCGCGGCCGCGCTGGCCCTTGCAAAACAGGCCGGCGCGGCCGTGTGCATTTGCGGGCGAATCGCCGGTCATGCAGGCGAGAGCTTGTGAATCACCGGGCGCGGTGCTGAATATTTCACAAAGTCGCTCCTGAATGACGACAGGCGGGAGTGGCCTCTTGGTGAGGGTACGGCACTATGCCGCCTGCGCCATCACGATCTTGCGGCCGTTGCTGCTGTGCTCCGCATTCACGGCCTCGCCGTGCTGGCTCAGGTCCAATCCGAGTTCCTCCTGCTCCGCCGGCACGCGTAGCGGAATCAGCCGGTCAGTGAGTTTGTAGAGCAGGAATGATCCACCAAAGCTGTAGAGGCTCACGATCACGATCGCCAGCAGGTGATGCAGGAACACCTGCGGATTGCCTGCGAGCAGCCCCACCCCCTGCGCGAACACACCGGTCGCCACCATTCCCACAATGCCGCCCACACCGTGACAGGGAAACACATCGAGCGTGTCGTCCAGCGTCGATTTGGATTTCAGATGCACGGCATAATTGCTCACGATGCTCGCCAGCGTGCCGATAAAGATGCTGGCGCCCACGGTCACGTAGCCCGCGGCCGGCGTGATTGCCACCAATCCCACCACTGCGCCGATGCACGCGCCCAGCGCCGAGGGCCTACGGCCGCGCGCACCATCGAACAGAATCCAGGCCAGCATGGCTGAGGCCGAGGCCGTGTTGGTGGTGAGAAACGCCAGTGTGGCGGTCTCCGAGGCTGCCAGCGCGGACCCGGCATTGAAGCCGAACCAGCCAAACCACAGCATGCCGGTGCCGAGGATCACAAAGGGAATATTGGCAGGGGCATGGGGCTCACGACTGTAATCCCGGCGCCGGCCCAACACCAGCGCGCCCGCCAGTGCCGCCAGCCCGGCGGACATGTGCACGACCGTGCCCCCGGCAAAATCCAACACACCCCATTGCCGCAAAAAGCCCGCAGGATGCCAGGTCCAATGCGCGAGCGGCGCGTAGATGAACAAACTGAACAGGCAGATAAAGAGCAAATAGCTCGAAAAGCGCACGCGCTCCGCGAACGAGCCGGTAATGAGCGCCGGCGTGATGATGGCGAATTTGAGCTGAAACAGCGCGAACAGCACCAGCGGGATGGTCGGCGCCAGCGCCGGATGTGTGGCCCCGCCGACGCCGCGAAACATAAAATAGGTAAACGGGTTGCCCACCAGGCCTGCAATGCTCTCGCCGAAAGACAAACTGAAGCCCACCACTACCCACAGCAGGCTGATCACTCCGAGCGCGATGAAGCTCTGCAGCATGGTGGAAATCACATTCTTCATGCGCACCATGCCGCCGTAGAAGAACGACAGCCCAGGCGTCATGAGCAAAACCAGAGCCGTGGCGGTCAGCATCCAAGCCACATCGCCGGCGACGATCGGCCCGCCGCTTTCGGCCGGAACGGAAGCGGGAGTCAAAACCCCAAGAACGCTCACTGCCAACAGAATTCCAAACGGGAGAAGCCAGCGCTTTTTTCTCATATTCGCCCTTTCGCTTTGGTGGATTGGAGTTTTTTGGGGAAATCACTCGACCCAAATCATACATAAATTAGTTATGCCGTTATGCTATTCTGCATAACTAAATTAAATAATGGCGGCGAATATATGACAAAAATCACGATTGATCAACAAAAATTTTTGTTGATCTGCTCATTTTAATAAAAAAATAAGTCCAGAAGACGAATTCGTCTTCTGGACTTAGAATCTTGAACAACGCTGACGTCACTCTTTGTCGGCTTGCTTTGCTGGCAGGAGCCCTAAGATTCAATTGCCCGCATGCCGCAAAAGCCTGAGACCAGCCAAATCAAGTTGTTGTTTTTTCATAAAGAAGAAATCCACCTTCGGATCAACTCCACACCCGCCGTATCCACCCGGCTCGTGCCGATCGGCGGCATGAACTGCGTGCTATCCGGCAGCGTGCGCGCCAGCAATTGAAACAATAGGCTGGCCTCGGGTCTGCCCGGCTTGATGCGCACCAGAGCGGTATCGCCGGAGGCATATTTCTCCGGCCGGACGTTGATGGTGCTTTGCTTGAGATACGCATAACGCAAATCCAAGCCGGTGGTGGAGAAAACCGGAGAATGGGGATTGTGGCAATTCGCGCAGTTGCCGTGCAGATAGCCGATCGCTGCTGCCTCCAGCGGCGCGCCGGGGATATCCACCGGAGAATCTGCCGGCGGTTGCATGAAGATGTTCCGGGCTGCCAGCACCCGCAGTTGATCCCCGCCGTTGCTGGCGGCAACACCACTCAAGCGAATCGCCTCGAACCCGATGATGAAATCCTTCTGAGGCTGATGGCAGGCCAGACAATTCAGCCGGCTGGGGATGGTGTAGACATAGCTGCCCAGCGGCAGGCTGAAGGAAAAGCGAATCTCGCTGCCATCGGTGAGGAAGGCCTCCTCGCCGGCGCTGTTCCACTGGTACACGCCCACCTGCCAGCCGGTACTGCGGCGCTGCAGCACGCGCGTCTCGATTTTGCGCAGCGGCAGGCCGTGATTGCCCATCGCCGTCAAGTAAAAGGTCTTGAAGAAAAGCGTGCCTTCGGGATAAACCCAATGCTGCGGGTCGTGGTTGTCGATCTTGCTGCCCGGCGGCAAGAACAGAAACCGGCTCTTGTCGTTGTCATCCGAGTACAGGGCATAGCGCACGGTGTAGGGAATGATGCGGCGGTCGGGCGTTTCGGCAAGCGGGTCGTCGTACAATCCGGTTTGCGAAATCTTCTCGGGCAGCGCGGCGGTGGGATTGTCCAGCAGCGTCACTTCCGGCTCGGGCGCGATGGGCGTGCCGCGTTGCGCACAGCCGGCCAGCAGCGCGGACAAGCTCAGCATAGCAATCAGTCTCACAATCATGGCTGCTCACCACTTCATTTTGATGGTAACGTAGGCAAAGTTTGAATCATCAGCTTCGGGATTGCCGTCACGCACGAAATCTCCCACCAGAAAACGGCTGAGGCCCAGGCTGAGGCTGACGCGTTCGCGAAAATCATGGTCCACCTGCACATCGAGTTCATGGCCCAGTTCGATGCTGTCTCCGGGCCGCGCGGGCAACAGGGTCTCGGCGCGCTGGTCGAAATTGAAACCGCGCACCACATACCAGGCATCATTGCCGTGCGCGAGGCGTAGATAATGCCACTGCGCGCGCAGCCGCCACACCGGCGCCGGCGCGACCTCGGCGGTCAGAACCACGTCGGCGATGTTGCTCCAGCTTGCGTAATCCATCGCGCCGAATTGGCCGTGGCTGGCGGGAAAGAGCGCGGAAAAGGTTTCGAGCTTGTTGTCTTTGGGATTGCTGTCGCCCGAACCGAACTTGTACGCCGCGCCGACTTGCGGTGCCCAGGTTTGCCACAGCTTGACCTGGCCTTGCAGCACGAGCGCGTAGGCGGCAACGTCCAGACTGCCGTGCCGGCCGGTTTGAAATGCGCCCTCGGCGTCATAGGCCAGGCGCGACCAGAGTGTGCCCGCGAGCCGGCCGCCCAGCGTGCCGAGCATCAGGCTCTTGCCGCTGCTGCTGCCGATGGGGAAATCGCGATCATCCACCAGCAGCAGCGCGTAGAGATCCAACAGGCGCGTGCTGATCTTGCCGGTGGTCAAAAAGGCGCCGGCGAGTTCTTGATTGCCATCAACACGGGTGGCGTTTTTGTCGCGGATTTGCGCCACCCACAAATCGAGCGCCAAGTGGTTGGGCCGGTAGAGCAGGCGCGCGGCTTCGAAGGCGCGTCCGGTATTGCCCCATTCCGGAGCCGCCACCAGTCGCCGGCTGCCCAGATTCAATTCCTGGCGGCCGAACCGCAAACTGAGCGGCTTGCCGGCGAGCTGGCGCAATTCGAAATAGGCCTGATACACATCCGCATTGCTGAGCGGCTGCGTCGTGCTGCCGGCCTCACCCCACAGCCGGCTGTCCTGGAGTTGCACAAAAGCTTCCAGATTGTTGGGCAAGCGCCAGTGCAAGCCCACCCGCAGGCGCTGCAGCACGAACACTTGCTCGTCACCGAGTTGGGAATCGAAATCCGCATTTTGGCGGTACTCCGAGCGGTTACGGAGCTCACCGGAGATCTCCAGCGGCGTTTGCGCCGGCAGTACATGCGGCAACAGGCAAACGCCCGAAATCAGCACCCAATGCAAAGCCCTCATCGTTCTCATTTCGACCAATCCTTTTCTGCTTGAGTATTTTCAATATTGACGCATGCGTTAATTTGGCAAAGATGGCGGCACCGGGGTTGCGCACGGCAGTAGCAACTGGAAACACGTGCCGCGGCCCACGGTGCTGGTCACGGTGACGGCACCGCCGTGCTCGGTGACGATCTGCTTCACGATTGCCAAGCCCAATCCCATGCCCGATTTCTTGGTGGAAAAATACGGCTCGAAAATGCGCGGGAGATTTTCGGCCGGGATGCCCGGGCCGGTGTCTGCCACGATTATCTCCACCTCGTCTGCCGCATGGCGCGTCTGCATGGTGACTTCTGCCTGCGGCGAAGATTGCAGCGCATTCTCGAGCAGATTCAACAAAACCCGCCGCATCGCCTCCCAATCGAATATCATCACTGGCAGGCTTTGATCCAATTCCAGTTTCAGCACGCGCTGGGTGTAAAGGCGGGCGACTTCCATGACGAGATCATTCAGTTGTGCCGGCGCCGGATGCAGCTCGGGCAGGCGCGCAAAGTCCGAAAACTCGCGCACCAGGCGGCGCAGCTTGTCGATTTCCTCGTTGATGATGCCGCTGCTTTCACGCAGAGTGGCACGGTAGTTTTCATCGTCGCCGCGATAGGCATCCTGCATCTGCTGCACCAGCAACTGCACCGGCGTGAGCGGGTTTTTGATTTCATGCGCCAGCACCCGCGCGATTTCCCGCCACGCCGCCATCTTTTCCAGCGCGATCACTTGTTCCTGGTGCCGCCGCAAATCCTCCACCATCGTGTTGAATGCGCGGGCCATCGCGCCAATTTCATCGCCCGCGCGCACCGGCGCGCGATGCTGCCAATCGCCCTGCGCGATGCGACGTGCACCCTCTTCCAAATCCTGCAACGGCGCGGTAATGCGCGTTGCCAAGTACCAGCCCAGTCCCACGCTCAGCAGCAGCACCGGCGCATACACGGCCAGGAAAACCGCGATCAAGCTTCGTTGCAGGTGCGTCCTTTCGAGGTCGATGATGTTGAAGAACTGCGCAGCACGCAAGACCGCGACGGTCTGCCGGCGCAGGGCCTCCGGAACTTGCCGTTCGCCCACAAGCACGGAACCTTCACCGAGTGCAAGCGCCAGCCGAATCGCGAGGGAATCGCTGCCGGCTTCGCTCAAGGAATCAAGAGGCAGCGGTTGCGTGGGGCGAGGCGGCAGTTCTTGTACTGTTGCCTGGGCCGGCCAGTGGCGCGCAAGGTTGCCGTGGCCGTCATACAGCGCCAAGCAATGTGCCGGATCAGGAGAGGGCGCGGCGGCGGCATTCTCCTCTCGCAAGGCTGCGGCGACCTGCTGCAAATCCCGGCCAAGCGCGGCGCGTTCCTGTTGCGTGAGCTGCTGCACCGCCTCGAGCGCGGCATTGAGGCCCTCTGCCGTCTGGCTGTGCAGTCCAATGGCCAGCGCCTTGTCCAGCAGATTCTTGGCGAGCCAGGCGACCGTGACCGCCGGCAGCAGGGTGAGCAGCGCAAACGTGAGAATGAATTTCGAGCGCAACCGTTTCATGGTTTGCCGGTGAGCTGAAGCGGCGGCGAAGTCGCCCACGCCGAGGCGCCGTGCACGCGCTCCTGGCCGCCGAGAAAAAAAGACAACAACCGGCTGACGTTCACGCTGAAACCGGAACGGCCGGATTCCGAAGCTGCCGCGGCCTCCTGCAAATCCGCGGACTCGATGCGTTCACGCCACTGGTGATTCTGCCGGCTGCTGATGGGAATGACGGTCACCTGCAGGCGCACACGGCAAGTGGGAACGGCAGGAAGTTCGGCCAGCGCCAGCACCGGCAGCCGTGTGAGCGTGCTGCAGATTTTTTCTATTTCTTCAAAAGAGCTGCCGGTGCGGCGGCGGTGATTCGACACAACGTGATAACGCTGCGCCCAAATGTCGTATCTGATCTCCATCACCTGCAACGCCGCCGCCACTTCGCGGTTGCGCTCGTTGATCACGCGGAAATCGCAGCGCACCACGGTGGGCAGGCCGCTGCGAATGGTGTTGGCGATTTTGTTGGAGAACAGATCGGCCATCTGCGCGTCGACCAGCAGACTGTCGCGCTCCAGGACTGCAGTCAGTGCAGTGATGCGAGGCGCTTGTGCGGCAAGCGGAAGGGCGAGCGGCCACGGGAGCAGGAGGATTGTCAGCAGCAGGCGGCGCATGGCGAATCAGAAAGTCTGTCCCAAGGCGATATGAAAACGGAAATCATCGCGGTCGAGCGGATAGGCGAAATCCATACGCAGCAGACCGATGACCGGCACTTTCACACGAAAGCCGAAACCGGCGGAGGTGAAAAAGCGGCCGGCATCGTCTGGCAGGCTTGTGGTACTGATGCGGCCGGCATCAAAGAAGATTGCGCCCAGCAGCCCGGGCCGGTGCAGTTCGCCGGCCACCGGGAAGCGCATTTCCGCCTGCGCCAGCAGCAACGCCGTGCCCCAGCCCAGCGGGGTCAGGCCGCGCTCGGGAAAGCCACGCAGAGCATAGGCGCCGCCAAGATAGAAGCGTTCATAGAACGGTGCCGCTGACGCGACGCGGCCGGCCTTGCCATGCAAAGCCAGCACGCTGCTGCCGAGGGCGCGATACCAGCGGCCGTCGAGCACGATGCGGTTGAAACGCCGCGTGGCGCCCAGCGCGGCCTCCGCGCGCTCAAATGAAAGCGCTCCCCACGTGCCGGCGCGAGGAAAATAGTGATCGTCACGGGTGTCGATTTGCAGCCGCGCGAAGAACGTGTTGATTTTCTCCTTGGCCAACTGCGCGGCCAACGCGGGCGGAAAGTCGGTGCGCGTGACGTTCTTCGCTTCGAATTCCGCTTCCGGGCGAACATTCTCAAAATGAATTCCCGCAGAAAAAAAGCGCGCCCAGCCGCGACTGCCGCGCAGCGCGATTCGGGCAGCGCCTCTCCTGACTTTGTGCAGCGCCTGGCGGCCGTCGAGATAATGAATGTAGTCAGTGGCAGAGGAACCGGTTTCGAACTGCAAGTCAAAGCCCGAGGCGAGGAGGTCGGGCTGGCGAAAATGGAGAAAGAATCCGCCGGTGCGGTCGCCGATGACAAGGCGCGCGCCGGCAATGCTGCCGCCGCCCAAGAGATTGTCGCAGCGCACGCCTGCCGGCACCAAATACCAGCCCTGCAATTCACTGAAGCCACCGGCGAATTCCAGCCAGGGCCAGCGCCGCTCTGTGACTTCGATCACGAGCACGATCTTTCCCGGCTCGCTGCCGGGCTTCGAGCTGAAGTCAACTTGTTTGAAAAAGTGGGTGGCGGTGAGTGCCGCGTAGTCACGATCGATCATCTCGGGCGTGACGGCGTCACCGGGTTTGAGCTGGAGATAGCGGTGAATCACGTGCCGGCGGGTTTTGGTGGCGCCGAGAATTTCGATGCGCTCCACGATGAGAGCCGGAGAGGGAGATTCAGAAGTGAGCGCGGCAGCCGTGGAATCCCGGCTTTGTGCGCTGGCGGCCCCCGGCGTGCCGCAAAGCATGAGAAAGCAGAGCGCGGGCACTGCCACAACGTTTCGCAGCGGGGCAACCATGATGACTCACTCGCCTGAGAACTGCGCCACAATCTCCCGGCGCCGGGGCCGGTTGTCAAAATCAACCAAGACGATTTGTTGCCAGGTGCCGAGCAGCAGTTCGCCCCCGGCAAACGGCACCACCAGTGACGGGCCGAGCAGCGCAGCGCGCACGTGGGCATAACCGTTGCCGTCATGCCAGGTGTTGTCATGTGCGTAATTGGCGTGCACCGGCGCGAGTTTTTCAAAGGCAGCGGGTAAATCCTTCAGCAAGCCCGGCTCGAATTCGATTGTCGTGATGCCGGCCGTGGAACCGGAAACGAACACGGTCACGGTGCCGTCATGCAACTTGGCTTCCTGCAGCGCCGCGCGGATTTGCGGGGTGAGGTCGCGAATGTCGGTGAAGCCTTGGGTGGAGACGGAAAGGGTCGTGGTGTGAATCATGGCATCACCGGTTGCGTTTGCCGGTAGGGCGGCGGGCCGCCGCACCGTTGCGCAGCCAAAGATCCAACTCCTTCACCGTACGCATGTTCAGCAAGGCCAAGCTGAGCTGCTCCAGATGCATGTCATCCAGTTCTCGCAGCCGCGCTTGCAGTTCGGCTGGTATCCGGCGGAATTTCTGCTTTAGCATTTTTTGCACCAATGAGAGCTGGGCCAAATGCTTGCCTTCGAGCTTGCCTTCGAGCTTGCCTTCGAGCCTGCCTTCCCGCTTGCCTTTTTCGAAGCTCTCCTTCAACCAACTTTCGACGATGCTGGTTCGCTTCAGCATGTGAACCTCCTTCATAAAATGAGCTTGTACCACCGCCATCCCGAATGAGCGAATGTCGACGATCATGGCCGTGGCAAGCAGATTCGCACGCAACTTGGGATCAGCAACACCCTGGAGCAATTCTTTTTGTACCGCAATGAGCTGCGGATCGGGTTTGCGGTGAAAGAGAGGTAGAAACGGCGCCAGTTCCCTCAGTTCACCGCTCAAGATGCGGGCTTCATACTCCCAAAGCCGGACACTCGCCAGCCGGAATTCATTCGACATGGCGCCCAGCCGGATTTCAAAACTGTCCGGGAATACGGCATGCTTCTCCTTCTCCAAGTAGACAATGACCACCAATGCCGGTACCTTCAAAAGGTATTGCAGCGCCAGTGCTTTCAGAGCAAACGTCGGCAACTGCGCCCGTTTGGGATGCAGCATCGCCTCCAGGATCACGGCATAGACCCCGCGCCTTTCCCGCACCAGCAACACTTTGTCGCCGCGCAATTCAGGCAGATTGATTTGCGGGTCCGCCAGCTCCTTCAGCACGATCTCTCGCTTGCGGCCAAAGAGCAAATCCAAAAAACAGCCTGGCGTCAGCGCGAGCATGGTCTTGAACGCCCGGTCGATATCGTGCAATGTGCCCTCCCAATTGTTTTGCATGCAATCGCGGCAATTTGTTCTGGCCGCGCGCAGCGTCGCTGCTTGGGTAAGTTCGCTTTAAGTGAGCGCCCTGCGCCCTCTCATCGCGCGAAGCGATCAGGCCTGCTCGAGTTCCTGCTTGACATTCGCCACCAAACCGCCGTTTTGGATGATGCGCCGCATCACCGGCGGCAGCGTCGCGGCCGCGTAGGTGATGCCGTCCAGCATAACGGTGGCGGCAGCCAGATCAAGCTGCAGCAGGTCGCCGTCCTTGACGCGGCGATAGAATTCCTCGTCGCGCAGAATCAGAAACGGCAGCGCCTCATTCACCAGGTTGCGTTTGTGAATGTAGGCAAAGCTCTTGGCGATCACTGCCTGCACGCCGGCGCCCTTGAGCGCCCACACGGCGTGCTCGCGGCTCGAGCCGCTGCCCCAGCCTTCACCGGCGACGAGGATGTTCTCGCCCACCGCCACGCGCTGCCCGAAGTCCGGCCGAAAATGATAGAAAGCCTTGGCGCCGATTTCCTTCAGGTCGGAAAGGTGGCAGAATTCGCCGGCAATCATGGCATCGGTGTCAACATGATCGCCGAATAGTTGCGCACGGCCGGTGAGAACGGCGGGCTGCTCCTGCCGGCCGGCGGCGCGAGTTTTCCCGGCACCTGCGGCCGCGGGTTGCGGCTGCGGTTGCGTGTGCACCACGGCGGGCAATCCGCTTTTCGCAGCAATGAGCCGGCTGACGCGATCGCGATCGAGGCGCGCGATATACGGCCGCGGATCAGAGATCTTCAAATCGAATGCCGAGGCCGCCACCGTCAGCGCGGAGGCCAGCCAGGCAATGCTGCCCTTGCCCATGCGATTGTGAAAGTTGCGATTCTGCGAAGACAGCCAAACTTCGCCGGGCTGCGCACGATCACTCGCGATGCCGAGGCACATGCTGCAACCCGGTTCATTCACGCGAAAGCCGGCGCGGCGATAGATTTCCAGCAGCCCTTTATCCTGCAAATGCCCCGCGATTTCCAGGCTGCCGGGAACGACGATGCGATTGGCGGAGGGAACCGGCTGGTTGCCTTCCGCCAACGCCGCCTCCAGCACCAGGGCGGCCAGAATCAATTCTTCTTCGGTGGTCGTGCATGCGCCGATGAAGCAGCCGTCGAGCCGCTGGCCCGCGGCCTCCGTCACGCTCACGACGTTGTCCGGCGAATACGGTCTGGCCACCTGCGGCACCAAACCGGCCAACTCGATGCGAAAGCGCGCGACATACGAGGCCTCTGCGTCGGCCGCAAACCACCAGCCGCCTTCCCGCATCTTCGGATCGCGGCGCTGCTGCATGGTTTGGCGCACGCGGCCATCCGCGGGAAAGATGCCGTTGAGCCCGCCAAACTCGGCAGTCATGTTGGCAATGGTAAAGCGAAAGTCGGTGGAAAAATCCTCGAGCTGATCGCCGCTGAATTCCACCGTGCGTTCCATCGCCACCGTGTTGCGTCCCAACTGGCCGAGGGTTGTGAGGATCACATCCTTGCCGGTGATGCCAAAGGGCAGGGCGCCGGCATAATGCACGCGAATCGCTTCGGGCACTTGCAGCCAGGAATAACCCCGCACCATGGCCGCGACGATGTCTGCGCCGCCCAGGCCGATCGCCAGCGCGGCCATGCCGCCGTGCGAGCTGGTGTGAGAATCGGCGCCCAGCACAATCTCGCCCGGCCGCACCAGTTGCCGGAAGAACTCGGTGTGCATGATGGTTTGATTGGCATCGTAGAAATACTTCAGCTTTCTCTCGCGTGCGAAGCCGCGCGCGAGCTGCACGAGACTTTGCGTGCGCGCGTCGGATGCCAGCGTGCCGGCATCAACCGTGTGGTCCAGCGCCAGGTAGAAGCGATCTTTGTTGAACAGCGGCGGCCGGCCCAACGCTGCGTAGGTCATGTTCATGCCGTTCCAGGCCAGCTCGCTGGCGATGGTCCAGTCCACCGCGATGGCAAGAATATCGCCGGCTTGGACGTAATTTTTCTCCCAGCCCAGCGCATGCTGCAGGAGAATTTTTTCAGTAAGCGTCATCGGACGAGGTGAAGTCATGCTCAGAACCCAAAGAGGAATGTTGGCAAAGGATCAGAGATTGGATTGCGTTTCACGAGAACGATCGTGCGCGGCGAATGGCGTGCAAAACGCGAATGCAATATAAAATCGCCTGCCGCCGAATGCAACCCCGTTGTCATCCGGCCGGGCTGCGGCCGGCTCATTTGGCGGCCTCGCCCGGCCAGGCGGTGCCCAGCCAATCCGTGTAGATTTGCTTCTGCAAGTCAGTGGGATTGCTGCTGTGCCGGACGATGACCTCCGGCACCTCCGACGCGGCCAGCTTCACTTGGAACTGGCGCAGTTTTTCATGGCGAAAGACCGTGAGCCGGATCTCCTCGCCCGCTTTGCAGTCCGCCAGCCGGTCGAGCAATTGCTCAGCGCGAATACGGTACTCATTGAGCGCCACCAACTCATCGCCGGTGTTCAGGCCGGCGGCGTAGGCAGGCGAGCCGGCAATCACGGAAGTGATCAAGGTGCGGCCTTCCCGCTCAGCGACTGCGATGCCGAGCCACGGCTTGGGCGGATTGGCGGGAATCTCCTGCACTTCGAGGCCGGCGTAGCGCAAGAACGCGGCAAAATCAATCTCGGCGGTACCGCGCACATACTGCGCAAAGAAATCTTCAAAACTGCTCTCGCCCACTTCTTCCACCACGCGCTGAAAATCCGCCGGCGTGAAGCCCGGGCCGGAAAGCGGAAAGGCCTGATACGCCCGGCGCATCACCTGATCAAGCGAACCGCGGTTCTGCGTGCGCTGGCGGATTTCAAGATCGAGAATCAAGCTCACGTCGCCGCCCTTGTCATAATAGCTGACTTCGCGATTCTGGCTGTCCTCGTGGTTGCGCCAGAACTTGATCCAGGAATCAAAACTGGATTCCTCCAGGGACTGCAGCCTGCGCCCCGGCCGGCGCCGATCGTTCTCAATCATCCGGGCGAGTTCGGTCAGCAATGACGCAATCGAACGCAAGCCCTCGCGCCGCAGCAGAATCGTCGTGTAGTAATCCGTCATGCCTTCACTGATCCACAGCGAGGGCGAGTAGTTCTCTTTGGTGAAATCAAAAGGGTGAATGCCGGCCGGCCGCAGTTGTTTCACGTTCCAGGTGTGAAAAAATTCATGCAGCGCCAGGCCGGTGAAGCGATCGTAACCAGACTCATTGCGAAAATTGAAGGGATTGATTCCCATGATGGTGGAGTTGAGATGCTCCGTGCCGCCTCCCATGCCGGGCGCGCTGTGCACCAGGAAAGTGTAATGCTCATAGGGCAAGTCGCCCCAGAATTTGAAGCTGGCCTCCACCACCTGGCGCAGCCGATCGATCAGCCTGTCCTTGTCCCAATTGCCCTCGCCGAAGAGGCTGAGCACGTGTTTTTTCCCCTGCACTTCAAAGGAAAAATCCTGCTGCGTGCCGATCTCCAGCGGGCAGTCGATGAAGTAATCGTAATGCGGTGCCTGAAACCGATTCGGTTTGCCGGACACGCGGTCCAGCCCGGTGGTGACGTGCCAATTGCCGAATGGCTCGATCTGCAGCGTCAGCGGCAGGCGCCGAAATTCTTCGACATACATGAACACCGCTGTGCCGCTGACGAATCCGTGCTGATCATTCAAGCCGCGGGTGCGCTCTCTGAATTCATTCGCATAGACTTTGTATCGAACGGTCACCGCCGGCTGCCCTTTGGTTTCGACACGCCAGGTGGCTTTGTCGATCTTGCGCCAGGGCAGAGGCGCGTCGGTTCCCTCGCCGGCGTGCGCGGAGAACTCCTGCACGCCGCCGGCGAAATCGAAGATCACATAGCGGCCGGGCCGCCACGCCGGCATGATGAAATCAAGAAAGAGATCATCCTTGGCAATTGGCGCAACGGTCATCTCGACTTCGAAGAGATGCGTGTGCGGCTGCGGCATGCCGAGACGATAGTGAATGGTTGGAGGGGAGGCGGTGAGCGGCGCGTTCATACAGGCGAGTCCCATGGTTATGATCAGAAGCAGAAGGCGTCGGGCGTTCATTCTGTTCCTTGTCCGTTGATGGTGTGCATTGCGATGAAGCGGCGGCAGCCGGGACTTGATCAAGCACGGCGACGTCATAGCGCCGCACCCCAGGCATTTTTGCCGAATGATAATCCAAAATCGCTCCAGATGCAAGCCTCGTGTGCCTGCCCGTGAAGTCCCGCTGCGGGATTTCGTCTTTGCTTTTAGAGCTCAAATTCTTACATTGCGCCGCAAAAAACCGGGCATCAGACAATCGGGCAAAGCATGGCACAACGGATCGCTGCGATCGGAACGTTCATCCGCGACACCATCATCACGCTGGAGCAACAGGAAGTGCAGAGCATTGGCGGGCTTTACCATTCCTGCGCTTTTCTTGCCAGCCTGACGCAGCCTCCCACCGTCATCCTGCCGTGCTGCCGGATCGGCAACGATTTTCACGCTACCGCGGTGGCGGCGCTGGCGCGCTTCGGGCCCCACCTGAGCTTTGAGTTGATGCAGCGCGTGACGCAACCCAACACCAAAGTAACGCTGGTTTACCGCAGTGCCGAAACGCGCGACGAAAGCACCTCACCGCCGATGCCCGCTCTCGGCCGCGATGAACTTGCGGCCACGAAAGACTGCAGAGCGGTCTTAATCAATCTCATCACCGGCAGGGATGTCGAATTGCCGGCGCTGCAATGGCTCAAGGCGCAATCACCGCGGCCGCTGATCTACCTCGACGTCCATTCGCTGGCGCTCGGCATCGCGCCCGGCGGTGGGCGATACTATCGCGAAATTCCCCAAGCCGAAGGCTGGATGCACGCCACCGACATTCTGCAGATGAACGAAAAAGAAGCGGCGACCCTGCTCGGCCATGGCGGCGGCGACGCGGATTTACTCGCCTTCGGTGAACAGGTGGTGGCCAACGGCCCGGCGATTTGCCACATCACGCTGGGGAGCCGCGGCTCCCTGCTGTGCTATCGCGCGCGCGGCGCCATTCAGCGGGAATTCATTCAGCCGGAGGTGCCGGTGAAAGCGGTTGACATCATCGGTTGCGGCGACGCATTCGGCGCGGCATTTCTCGTCCACTATCTCGAATACCATGAGGTGCCGGCCGCCACGCGCTTTGCGAACCGGGTGGCGGCATTGAACACGACTTTTCTCGGCTCGCTGACGCCGGAGTTGTTCCGTTCGCATGTGCGGCCGCACCTGCCCGCATGAGTCTGCGGCCAACGCCGCAGCAGAATAAGGAACGAACCAACATGAGATGCCTGAATTGAGCAAAAATCAGGAGGATCCTTGACGACCATGAAACTGATGCGCAAGCGAGTCTTGATCACCGGCGCCAATGGCTTGCTGGGACAGAATCTGCTGCACGCCTTTGCGAACGATTACGATCGCATCGCTTGCGACCGCAGCCCGGAGTTTGTGGCGGAGCTGCCGGAAGTGAACTATCAGCCCTGCGACATTACGCGGCGCGCCGACGTGATCAAACTCGTGCGGGAGGTGATGCCGAACTTCATCATCAATGCCGCAGCCTTCACCGATGTTGACGGCAGCGAGCAACAGCGGGAGGCGTGCTGGCAGGTGAATGCCACCGCGGTCGGCTATCTCGCGGAAGCGGCCCGCCACGTCGAAGCGCGGCTGCTGCACCTCAGCACCGATTATGTTTTTGACGGCACCAGCGGTCCCTACACCGAGGCGCATCGCCCCAATCCCCTGGGCTTTTATGGCCGCGCCAAGCTGGCAGGCGAAAATGCGCTGATTGGCAGCGGCGCTGCTTATGCCATCGCGCGCACGATGGTGTTGTACGGGCATGGCCGCAAGCTCAGGCCGAGTTTCGTCACCTGGCTGATTCGCCAACTGCAGAATGGCAATCCCGTGCGCATCGTCACCGATCAATTCGGCAATCCCACGCTCGCCAGCGAGCTGGCGGTGGCGCTGCGCATTTTGGCGGAATCGGGGCGCGACGGCATCTACCACATTTGCGGCACGGAGATCATCGACCGTTATCATTTTGCCTTGAAAATCGCGGAAGTCTTCAACCTGGACGTCAAGTTGATCGCCCCGATCCGCACGGCGGATTTGAAGCAACAGGCGCTGCGGCCGATGAATTCGGGATTCGATATTGCCAGGGCGGTTCAGGAATTGGGGATTTCGATGTCCAACGTGACCGAGGGATTGCAGAAGTTCAAACTGGAGAGTGCCGGCGGCCAGGCGGCATAAGCGCGCGGCGCAGCGCCGTCTGTTGCGCCGGTTTCAACCCGAGCCAGGCAGGATCAACAAAAGTGAAGTCCGGATTCCCGGCGCGACCCGGCGGCGAGGAACTCGAGACGGCCAATGGCTTGACATTGCATGAAGGAGTACGAACTGAACACTCCCATCCAGCAGCATGTTCTGGTGGTGATTCCAACCTTCAACGAGGCCGGAAATATTGACATGCTCTTGGACCGCCTGTTCGGTCTCAATATCCCGACGCTGCACGTTTTGATCGTCGACGACAACTCTCCGGACGGCACCGCGGGGCTGGTGGCGCGGCGCAGCCGCCATGAGCCCCGGCTCCATTTGCTCCACCGCGAGAAGAAAATGGGGCTCGGCACCGCCTATGTCGCCGGCTTCAAATTCGCGCTGCAAAACGGCTTTGATCTGATCTTCGAGATGGATGCCGACCTCTCGCACAACCCGGATGACATTCCCCGCTTTCTCAGCAAAACCGGCGAATTCGATTTGGTGATCGGCTCGCGTTATCTCACCGGCGTCAACGTCACCAACTGGCCGCTCTCGCGGCTGCTGCTCAGCTTGTTTGCCAATGCCTACACCCGCATCATCACCCGCATGCCGATTCTTGACTGCACCAGCGGTTTCAAATGCTTTCACCGTCGCGTGCTGGAGGCCATCACCCTCGATCACATTGTTTCCAACGGTTACGCTTTTCAAATCGAGCTGCACTACAAAGCCTGGCGCAAAGGCTTTCGCATCTGTGAAATTCCCATTGTCTTCACCGAGCGCCTGGCGGGCAAGTCGAAAATGTCCCGCCAGATTCAACTGGAGGCAGCCAAGATGGTTTGGCGCCTGAAGCTGCACGACTTGCTGGGCAAGCTCAACCATTGAGTCCGGCCCGGGCCGCGAGTGGCGGGCCCGGCCCGCGGCAAAAGACTTTCAGCTCATGCACACTCCGACCACGTCACCGGAAGATCTCGATCAGGCCGGCACGGCACTGCGGCCATTGGAACTGGCAACGGCACCGGAATTCTCGATCATCATTGTGAGCTACAACGTGCGTGAATTCCTGCGGCAGGCCTTGCTGTCATTGCGCCGGGCGCTGGCGGGTCTGTCAGCGGAAATCTTCGTGGTCGACAATGCTTCAGATGACGGCTCCGCCGCCATGGTGCGCGCGCAGTTTTCCGAATGCCGGCTCATCGAGAATGACAGCAATCTCGGCTTTGCCGCGGCCAACAACCTCGCGCTCAAGCAGAGCCACGGCCGCCTTTTGGTTTTGCTCAATCCCGATACCGTGGTTCAGGAGGACACCTTCAGCGCGCTTCGGGATTTCATGCATTCCCATCCGGCAACAGGCATGGCCGGCTGCAAAGTGTTGAATCCAGACGGCTCACTCCAACTCGCCTGCCGCCGCAGCTTTCCGACGCCGTGGGTGGCCTTCACCAAACTCTCCGGCTTGAGCGCTCTGTTTCCGCGCAGCCGCTGGTTCGGACGCTACAATCTCACCTATCTGCCGGAGGACGAAACCTGCGAGGTGGAGGCGATTTCCGGTTCCTTCATGGTGGCACGGCGCGAGGCGGTGGCGCAGGTGGGGCTGCTCGATGAATCCTTCTTCATGTATGGCGAGGATCTCGATTGGTGCTTCCGGTTTCGCGCAGCGGGCTGGCAGATTCATTATTTCCCCGGCACGCAAATCGTCCACTTCAAAGGCGAAAGCTCGAAGCGCAGCAGCCTGGACAGCCTGCATGTGTTCTATCAGGCCATGGGGCTGTTCGTGCGCAAACATTTTCGGCGGCGCATGTTCGTCATTTCCTACTGGCTGCTGCATGCCGCGATCTGGGTGCGCGCGATCATTGCCTTTGCCAAATCCGCATTCGACCGCCTCGCGCTGCCGTTGCTCGATTTGCTCCTCATGCAAGTCAACCTCGGCGTGGCCATCTGGCTCCGCTTCGAACGCAGCTCCGTGCTGGCCAACTACTTCATCGTCGATATCGTCTATTCGTTCGTCTGGCTCACCTGCCTGGCGCTGTTCGGCTGCTATCAGCGCGCACGGTTTTCCTCCTATCAAGCATTGGCGGCCACCTTCACGGGTTTTCTCATCAATGCCAGCCTGACGTATTTCTTCAATCAGTATGCCTTTTCCCGCCAGGTGGTGCTGCTGGCGGGCGGCCTCAATCTCATCATGCTGGCGGGCTGGCGCCTGCTGGTGAAAGTGCTTTACCACCTCGGCATCGGAACCTTCACCGGCACGCTCGGCCGCACGCTGCTGGGCGCGCGCACGCTGATCGTGGGAGATTTCAATTCCGATGTGCCGTTGGTGGAGCGACTGAAGCTCAACTTCGGCGGCAGTTATGAGCTGGTGGGACTGGTGAGCCTGGATCCGGCGCAAATCGGGCAGACCTTCGCCGGATTGCCGGTGATCGCCTCGTTGCACGAATTGGATGAGCTGCTGCAATCCGGCGCCGCGCCGCGGATTCAGCAGGTGATTTTCTCCACTCAGCGCGTGCCGTTCGACCGCATCATGCGCGCCATGGCGCGCATCCGCCGGCATCAGGTGAGTTTCAAACTCGTGCCCAGCCATCTCGATGTCATCATCGGCAAATCCGGCATCGATGACATTGCGCAAGTGCCGTTGATCGAAATCGAAAACCGGCTCGTGCACCCCCTGCCCCGTCTGAGCAAGCGCCTGTTTGACCTGCTGCTGGCGGCGCTGGCACTCGTGCTGCTGGCGCCGTTCTTCCTGATCCGGTTGCTGCGCGTGCGCCGCTGCGAGACGGTGGCGTTTGCCATGCCGCAACAACCACCGCTGCGCTTGTGGCACGTGGCAGGCCGCAGCCGCATCGATCGCTGGCCCTGGCTGTTCGCTGTCTTGCGCGGCCGGCTCACCTGGGTGGGGCGTGAACTTTGGGAAGACGCCGCCCAATCCGAACGCGCGCGCGGCATCGGTTTGTTGCCCGGCCTCACCGGCCTGGCGCAGGTGAGCAAGCGAAAAATCCCCCTTTCGCAAGAAGAAAAAGATAAGTATTATTTGTACTACGTTACGCACTACAGCCCGCTGCTCGACTTGGAAATTCTGTTTCGAGCTTTCTTTCGCATCTAAAACCAGCGCGAATGCAGTTGTTTCCGCTCCGCCGTGCTTGCGCTTCCTGCGCGCGGCCACACGGAAAATCCCTTACCGAAAAGGAACCATGACCATGAGCGGCTTTATCCTCGAATTTGAACGCCCGATTGCAGAGTTGGAGAAACGCATTCAGGAAATGCGCGAATACGATGCCGCCGCCAATGCCGGGCTGGCGGACGAAATCCGCAAGCTCGAAGAAAAGGCCAAACGGCTGCGCGAAGAAACTTACGCCAAGCTCACCCGCTGGCAGCGCGTGCAGCTCGCACGCCATCCGCAACGGCCCTACACCCAGGACTATCTCGATCGCATGGTCGACGACTTTGTCGAGCTACACGGCGATCGCGCCTTCGGCGATGATCCCGCCATCATTGCCGGCCTCGGGCGCCTGGGGCCGCACCACGTTTTCATTGTGGGCCAGCAAAAGGGCCGCGATACCAAACAAAAACTCTACCGCAATTTCGGCATGCCCCATCCCGAGGGTTATCGCAAAGCGCTGCGCATCATGAAGCTCGCCGCGAAATTCCGGCGGCCGATCATCTCGCTGGTGGATACGCCCGGCGCCTACCCCGGCATCGGCGCGGAAGAGCGCGGCCAGGCAGAGGCGATCGCGCGCAACCTGCTCGAAATGTCACACCTGCCGGTACCGATCATTGTCGTGATCGTGGGCGAAGGCGCCAGCGGCGGCGCGCTCGGCATCGGCGTGGGTGACCGGGTGTGGATGCAGGAAAACACCTGGTATTCCGTCATCTCGCCGGAAGGCTGCGCCGCCATTCTCTGGCACGACAGCACCAAGGCCGAGCAGGCCGCCGAAGCCATGAAGATCGGCGCCAGCGACCTGATCAAACTCGGCCTCATCGACGCCATCATCGAAGAACCCAAAGGCGGCGCGCACCGCGATTATGACGAAGCGGCGCGCATTCTCAAAGATTGCCTGATCTTCGAGCTGGACAAACTCGTCAAGATTCCGCCGGACGAACTGATCGAGCAGCGCATCGCCAAATATGGCCGCATGGGCTTCTTTGAGAGGAATTAGTGTTGCGTTCCCTTGATCGGTATGAATGCGTCAAGGTGACATTCAAGAGGAATCTTGTGGCGCACAAGGCGTCCTTCCGAAGCATGCTTGTGACGCACAACGAATCATTCAGAGGGGAAACCTGATGCCGACACACATCAAAAGTCCCACGCTCATTCAAGCCGCCGGCAACAAGCCCAAACGCATTGAAGAATTCATCGGCCGGGTCAATTCGAACACCGCGGCTGTCAGCATTGCGCGCATGCGCAGCCCCGCCGGCTGGATCGAGCCGGGCCAGACTCCCGAGTTCGATGAATATACCGTCGTGCTGTCCGGGCTCTTGCGCGTTGCCACCAAAGCCGGCGTCCTCGAGGTCAAGGCCGGAGAAGCCGTGATCGTTCACCGCGGTGAATGGGTGCAATACAGCACACCGGAACCCGCAGGCGCGGAATACCTTGCCGTGTGCCTGCCGGCATTCTCTCCGGAAAGCGTGCATCGCGACGAGGAATGAGCTTCGTTGACTTTTGCTGGCGGTTCGAGTGGCAGAAATCGCCGCGCTGGCGGCGCGCAGAGATTCAACAGAAAATGGCAAGAACTGCCGCACCGACTCCTTCAGGCTGCCTGCGGCAAGGATTTTGACCGATGAAGATAGAATGGACAGATTATCTCAGGTACAAAGCAACACTGCGGGGATTTGATCTGGGCATCATCGAAAGCATCCTGAAGTTTTCGCCGGAACGCTATTTCGATTCAGCAGCGGGGCGACGGGCCGCGGTTGGGCGTCATGATGACAAGCTGGTCATCGTGCCCTATGAGGCGAATGAAGAGGTCATCGTACCGATAACCATTCATGCCATAACACGCCAGCAAATCAATTTTCGAATCAGGATCGGGAGATTTATCCATGAACAAAACCAAACTAACATACTTTGAACACGAGGATATCCTCCACCTGGCGATCTCAGATGAACCGGAAAGCGGAAGCATCGAGATCAGCCCCCACATTACCGCTGAGCTGAATGCCAGCGGAGAGCTCATTGGCATTGAAATCCTCCATGCCAGCACCTTCCTTCGTGATGCCATTCTGGAGTCCGTGCAAGGGAAGTTGTTGCAGGCCGCAATCGTGCCAGCGGCATAATCTCACCGCGCCTGCCGGCATTCTCTCCGGAAAGCGTGCATCGCGACGAGGAGTGAGCCCTTCTCCACAAACAATGACAGGCAAATGTACTCTCCCCATGTGAACCGCCGAGCCGTCGCCTGGCTGGCCCTGGCATTCTTCGCCGGGCTTGCTCTTCCCGCACAGCCGCAACCGGAAAACTGCTGGGCGCCGGACAAGATGCAATCGGTGGAGGCCAGCATTGCCCGCGCCACGCCCGTGGCTGAGTGGCAGAAAGATCTCGAATTCGCCGGTAATCTCCTCAAACAAGTGCGCACCCTGCGCCGCATTCCGGAAAAACGGCTGCGCAACAACATCTATCCCGGCCATCCCGTGCCCGGCTTCGGCCATTTCGCCCGCGTGAGTGCCATGCTCTATCCGCCGGCGGGGTGGGCTGCAGGCGAATGCGGCCTCGGCAAAGGCGCAGACTATTTCAACAGTGGCCATGTGGATATCACCTGCAATGATCCGCGCCTCATCTTCGAACATCAACCTCATGCCGTGCGGGAATTGCAGGCGTATTTCGAACCGCCGGCCGCGGCGCGCCTCGGGGAGGAAACTCTTTATCATGCCGGAGAGAATTGGGTCGTGGTGCTGACGCCGAATCGGCAACCGCCCTGGGTGCCTATCACGGTGGCAGAGTATCTGCAATTCAAAACGCAGGAGGCGGAGAAGAGGCTGGTCGAGTTGGAGACGACGCTGACTGAAATCTCCAAGCCATTCGCGCCCACGCCTGAAAGCCTGGAGCTGATCGCTGAATTCAAGAAAACTGATCCGGCGCAGGCGGAACAACTGCAGCAGACGATCGCCGAAACCCGCAGAATTTGGGAAGAAAACTCGATTGCCGGTAGGAAACAATACGGCGAGTTGATTCAAGAGCAGCAGAAACTGATTGCGGAGATTGCCGCATATCGCTCCAATTTGACGGCCGCAGAACGGGGCGCGCCGGCGCGGCTGGGAGACGGCCGCTTTGATCTTGCCGCAGGCGGGACTCTCGATCGCGGCAAGATTGTGCGCCTCAATCCCGCGCTCAGCCAGGGCGAGAACCCCACCCGGCGCATTCAGCTCATCGTGGTGAACGTGTTTGCCAATGATCAGACGCTGTGGGACGAGTTGGCGCAGGCCCTGCGGGAAGTGGATTATCCCGCTCTGCGCCGGTTGTTGCGGTAAGCCCGGGCCGGAGCCCGTTTCAATGCCGGGTTTATGAATATCGAAGCGGCTTTTGTCCCCACTCTTGCCAAACCAGCCAACCGGACATGCTCGAAAACGCTCTGCAATTGCGTGTGCGCTACGCCGACACCGACAAAATGGGCGTGGCGTACTATGCCAACTATCTCAAGTGGTTCGAAGCCGGCCGCACGGAAATGCTGCGCGGCACCGGCCTGCCCTATGCCGAAATCGAGCAGTTGGGCGTGGCGTTGCCCGTCACCGAAGCCTATTGCTCCTATCGCAGACCGGCATACTGCGACGATCTCTTGCGCATCGTCAGCCGCATGCGCGAGTTCCCGCGCGCCAGCTTGCGCATCGAGTATGAAATCTTCAACCAAAACGACGAACTGCTGGCCACCGGCTACACCACGCATGTTTTCATCAACACCGGCGGCAAACCGGTGCGGCCACCGCGGATTTTTTTGCAGACGCTGCGGGCCTTCTTCGAAAAGACGGCATGAGCCGGTGGGCAATTGATCGTACCGTCCCTCGCGACCTGGGCTAATTCACACGCCGCAAGCGTTGTGGCTGTGCGCCGGGCACGCGCTCAATCTCACCGATAGCTTCCAGATGCAATTTGACCGTGGTGGTGTACCACAGCAACGAGCCAATCGTTTGCAACTCCTCTGCGGCAAGCTGTTGTCGCACCAGCTCGGCAAGCTTGCGGAACTCGACGCCGGTTCTGTTTTTGGGAACGGCCCGGCGAATGGCCCGGCGCAGCGTTTCATACTTCCACCGATCGATGCGGGTGCCCTGCTTGCCCGGGGTGGGCGTCAAGCACAGAATTTTGCCGGCAGTTCTCTTCATGACAGATTCCTCAACAAAATTTGTCAACCGTGAGAAGCGAAACGCGGCGCGCGATTTGTTCTCGGCCGGGCGGCGGAGGCTGAAAAGCCGCGTCGCGATCTCGCACGAAACGGCCAGCAGCAGGCGCCACGCTGCTCAGGGCTGCCACACTTGATTGCTGCGGTCGAGGTCCGGAAAATCGTTGCGGGCGTCGATCTCCACGCGCCGCACCGCGGGCCGGCTCGCCACGCGCAGCGTATGCTGGCGGCCGCCCGCCAGCCAGACTGATTCCGGCAGCAGGCGTGCTTCGACGGTGCCGTCCGCGCGTGTGATCGTGACCGGCACCGGCATGGCCGCCAGCCCGCGATCTTCAATGACAATCTCGAGCGAATCGCCCGCCGATTGCACGGCTGCAATCGCCTGATCGAGCGTCCAGGTCTCGTAGAACCAAATGCGCCAGAACCAGGAGAGATCCCGGCCACTGACGTCAGTGCAGGTGTTGAAGAAATCATACGGCTGGGGATGCTTGTTCTGCCAGCGTTTTCCGTATTCGCGATAGGCGCGCAGGAAGGTTTCTTCGCCGAGCATGGCTTGCAGGGCAAACAACACTTGCGCGGTTTTGTTGTAGGGCAGGGCGTAATAGAGATCCGCTGCCGGAAACAAATCGCCGTGTCGCATCAACTCGACTTCGCGGCCGGCGCGCGCCGCGGAGAGGTAGGTTTCGCGCCCGACGATGGAACGGTCAAAACCAAAAAGCTGTTTCACGCCCACCGCACTGTTGAATTGCGTCAGGCCTTCGTCCTGCCAGGGGTGGCGGGTTTCATTGGAGCCGACGTGCATGGGAAACCACATGTGACCGATCTCATGCATCAAGTTGCCGGCCAGGCGCAGCGTGTCCTGATAACTTTGGATCACGGTCATCATGGGATATTCCATGCCGCCGCCGTCGAGAATGCCTTCGACGGCCGTCATCTGGGGATAAGGATAGGGCCACAAAAAGCGGGAGAGAAATTCCGTCGCCAGCCGGCTGTAGCGTGCGCTGTGAAGCCAGGCGCTCGCCTCGGGTTTTTCGCGGTAGAAGCAGTGAATCGCGATGGTGCGCTGTTGTCCGGCGGGTCCGGCCAGCGCGCGCGTGGCCTCCCAGCGAAAGCGCTCGCTCGCGGCCCAGGCAAAATCGCGCACGCCGCGCGCGCGAAAATGCCAGGTGTGGCCCTGCTGCTCGGTTTGGCGAAACGCGAAGGCGCGATTGCCGGGTGTGATGATGGCCACGACCTCGTCACTGTCGGCCGCCTGTTTGAGCCGTGCCAGCGTGGCGGCGGAGAAGATTTCCCGGAAATTCTCCAGCGTGCCGGTCGCGGCGACCAGCCAGCCATTCGGCACGGTGAGACGGACATCGTAGTCGGCATAGCCCATGTAGAATTCCGACTGCGAGAGATAGGGATCGGTGGCCCAGCCCGACACGTCGTCATATACCGCAAGCTGCGGATACCAGTAGCCGAGGAAAAACACCTCGCCATCCTGGCCCTGCCGGCCGTCGCCCGGCGCCGGCGGCGGCGAGTAGGACCACGAGATCGCAAGCGCGAGGCTGTCACGCGGCAGCATCTTCGCAGGCAGGCGCAGCCACAGCAACGTGCCCTCAACAGTGTATCCCGCTTCAAAATTATTCCGGTTTGAAGAAAAAAGTGGCGTGCCATTCACCGCCAGGTGATGAATCAGCATGCCGTCCGTGAGCGGAAGCTCGGTGTTGCGCACGGCCTCGGCGCGAAACACGTTTTGCCGCAGATGAACCGCGAGGAACCGCAGCGTATCGGGCGAATGGTTGTAGTAGCGAATCGTCGCGTCGCCACTCACCCTGTTGCTGGCGGGATCAAGCGTTGCGTGCAATTGATACTTGGCGTATTGCTGCCAATACTTCGGCCCGGGGCGGCCGGTGCGCGTACGCGTGCCGCGTTCCACGGCGCGGCGGAACTGCAACGTTTCGAAAACGGGATAGGGTTGGGGACGCGAAGGTTGATGGGTTTGTGCGAAGACCGGGAGATGCAGCAGGAGGATTGCCAAGCAGGCCAGGCGTTTCATGAACAGGATTCTCCGCATTCAGGGAAGGGGAGGGCCTCCACGAACAAGTCCGGCTGGAGAAATTCCGCGGAGGCACGAATCAGAAAGAACCAGGGCAAGATCTTTATCAGCCTACTGCCGGGCCGGGAAAACTGCCGGCGCCGGTTTGGGTGCAAGCTGCAAGCCGTTTTTGTGCCCGCCCTCCCGGTGGTACCGGCAGTGCATCAGGCCGGCATTCAATCAAGCAGCTTTTTGATCCAACTCTTGCGCCGGCCTTTGATCAGCCAAAGCGCGAGCCCCACGCCCGCCATGACGCCGAGGGTAATGCCCAAGCCCAGCAAGATGTTCTTTTGTCGATTGGCCTGGATTTTCTCTTCCGGGGTAAAGCGCTCGAAAAACTCCTCACTGCCGTCGGAGAGGGGTTGCTTCGCCATTGCGGCCTCCTTGGTTGGTGCCTGGGCGGGCGGCGCAGGCCGCGCCAGCACCGGTTTGCGATCAGTCATTACCGCCTCATCAAAGTAGTTTTCCGTATAGGTCATTTCTTCCTCCGTTTGCGCGGCTCCGTTTTCTGCGGGCGTTCCTTCCTGGAAGATCGCGACTTTTTTTCAACCAGAACGAAATCGAGCAGGCGTTCGCTGACATCCACCTTCACCACTTTCACGCGCACCGGATCTCCCAGCCGGTAAACGCGCCCGCTGTTCTGCCCTTTCAACCGATATGCCTTCTCCTCGAAGACATAGTAATCACCGTCGAGATCACTGATGTGCACCAGCCCCTCCACCATGAACTGCGGAATCTCCACGAAAAAGCCGAACGCGACCACGCCGGAGATCAGGCCGTCGAATTCCTCGCCGAGAAAGGCCGACATGAACTCGGCCTGCTTCATTTTCACCGAAGCGCGCTCGGCCTCCAGCGCCACCAGCTCGCGTTCCGAGGCTTTTTGCGCGGCGTGATCGAGTTTACGCTCGAACCATTCGTGCAGTTCCGCGCGGTAGCCGCGGGCATATTCCTTCAACGTGCGATGGGCGATCAAGTCCGGATAGCGGCGGATCGGCGAAGTGAAATGGGAATAATGCTGGAAAGCCAGGCCGAAGTGGCCCTTGTTGGTGACCGAGTACTTCGCCTTCATGAGCGACCGCAGCATTATATTTTCAATAATGTCGGACTCGGGCGTGTTCGCCACCTGCTTGAGAAATTCACTGAGCAGCTTGCTGGTCACTTGCTGCTGATGATCGAACTTGAAGCCGAGCGCCTTGACGAACAGCGCGAAATCCTTCATCTTGAGCGGATCGGGTGCCTCGTGGATGCGGTAGATAAACGGCGGCTTCTGCTTGTACTGCTTGCGCAGGGTGAGATCGATGTGCTGCGCCACGGTTTGATTGGCGAGCAGCATGAATTCCTCGATCAGGCGGTTGGAATCCTGGCGGAGCTTGCGCCGGATTTCAATCGGATGGCCCTGCTCATCGAGAATGACTTTCACTTCCGGCGTGTCGAAATCGAGGCTGCCGTTGCGCAGGCGGCGCCGGGTGAGCGTGTGCGCCAACCGGTTCATGCGCCGCAGGGTCTCGTCGATTTCCGGCGACACCGACTCTTTGCCGTCGATAATACGCTGCGCCTGCTCATAATTCAAGCGCTTTTTGCTGTGGATAATTGTTTCAACAATCTGATAATTCACCACTCGGCCGCGCGGGGTGACTTCCATCAGGCAGGAGAAGGTCAGGCGGTCGCTATCCGGCTTCAGGCTGCAGAGATCGTTGCTCAAGCGCTCGGGCAGCATCGGCACGACGCGATCGACGAGATAAACCGAAGTGCCGCGGTCCAGGGCTTCACGATCGAGCACCGACTTCTCCGCCACGAAATGGCTGACGTCGGCAATGTGCACGCCCAGCTCGAAATTGCCGCTGTTCAATTCCCGCAGGCTCACGGCGTCGTCGAAGTCCTTGGCATCTTCGGGATCGATCGTAAAGGTCAAGAGCTCGCGCAAATCCAGCCGCCGCGCCAGCAGCTCGGGTGTGAGCGCCATCGTCAAGCCGGCGGCCTCCTGCTCGACCTCCACGGGAAACGAGGCTGGCAGATCAAAGGCATACGCCACCGACAACACATCCACGCCCGGCTCCCCGGGAAAGCCGAGCACTTTCACCACGCGGCCTTCGGGGTTCTGCAGCTCATCCTCCCACGATTCGATGGTGACCGCGACTTTTTGCCCGGGCTTGGCGGCATTGAGATTCTCTTCCGGAATGTACACATCGCGCAGGAGCTTGATGTCATCCGGTTTGACATAGTAATAATGCTTGCCGCGCTGCAGCGTGCCGACGATGTTGTTGTGGCTGCGCTGCAGAATCTCCACCACCCGGCCCTCCGGCCTTCTGCCCGAAGGCCGAGCAAACAACTCGACTTTGACCAGGTCGCCGTTCAGCGCGGTGCGCATGTTCTTCTGGGAGATGAACACATCATCCTTGCCCTCGCCAACCAGCAGGAAGCCATAGCCCTGAGTTTTCACGTGCAATTTGCCGGAGAGCGTCGAGGTCGGCCGCACATGCGCAAAATGGTTGTGGCGCAACTTGGCCAGCAAACCCTGTTGTGCCAGCGACCGCAGCAGGCCACGATATTCCGAATACCTTGCCGGCGGAACATGCAGCAGGCGGGCCAGTTCCTTGGCCTTGAATTGGCGGGCGGGTTGTTGCGCCAGCACTTCCAGTGTGCGCTCGATCAGATCTTTCATCTTGTTGAACTCATTTCATTGTCCCCCCCGGTTAGGCAACGCCTGGGGCTGCATGACTGGCAGGAGAGGTTGGCCCTCACTTCGTGCGAGTGAGAGGATTTTGAGAATTGCGCGGGCGCTTGCATGCCCTGCCGCGTCCGCGGGCCACTGCTCTTTTTCGTGTGCCGGAGGTTGCAGATCAATTCGCCAGGACTTTCAATATCTCATCACACAATTGTTCGGCGGCTTCCGGTGTCTGCGCCTCCGACATCACGCGCAAGATCGGCTCGGTGTTCGAGGCGCGCACCTGCACCCAGGAGCGGTCGCGCAAGATCTTGATCCCGTCGAGACGGTCGATTTGCTCATGGCCATAGACTTCTTCGAGGCGCTGCAGCACGCCGGCCGCCTTCTGCTTGTCCGGCAATTCGAGCTTCTTGCGGCACATGGTGTATTGTGGCAGCGTGCGATTCAGCTCGCTGAGCGGCATGCCGGCGTCGGTGAGATGCTGCAGCAACAGCGCAACACCCACCATCGCGTCGCGGCCGAGATGCACCTCCGGCAAAATCACGCCGCCGTTGCCTTCGCCGCCGATCACCGCCGCAACTTCGCGCATGCGCTTGGCAACGTTGATCTCGCCCACTTTGGTTCGTTCAATCTCGCAGCCGTACTTCGCCGCCAGATCATCCAGCACGCGCGAGGTGGAAACATTGGCCACCACTTTACCGCGCTTGCGGCGCAGGATGAAATCCACCACCAGCGCCAGGGTGTATTCCTCGCCCAGCGGCGCGCCTTTTTCCGAAACCAGTGCCAGCCGATCAGCATCGGGATCCACCGCCAAACCCAGATCGGCATGATGCGCCACCACCGCACGGCCGAGCTGCGCCAGGTTTTCCGGCATGGGCTCGGGATTGCGCGGGAAACGGCCGTGCGGTTCGAGATTGAGGTACACCGCCTCACAGCCGAGCTGCTCGAGCAGTTGCGGCAGGATGACGCCACCCGCGCCGTTCACGCAATCCGCCACGACTTTGAAACGGCGCCGGCGAATTTGCTCGACATTGACCTCCGGCAAACTGAGCACGGCCTGCAAATGATCCGCGACGGCATTGCTGTAGCTCGTCAGGCGGCCGAGCTGATCCCAGGTTTTGCGCGCAAAGGCCGCGCTGGCGCGCAGCGCATTGACTTTCGCGCCCTCCACGTCATCGAGAAACAGGCCGTCGTGCGCGAGCAGCTTGAGGCCATTCCACATCACCGGGTTGTGGCTGGCGGTGAGAATGATGCCGCCCGCGCTGTGTTGCTTTTCCGTGGCCAGTTGCGTGGTGGGCGTCGGCGCAATGCCGAGGTCAACCACTTCGCAGCCGGTGGCGAGCAGACTGGCGGTGACGAGTCCGTGCAGCATCGGCCCGGAGACGCGGGAATCGCGGCCGACAACGACGCGGCCCGCATTGCAGTAGGTGCCGAATGCTTGTGCAAAAGAAATGACGATTTCAGGGGTCAATCCTTCACCGATTACCCCGCGTACGCCGGAGATGCTGATCATGAGTTGAGACACGGGAGCTCCTTTGCTTGCAACCGACATGTATTCGTTCTGTTCTTCAGCCCCAGTTGGTTCAATGCCCTCACGTCGTTTCAAACTGCCTGCGCCGCCGCTTGTCAGGCGTGGAGCGCTTGCTCAATTCCAGAATCTCGATTCCAACCAATTGACCTTGCGCGTCACAATCCATGATGACGCCGGGAGAGGCTTCTTCCGACTCGACAATCTCCACTTCCACCGACTCGAAGTAAAGAGCGTCGTCTTCTTTGTCAATGCGGACTTTCAAGTATCAGCTTTGCTGTTTTGACGCCCGCCGCCGCTTGCGGAGAGGAATTGCATTCATCTTCAACACCAGGCGCAGGCCTGGTTGACGTCGTTGTCGCTCGAGAAAAACCGGGCAATATCCGGCTCCAAAAGAACCAGATTGGTGCCTCGGCGATGACGCTCGACATATTTTTCCTGCTTCGCAGCACACAGGAGTTGCTGCAAATCATCGCACTGCGAACGCAGGTCATCTTCCAAAGCGGCTCTCGATTTCCTTTTCATGGGCTTTTCTTTCCGTTGGCTTCAAGCGGCGGGCACTGATGTTGCGAATGCCATCACGCCGCTCAGTAGGTGCGACCATCAACAAACGATGGCGCGCAGAAGTCCCAATGATAATGAAACGAGCTTCAGTGTCAGAGTGGTCCGGATCAGGAAATGTCAGGCTCACTGGATCTCGCAATACGGTTGCCGCCTCTGGAAAGGAGACTTTGTGTTGGCGAAGATTCCGTGCGGCTTTGCCAGAATCCCATTCGAATTGCAGCTTGGCAGGCTCCTGATCAACCCAGTTGAAAATCCTCCTCTGAGAATTTCACCGCCGGATATTCCCGCAGTTTCTTCTTGAAAATGTCGGCAATCTCAGCCAGGCGTTCTTGCGTCCGGGCTTCGAAGCGAATGACCAGCACCGGCTGGGTGTTCGAGGCGCGCACCAGGCCCCAGCCGTCGCCGAACAGCACGCGCGCGCCGTCGATGTCGATGACGGAATGGCTCTTCTTGAAATGCGCCACCAGGTCGGCGACGATGTTGAACTTGTCTTCATCAGTGGCGTCGATGCGAATCTCGGGCGTGGAGACGAACGCCGGCACCTCATCGTGCAGCTCCGCCATGGTGCGGCCGTCGCGCGTGAGAATCTGCATCAGGCGGCCACTGCCAAAGATGGCGTCGTCGAAGCCAAAATAGCCGTCGCCGAAGAAGATATGGCCGCTCATCTCACCGGCCAGCGGCGAATGTACTTCTTTCATCTTGGCTTTCAGCAGCGAGTGGCCGGTTTTCCACATCAACGGCTTGCCGCCGGCTTTTGCGATCATTTCCGGCAGCGCCTGGCTGCACTTCACGTCGAACACGATGGTCGCGCCGGGATAGCGGGTGAGCGTGTCGCGCGCGAACAGGGCGAGCAGCTTGTCGGCAAAAATCGGCCGGCCGAGATTGTCGACAATGCCCATGCGATCGGCATCGCCGTCATAGCCGATGCCCAGATCGGCTTTTTCGGCGAGGACTTTTTCACGCAGATCCTTGATGTATTTCATGACTGTGGGATCGGGCAGATGATTCGGGAAATTGCCGTCCGGCTCGCAATAGAGCCGCACGACTTCGCAGCCCATCTCTTCCCAAAAATCCGGCGCGAACAAGGCGCCGCAACCGTTGCCTGGATCCACCACGATCTTGAGTTTCTTGTGAATGCGGACGCGCTGCCTGATGGCGGCGAGGTATTCCGGCGTGATGTCGACGCTCTCGAGCTTGCCTTGGCCCGAGGCGAACTTGTTTGAGCGGATGATCTGATAGAGCTGTTGAATGTCCTGGCCATACACCGCGCCGACGCTGACGTGACCGTCCTCCGCGTGCACGCCTTTGGACATTTTGAAGCCGTTGTACTCGCGGGGATTGTGACTGCCGGTGATCATGACGCCGCCCTCGGCCTGAAAATGAATGATGCCGAAGTACTGCGTGGGCGTGGGCACGACGCCGATATCGATGAGGTCGACGCCGCAGCCCAACATCGCGGGCACCAGGGCATCGCGCAACCGGTCGGAAGACAAACGCAAATCGCGGCCGACCACCAGCCGCTTCCGCCCCTGCGCCAGCATCCAGGTGGCAAAGGCTTTGCCGATGAGTGTCACGTTTTCATCGATGAGATCTGTTTCTGCAATGCCGCGAATATCGTATTCGCGAAAAATCGTGCTGCTGATCACCGTGAACCTCCATTCTGTGCTTGCGCGATCAAGTGACGGGGCCTCCCGGCATAATCCGTGAGTATCTCCGGCTTCGCGAAGCTGCTCGCTCTGAAGAGTTTTTCAATTTGCGCATGGCGTTGGCTCGCCATCTCACAGGCCACCCAGCCGCCGGCTTTGAGGTGGGATTGACAAAAAGCCACAATACAGCGATAAAACTCCAATGCCTCCTCCACGAACAACGCCGCCGCCGGTTCATGCTCCCGAATTTCCGGCTGCAACTCCTCACGCTCCTGCCAGAGAACGTAGGGAGGATTGGAAACGACAAAATCAAACTGTTCGGCGGACGCAAACGCGCGGTCCGCACACATGTCCGCCAGACGAAATGCAACGCGTTCCGCCACCTGATGGCGTTGCGCATTGGTTTTCGCCGTCGCCAGCGCGGCCGCAGAAGAATCCACGGCAACCAGCCGCGCCTGCGGCAGATGCTTCGCCAAAGTGATGGCAATGCAGCCTGATCCGGTGCCAAGATCGATCAAGCGCGCGCCGGGCTGCTGCCGTGCGAGTGCGATGACTTTTTCCACCAGCAGCTCAGTCTCGGGCCGGGGAATCAGAACCGCGGGATTGACTTCGAATTCCATGCCGTAGAATTCGCTCACCCCCAGAATGTATTGCAGCGGTTCGCGCTGCAGCCGGCGGTGCACATACTCCAGAGCCGTCTGCTGCTGCGCCGCCGTAAGGCGCCGGTCGTGATCGCGGTAAAGATCGGAGCGTTTGAGTTTGAGCAGGCCTGCCAACAGCCATTCCGCTTCGGACTGTGGCGCGGGCAGCCCCTCGTGCTGGAACACCGCGGAGAGGTGACGAATGAGTTGGGGGAGGGGCAATTCAATCTGCAGGGAATTCCGAGGCGCACTCGCAGCCGCGTCGCGCCGGTCGCGGGTCCCGGCAGGTGTTCGCGCCGCCGCCGCCTCGGCTGTCTTGTTCGTGTTTGCGAACAACACCCGCACTCACACTTCTTGTTTGAGCTTTTCCGAACGCTCGGCGAGCGCGAGCTGTTCGATGAATTCATGCAGATTGCCGTCGAGCACCTCCTCGAGGCGGTAGACGGTCAAACCGATGCGGTGATCGGTGACGCGATTCTGCGGGAAATTGTACGTGCGAATCTTGTCGCTGCGGTCGCCGCTGCCCACCATTTGTTTCCGGGCGCTGTCGATCTTGGCCCGTTCTTCGTTTTGTTTGATTTCCAGGAGGCGCGAGCGCAGCACCCGCAGCGCCTTGGTCTTGTTCTTGAGCTGTGATTTTTCGTCCTGGCATTGTACCACCAGCCCGGTGGGAACGTGCGTGACGCGCACCGCCGAGTCGGTGGTATTCACGCTTTGCCCGCCCGGCCCGGAGGAGCGGAAGACATCGATGCGCAAATCATTCGGATTGATGTCGATGTCGACGTCCTCCGCTTCCGGCAGGACGGCCACGCTGGCGGCGGAAGTATGAATGCGCCCACTCTGCTCGGTGACGGGCACGCGCTGCACGCGATGCACCCCGCCTTCATATTTCAGCTTGCCGTAAGCGTCTTTGCCGTTAATCTGAAAAATGATCTCCTTGAAACCACCGACGCCCTGGGCATTGCTCGAGAGCACTTCGACCTGCCAGCCCTGGCGCTCGGCAAAACGGGTGTACATGCGATAAAGATCACCGGCAAACAGACCGGCCTCGTCGCCGCCGGTGCCGGCGCGGATTTCCATGAGGGCATTGCGGGCATCGGCCGGATCGCGCGGCACGAGCAGCAGCTTCAATTCCTCCTCGAGTGCCGGCAACTGGGCTTCCAACTCCTGCAAATCTGCCGCGGCCAGTTCCTGCAGCTCGCGATCGTCGCTTTCTTCCAGCAGCCGGCGGCTGTCGGCAATGCTGCGTTGCAGCGCCTTGTAGGCGTGATATTTCTGCACCACGGCTTCGAGTTCCATACGCTCCTTCGCCACTTCCCGCAAGCGCTTGGGATTGGCGACCACCTCGGCGCGGCTCAGCAGCTCATTCAACTCGGCGAAGCGGTTTTCCAATTTATCGAGTCGGGCCAGCATTGCTTCTCTTTCAGTCTTCCTTCTTCACCAGGTATCGCGGCCAGGATTATCGCGCCTGCGGCGTCTTCCCGCTAGGCCGGCTTGGCCACCAGCGCTTCGCCGCCGTCAACCACGACCTGCGGCATGGCCTCGACATTTCTGCCCAACGCGGCTTGCAGCGCGACGAGAGCGACTTCCAATTGGGCGGCATCCGGTTCGCGCGTGGTCAGGCGCTGCAGCCACAGTCCGGGCGCAATTAAAGCGCGCCAGAAAGGATGGCGATAGCCCGCGGCTGACAGGCGAATCAACTCGTAGGAAACGCCGCCGATCACAGGAATGAACAGCAGCCGCACCAGCCGCTCGGCCACGGTGTCGGGCCGGCCGAGCAGCATGAACACGAAAATGCTCACGATCATCACGATCAACAGAAAGCTGGTGCCGCAGCGTGGATGAAAGCGCGAGAAGCGCGCGGCATTGGCCGGAGTCAGCTCGGTGTTCGCTTCATGGTTGAAAATGCTCTTGTGCTCGGCGCCGTGATATTCGAACACCCGCTGGATTTCCTTGAGGCGCGAGATCAGGACGACATAGCCCAAAAAGAAAGCCATGCGAATGAGGCCGTCGATGAGGTTGAACCAGAAGCCGGAACGCGCACCGGTGAGATCGGTGAGCACCAGAGGCACATAGAAGAAAACCGCCAGCCCGAGGGCCAATGTCAAAGCCAGCGTCAGCCCCATCTTGATCTTTTGCGAGGCGGACTTGGGTTGACCCGGCGGCGAGCCTTTACCGTTGCGGGACGTCCGCGCATCCATCTCGGCAAGATCGCCGGAGTAGGTCAATGCCTGCATGCCGAGCACCAGCGCTTCGAGCAACACCACGGCGCCGCGAAAGATCGGCCAGGCGAGGATATTGTAGCGCGCCAGCAGCGAGCGATAGGGCCTTTTCCAAACGGTGATCGCGCCGTCAGCGCGGCGGCACGCGACGGTCACCATGTCCGGCGTGCGCATCATCACGCCCTCGATGACCGCCTGTCCCCCGACCATGAGTTGATTGTCTGCCATGGCGTCGTGCGTATCGTTCAATTTTGAAATTTGAGTGGTTGCGTCAGGCCTTGCCCGTGTTCGCCGCAGAATCGCGCCGCGCGGTTATGCCGCCACCACCGGCCGCCTTGCCACAAACAAAAAACGGAATACATGCCCGGTCACGCGCGTGCGAGGATGCATTCCGTTCGGTTCCAAAAAGGTTTGCTAAGCCTGTGCTGCCGCACCTTTCGATGTGCCCTGATACTTCTTCATGAATTTTTCGACGCGGCCGGCAGAGTCAATCAGCTTCTGTTTGCCGGTGAAGAAGGGATGGCATTGCGAGCAGATTTCAATGCGTTGCTCGCCAACGGTGCTGCGCACCCGAAAGGTATTGCCGCATGCGCAGGTGACCGTGCCCAACCGGTAATTGGGATGGATGTTTTCTTTCATTTTGATCTCCAAACCTAGCTTTTGTTTTCAGGGGCGCAATATACAACCGCATCGCCGCAAATGCAAGCGCATTCTCGGCCCTCCTGGCCTGACGGCAACACGCTGAAGATTCAAGACATGGCAGGCGGCTCGTCACTCCAACGAAGCACGTGCCAGGGCAATCGCAAACACCTGTTCGATCCCCGCTAATCGCAGGACAGCAGCACATCCATTCACCGTTGCGCCAGTGGTGATCACATCATCAACCACAAGAACGCTGCGCAATGTTGGCGGCAAAGGCGTGCCCAGTTTGAAAGCACCCGCCAGATTGCGGCTGCGCTGTTCAGCGCTTAGCCCGACTTGGCTGCTGGTGAAGCGGATGCGCCGCAACGCCGCAGGCAGGACGCGCAATCCCCAACTTTTGCCCAACGCCTGCGCGATCAACAGGCTCTGGTTGAAACCTCTCTCCCGCCGGCGGCGGGGATGCAAGGGCACGGGAACCAATGCCGTCTTTGCCATTTCTGCCGGCGAGGGGAGAAGCGTCAGCAGCGCGGTACGCAGCCGCACCGCGGCTAGCTGGCCCAAGCGGCCCGCGAGCGCCGGCCGGTCATGATACTTCATACTGGGAATCAGCGCGGTCATCTCATCGCGATAGAACCAGGCGGCGTAATCCCCTTGAATGCCGGCGTTCTCGTTCGTTTCGCCTTGCCAATGCCGGCCGGCCGGAATCACGGCTTGTTCGACCCGGTGCCAACACCGCCGGCAGCAGAACGGATTCTCGGCGCACACCTCGAGTTCGGCACAGATCACACAACTCGGCGGATAGACGAGATCAAGCAGGTTCCGCCACAGGTTTTGAATTACCCCAAGCACGCTTCCCCCTGGCCGCAGTCAGCGGCCGCCGCCAAGCGGAAAGGTGTAGGCAAACGCCAGTTGCGGCTCGAAGCGGCGCTGCACTTTGTATTTCTGCGCGGTCTGATCGTACTTGAAAGTCCAGGCGTAATCCATGTAGAGGATCAAAAACTGATTGAGCTTGTAACCGATGCCGATGCGCGCCGCCGAGTTTTCATCCATGCTGAACACATCGGAGAGTTTGTCGATGCGGGTGTCGTCATACATGCCGCGCGCCGCGATGTTGGGCACGGCCTCGGGGATCGTCGCCTCCAGATGCAGGCGGCCGCTGCGCGGCACGCCGTCCAGGCGTTCGAAGCTGCCGAGCAGCCGCAACGTGTTCAACACGTGGCCATAGAGCAGGCCGTAGGTGCCACGCAGATTTTTGCGTTGCGCTTTCAGCGAATCTTCCTTGGTGCGGCGCTCGAGTTCATAGATCGGGCCGAAATAGGCCGGCAGGAATTTGGGATCGATGAAGCGGCGCTCCAATTGCGCACCGACATCGACCAGGCCGGCCAGCCCGCCAAGATTCAGCTCCATGCCGAGCGCCTGTCCGGAACCGTAATCCACGATCTTGGCGACCTCGCCATACAGGGCGTAGCGTACCAGCGAAGTCTGAATGATGGGCAGCTCCGCGTCGAAACCAAATTCGGTGATGCCGTTGTCGGTGCCGCGATATTCATCCGGATCAATATCCGTGACATAAGTTGCGCCAATGGCGAAGTTGCGGAGAATGGGGGCGTTGGTGGCGAGCTGCAACGGCCGGTAGTAGATGCGGCCGCCAAAAATCTCGCCGCGGCCGAAGTTGTTGGTCATGGTCTCGAAGCCGCCGATGCCGAAATCATAGTCGAATTCCATGCCGACTTTGCGCTGGTCGATGATCAGCGAGTTGTTGTAGTAGTTCATGATGAAGCCGTGCCCCAGGCGGGCGGCATCCAGGCTGCCGATGCGCGCATAAACCGGATCGGGATTGCGCTTGCGGCTGTAGCGCACGTAGCGGAAGAGGCGCAAAACGTCATAAGCCTGATCCCAATCTTCATCGCGCAGATTGCCGGTGTCAACATCGAAGCGCAGGGGAATATCCAGCCCGATCCCCCATTTGCCGAATGCCAGATCCGGCCGCATGTTCATGGTGAAGTATGATTTCCCATCGATCACCGAAACGCCAACGCCGCCCGTCACCACGCCTTGATCCTGCAGCACATTCTCATACAACGAAGTCTGCGCCATGCCGTTGCGCGGCGCCAACACGCTCGCGGCCGACAACAGCACCAGGACGATCCACCAACGTTGCGATTGCATACTTGTCTCCTGTGTAGGAATTCGAATTGAAAACGTCGCGGCAAAATAACGAATGAGACCTGAACTTACAAGGCAAAACTCGGCGACAAGCTGCTGCCCGGCTGCCGCTGTGCCCGCCAAGAATCACCTCGTGCACCGCTCCTCCCAACGCGGATATTTCTCCTCCGCTGGGTGGTTGCAATCTGTTGGAGAAATTTCTTGTCTCCAAGGCAACGATTTCGTTTCAAAAACTAGTTGGCGAAAAAAAGATCCATCTGCCTGGTGAGCGTGGGCCAGCGCACGCCCTCCAGCTCGAGCAGCCGGCGTTTGATCGTGGTGCCGGCGGAAAAACCGCCGAGCTTGCCGCCGCTCGCCACCACGCGATGGCAGGGAATGAAGAGCGGGATCGGATTCGCGCCCAGGGCCTGGCCCACGGCACGCACGGCCTTGGGATTGCCCAAGCGCGCTGCCACGTCGCCATAGGTGAAAACATGGCCGTAAGGAATTTTGCTCACCAGTTTCAGCACCTGGCCGGTGAAACCGCCCGGCACAAACCGCCAGTCGATCGGGGTGGTGAAACTCGTCAAGCGGCGCTGGAAATAATCACGCAACTCGGTGACAATGGCGGCGGTGGCACTTTTGTCGCGCGTGATCCAGGCTTCGGGCTGCCGCGCCTTCAAGGATTCTTCAATCTCGAAGGGCGTGGCTTCAGAGAACGCCGCCAGGCACACGCCCGCCGCCGTGCTCGCGATCCACATCGGACCCGCCAGCGGATGATGCACGAGATCATAATAGATCTGCCGCTGCCGCATTTTTTGCTTGATGGCGGCGCGCAGCAGGGGCGCGCGCTGCCGGCCCCCCATCTCATTCACCAAAGTCTCCAGCCCTGCCAGCACTTCGTGATACAGCGCGAATTCGCGCCCGCAGTTGGCACACTCCGAAACGTGCTGGCGCAGGCGCTGCTCCTCCTCGGCGGTGAGATTGCCGAGGTACAGCGCCATGACCATGTCTTCAGTGATATGGCCGATGAGCTGCATAACACCTCCCGGGCATTGTGGAGGTTCACTGCACTGGAAACCGCGCCAGCATTGCAGCAGCAGCGTGACGCGCGCCGGCTCCACCAACTCACGGTTTGCCGGCCCGCCTGGCTCCGGTTTCCGACACCTGCACCCGCATCAGAATTTTCTCTTCCGGGTCGATGACCAGCCGCTCCGGCGCCGAGGCGGAAGGCAAAGCAACCGTCACCGCTTTTGCATCAACCCACAGTTCATGCCTGGCTTCCCGGCCGCCCGCAGGCAGAGCTATCTGCAGCGGCAAGCGAAAGGCAGCGCCGGCTTGCGTCTGCCTGATCTGCACCTCGACTTTCCCGGCAGCCGGATGCCACTGCCAATTCACCTGCAACTCGGGGTGGCCGGGCTGCCGCAGCCACTGCGCGAAAAACCATCCCAGATCTGTTCCGGCAACTTTCTCCATCACCGCCTGAAAATCCGCTGACACTGCCGTGCCGTTCCGGAATTGCGCATAAAAGCTGCGCAATCCCTGCCAGAAACATTCTTCTCCCACCAGACACCGCAGCATGTGCAGCACCCACGCCGCTTTGGCGTAGTTGTTCGGATTGAGCAGCCGCCGATAATCCGTGATGGTGGTATCGAGTATCGGCGCGGCGTGGCGCAGCGCCGACTGCAGATAGCCGGCACGCTCGTCTTGCAGCACGGCACGGTATCCCGCCGGACCTGCGACATGTTCATAGAACAAGGCCACGCCGTAGGTGGCAAACCCCTCGCTCAGCCAAAGGTGATGCCAATCTCCGGGGGTGACCGCATCGCCGAACCATTGATGGGCAATCTCGTGCGCGGCGGTGCGTTCCAAATTGCGTCCTTCACCGAAGCCGTCTTCCGCGAAGAAAATGGCGCCGGCGTTTTCCATGCCGCCATAGCGCGTGTTGGCTTGCACCAGAGCCAGCTTCTCGTAAGGAAAGGGCCCGAGCCGGCGCGTGAAGAATTCCACCATCGCCGCCGTCCGGCCGAGCGCGGCGCCGGCAACCGCCGCCTCTTCACGATAAGCATAGATTGCGAGCGGCACGCCGGCCGTGGTGGTCAGGTGCGACACCTGAAAATCCGCCGCGCCGAACACCATGCAATAGGTGGGAATTGGCGCGGTTTCTTGCCAATGCCAGGACTTCATGCCGGGCGCGGCAGCGCTGACCGCTACCAGCCGGCCGTTCGCCACCACCGTGTAATGTGCCGGCGCGGTGAGGTGAAACTCGACAGAGGCCTTGTCCGAAGGATGATCGACGCCGGGAAACCAGTAGCGGCTGTAATCCGGCCAGTTGTCGGCGAAGACGGTACGGCGGCCGAATTTGTTCTCCGCCATGACCAGGCCCTCCTGCGGCACGCCGTGATAGGCAATCACAACCGCCAGCGTGTCGCCGTTCTTGCGGCCCGGCGGCAGCGTCACGAGCAGGCCATCAGGATCCGGAGTAAATGCCAGCCTCCGGCGGCCGCTGGTCACTTGCGTGACGGTCATGCCTTTCAAATTCAAATGCAAGGTCGAGTCACCGGCATCGCGCACGATCACGGCGAGCGTGGCCTCGCCTTGAATGTGATTGTTTGCCTCGGCCAGTTCCAGGCGCAGGCGATAGTGCCAAACATCGAAGGCCGGCTGGCGCGGGTAACCATCTGTGGCCGGCAGCGCCGCCGCGAAGAAGGCGAGACTGAGAAGCGCTGCCGCCCGGCAGCACATGGACTCAGGGCTGGCCGGCATCTTTCTGAACCGCTGGTGCCGGCGGATTGACAAACTGGAATCCGGAATTGACGCGCAGAAAAGCCATGCCAACGCGTTTGCGATTCGCCTTGAGTTGCTGCACCATCGCGGCAAAAGACTCATCGACCACCTGCCGGTTGCGCGGCCGCGAGGAGGCGTGCCGGGCCACCAGCTCGCCGTTGTCTTTGCGGATGATGAAACCCATGTGGGCGGAAAAAATGCCCGGTGATCTTTGTATGATGCTGAACATGTCGCCCGTGCGCAGGCTGTCCTGAATCGCGAGCAGGTGTTGCTCGGGAATGTACTTGATCGTCATGGTTTCGGGCGGGGGAATCTCGACCAGCTCGCTGTCGGGCACGCCGAGAAAGCGCAGCAGTTTGCGCCGATCGATGGTCTTGGTCATCTCACGGCAGTGCTTGCCGCCCACGACAGCGGTGACGTCGTGCAGCAGCCAGGCGTTGTTCGGAACCCAATCGGCATGGGTGAAATGATTGCGGCGGCGCAAATCGATCTCGCCGTCGCGATAGCGAATGCGCTGCAGCGTGTGAAACATTTCTTCGTAACTCGTCGAGCTGGCCATGGCCAGCACTTGCTCGGTGAAGGTCACGCAATCCGCGCGGGTGAAATCAATCAGCGGATCGCGATCATACTTGGCCTCGGGTCCTTCGCCCAGGCAAAAAAGCGCATAAGGCGTGCCTTTGGCCCGCTCCGAGAATAACGCCAGGCGCCGCGTCAGCGCGGGCTCGCGCGCCACCACCTGCCGAATCAGAGTATCGATTTCGACATGCGACATCGCAAACAGCGCCTTGGGCGCGAGCGGCACCTCGTCCGGTGCGGCGGTGCGGCCGTTGGCCACCGGCTGGGCGCCGGCTGACACCACCAACAAGACACTGCTCAACATCACGGTCAATCGTCGGAACAAAGTCGTCTCCTTGCGTTGGCTTGTTCATAAAGGCGATTGGCTTGGCTTGCAGACCGGGGCCGGCACTCAGCGCGGCATCAAGTAGAGCGGAATCCCCCGCAGGCGGGGGCTTGCGCCCTCCCAATCAAGCTGGCTCAAAAAACGGCGGGTCAGGCGTTCATACCACGGCTTGCGCATCCGCCCCACTTCCACCAAGTGCGGCTTCATGGTGAGGTTGGCCAGGCCCTTGATGGCTTCGACGGCGGCCTCGAAGCTGCCCAGCTCATCCACCAGGCCGTGGTGCAGCGCCTGGCGGCCGGTCATCACGCGGCCGTCCGCGAATTCCCGCACTTTCTCCGGCGCCAGCTTGCGGCCGCGCGCGACGGTTTCGACAAACTGCTCATGGCTGTCGTTGATCAGCTCCTGCAGCATGTTGCGCTCTGCCGCGGTGATGCCGCGAAAATACGTCAACGTGTCTTTGAACGTTCCGGACTTCACCACTTCCATCTCGACGCCCACCTTGCCGAGAAGCTGGCTGAGATTACGCGATTGGATGATGACGCCGATCGAACCGGTGATGGTGCCGGCATTGGCGATCACGCGCTCGGCAGCCATCGCCACATAGATACCGCCCGAGGCCGCAACTTCGCCGAGCGAGGCGACCACCGGCACTTTGGTTTCGTCGTGGAAGCGCAGCAGCGCTTCATAAATTTCCTGCGTTGCGCCCACGGTGCCGCCGGGCGAGTTGATGCGCACCAGCAGGCCGCGTGCACGAAAATGCCGGGCCTCTGCCAGCGCCAGATTCACGCGGCGCGGCAGCGGATCATCGCCCTCTTCACTCATCACGCCATTCAGGTGCAGCACGGCCAGGCGCGGCCGCTTTTGCCGGCGCAAACGTATCTTCATGCTCACAATTTCCTGAAATCAATCATTCTCATCCACCGGCGACCTCAGTCCGGCCGGGATTTTCGCACGGCATCAACCGGCCTAATTTGGCCGACAAGCTAAACAAACCCGTTCTAAAAAACAAGTGTGCGAATGCCGCGGAGGCAGGCGCGCAACCGCGAAAGGAAAAAGCAATGTCAGGACAGGCGGAAGGCCCACCGGGAGATCGCGTATTCATGCGCAATCTCCCGGCGGTGTCAGCAGGCAGGCAACGCCGGCTGGCAGGGTTGGGATTTCGGCGCCGGCTTTGCTTCACAGCGATGGTATCGCCGTCGGATCAAAGAGCCACTTTCGTCCCCCGCCCTCCACGGCGTTGAGGAACTTGATCAGGCCGCGCATGCCGGTTTGCTGATCTTCCCCCTGCACATGTGGCTGCCGTTTTCGCAGAGCAGGTAGCTGCCGTTTTGCAATTGTTGGGACAGCGATTTCGTGCAGGAGGAGAAACGCGAAGCGGTTTGCGATCGTCTGCCTGCTCATGCCTGCTCCGTCTCGATGAAATGCTGCACGAAATTTCAAGCAAACTGGAATCCGAAGCTCTGCGGGCAGCACTGCATTCAACCAATCTCAGACAACAGGAAGTCACAAAGTCATCACCGGAACCACAGAGGTACTGAGAAAGTCGAGAAAGGCTTCTTTGATCCTGTAACTCTGCGCTCTCCGCGTCTCCGCGGTTCACCTGGTTGCTTTGTGCGCAAGAATCTTTCAGAATTCGACTCAGAGTTTGAAACGCCAAACGCTTCTTTTCGTCAGCCCTGCCCGGTAGGCGCAGCCGGGCAGGGCTGCCTCTGCTCAGAGCCTCACTGCTTCTTTTCTTCCTGCCCCGGCGCCGGCAGCATGCCGAGCTGCATCATCATCGTGTAGTCGTCATTCAAGCCCCAATGCTCGACCGCCTTGCCGTTGACAAAGCGCACGATATCGACGCTCTTGACTTCGATCTTTTTGCCGGTCGCAGCCAGGCCCATGAACTCGCCCTGGTGCGTGCCGCGCATGGTCGTGTACGCCCACACCTTGTCACCCTTGGCGATGATGTCCTCGACCGTCACCTGCAGATCCGGGAAGGCGGTGCGAAACATGCCCATCATTTGCTTCAGGCCCGCCTTGTTTGCCGGCATTTTGGGGTCGGGGGCATAGTGCTCGACAAAATTGTCCGCGACCAGCTCGTCGATGACTTTCATGTTGCCTTTGCCCATCACCTCCTCATAGAAGCGTTTGATGGCTGCAGTGTTCGCCTCTTCTGCGCTTTGCGCGGCAACCTCTGCCGTCCGGACGCCAAGCGCGAGCAGAATCACAACCAGCGATGAAAGGACGCGGTTGGAAGACATTTGAAACCTCCTGTGAAATGGAATGGAGCACCGCCAGCCTGCCCTGGCGGTCGTTCTGTGCTGCCGCGGCAGGACGGTTTGTCAAAATTCATTACCGGCACTAAGACCCGGCGGAGCAAGACAGCAAAGAGCAAAGTCACCCCTGAAGAACCTGCTGACAAAACGGCCACAGCCTTGCCGTTTGCAGCTAGCCGGCGCTCTGCGTGCCGATCGTCCTTGCGGCACGGCACCGAGAAAGCCAGCTTCTGGAATTCAACAGGAGAATACGAATCAGGGATCAAATCGGATTGCCGGCGGAGAAGGCAACCCGGCCAGGGGGAGAGTCAAATCGGTGCGAATCCGAATATCAAATGTGTGACAGGCACATGCCAGTTTCCCGCCCGCAGCGGCAAAATTCCGTCACGGACAGAATACGATTCACTGCCGCGGGCATTTGCTGCCGCGGGCGGCAAGGCGGGAAGACTTCGTTTCAACTGCAAGAGACAGCGCACCTCACATCCCGGGAGTGGACCCCGTGTTGGCGGCAAGCAGGCGCTGCAGTTCCTCGAAATGCTGCTTGGCTTTGTCGAATTGCTGCAGCCGGCGATAGCCGCGAATCAGCAATTTGTGCAAATTGATTACTTCCTCGGCATCGAGTTGGTGCGCGAGCGCATAAGCCTTCTCGGCATGACTCACCGCCTGGCGGGGGTCCGCCTCGGCCAGCGTGGCCAGCGCGAAGTAGCTCTTGCCGCGGCCCGACCAGTCGAAGGAGGAAGCCTGCAAATAGTAGGTGTAAGCGAGCTTGCGATCGACCTCGATCTTTTCATTGCCCAGGCTCAGGCACATGGTACCGTAGTTGTAGAAGTAGAGCCGGCTGAGCGAATCCGGCGGCGCGCCCTGGGCATCGGTGGCAATGCTGGTGACGATGTTGAGCAGGCGCTCGGCCGCTTCTTCCTTATGATCCAGATTGGCGAACTCGATGAGCGCCAGCCGCCAGCCGATTTCATTGCGCGCGGCCGGCGTGCGCAGCTTGGGCAGCAGCTCGGCAAAGGTTTTTGCCGCCGCCGAAAACTCACCGCGGCCGGCGTGTGCCAAAGCACTGTCGCGCAGCACCGTCGCCGTGATGTTGCCGTCATCCCAATCCATCCACTCGAGATAATTCTCAACGAGGCGGCGTTGCGCCGGCGTGGTTGCCAATGGCAAGGCACGGCGCAAGGCAGTGTAAGTTTTCTCTTCATTCACCAGCCGGATCGCGCTCAGCGATTGATAAAGCACCGAGTTGAACAGGACGTTCGAATCAACCGCGGCGGCCGCCGGCTGCGTGGGATCGGCGATGCGGCTGTCCTGCACCGCCGCAGAGGCCAGCAGCCGCTGCTCGCACGCCTCGAAATTCTCCAGGGATTTTTGCCACGCCTGCACGGCGAAATAGTCCTGCGCCAGATTGAAGTAATGCGAATACTCACCGGGCTCGAGACGCACGAGTGTTTCCCAGATGTTGATCGCGCGGCCATAATCCTCACGATCCTTGAAGCGGTCGCCCAACAGCCGGTAAACCGCTGCCAGCCAGGTGCGCGCCTGCGTGGCAAACGGGTTGAGCTGCAGCGCCTGCACGAACGCTGCTTCCGCCGCCTGCAGATGGGCGATCGCCTGCTGCCGCACGGCCTCCTGCTGCGTCTGCAAATACTGCTGAATGAGCGGCACGCCTCTCTGCAGTTTTTGGCCGCCTTCGAGTGTCGCCCTCGCCGCCGCGAGCGAATCCTCCGGCGTCACGCGCGGCGGATGGTCGGCTGCGCGCTGCAGGATCGCCCAGACCGAATCGGCTTGGGTGAACGCAAGCTGGGCGGTGGTGATGAGCTTTTCCGCCTCCTGAGCTTGCGGCCAGGGCACGAACAACTGGCGCGCGAGCGAATCCGCATGCGCAGCGGTCAGCGGCGTCACGCCCGGCGGAACGCGAATGGCGCTGAGCTTGCGGCCGCCGGTTTGCGGCAGGGCTGCCGTGGAGAGCAATGTCAGCGCAACCACGGCGGCAAAAAATCCCGGCGGCCATCGGCGGCAGGCCGGCAGACTCATGTTCGTCTTCATTCTCCCCCCCGATTCACGTACACCGTGTCGGTCACCGATTGCTCGATGTAAATGACGTCATAAACCGGTTTGTCGACATAGATGGTGTCGGTGCGCGTGTAGAACACCAGATCGTGCGCAAACTGCTTCCAGTCTTTCGGCTCTTTTTCCATCTCTTTGGGATCGCGAAAGCCCCACACTTTCAAGGCTGCGGTTCCGGCAACGTCGTCGAGATCAAAATACAGCCGCAGCCGTTGGCCCTGGTAAGTGCTTTGGACCAACCGTACCAAACTGGCATACATCGCGGAGGCGGTGAGGTAGTTCGAGTGCGCCTCGATTTGCTTGGTCTTCGGGTTGCGCTGCCCGACAATGTCGATGGCGCCGGCGCGCTTCCAGCTTTGCATGACCGCCAGCGCAGTGTCGGACTGGCTGAGGTTGATCAGCCGCTTGGAGGGATAGATCTGCATGACGTCGGTTTCATTGAAGCCGTCGCCGCGAATGTCGATCACCTCGAGACTGTCGATTTTTTCATCGATGAAATACTGATCTGCGAAGAATCGGATGTCCGCCGGATCGCGGATCACCGCGGCATCGACGGTTTTGAGATTGACGATCACCTGCTCGACCTGCGCCCGGCCGGCGGCCGGCCAAACCGCAACCAGTGCGGCGCAGAACAAGTGAACCAAGCCCGCAAACATTTTTCGTTTCATGGTCGTCCCTGCACCATAATGAGATGACTTTGAACCCCGGCTTGACGAATTGCGGCTGCAAGATAACTGCCACGCCGCTAAATTTCAACTGCATTATTTGACTTTTGCTTTTCCGGCCGATCCGGCCACCCCGTGACTGCAGCCGTGCTTCGACCTCGTGCGCAGAGTGGCGCGCACGGTCTGCGAACAAAGCAGCCATCGGCTGGGCACAACGTTTTCACCAATCCCTGAATGTCGCGATTGCTCTCGATCTTCTTTTTGATCCCCAGCCGGACGGCTCTTGCTGGACGGCGTTTTCACCCACTTCTGCGTTAAGTTCGTCAAGTCCCAGCTTTTCCAGGTGGGATGTTCGCCCTGCTGAAACAGAACCGTGCTTTCAAACTGGCCGTTGGCATCAACGGTGATGGGGTTGTTGCCCGGGCCGATCTTCGCGCGAGATCAAGCAGACCCAGTCGCGCTAAGATGCATTGATCACATAATCGTGGCTTTGGTGGAAATACTCACTCCACAAAAATTGAATCTCATCAGCCCGCACTTCTTTGCTGAACCTGATTTCTTACCCGCCATCAAAGCACTGCGGCGTCATATATTTTAGTATTCTGATCAGTTCAGATCTCGCGAATTGCCGGCGAATGGATTGGCAGGCAAAGGCCTTATTTGTCAATTTTCAGATTTGGAAATCATAATTCTTTTCTCTTTTATATTCCAAAATAGCTTCTGCTTGTTATCGATATACCAATTCTTCCAATTGGTAACATCTTCTTGCTCTACTTCAATTCTTCCAATATCAGTTCCATCTGCCTTGGATGGGATACCGGTCAAAGATTCCAAAAAATCGATTGTCGCTTGCAGTTTTTCTAAAGGATATTTCTTACCTCGATATTGACCAGTCAGCACTGAGTCAAGAAGCGCAAAATGTTGTTGAAATACTGTTTCAACCTTTGCCATATGTGTTGAAGTGTTCTTTGTATCTTTGCTTCTTAATGAATTCTTTTGCACCTCGATGCATGAGAGTGAAAAAAAAGCGGCAAAATCGCGATATAAAGAAGACGACTGTGGCTATACTTCGAAGCAAGGCGGAAATTATTCATTGCTCAACCTTCGTAATATTGTTTCTGACCAAAATGTACTTCACCGTTCTCGTCATGGAAGCTTTTGTATAATCAATGAATATGCTTCCGCTTAGGATGCCAGGTCCATCTAGTTTGAGATCAGCTCGCTCGGCGCCTCTTGTGGTTGCATTAACCGCATTCTCCGATTGAATTGCAAGAGAATGATGTGTATCAAAGTCACTAATTCCCGTCAGTTGTTTTGCCGCTTGTTCTCGAACCTCATGCGCTAGCTTTCCCGCCGCAGTAGCAAATGGGCCATTGCCAAATTTAGAAACATCGGCCATGTCTATTTGACTGAGGGAGTATGATCCTACTATGACTTGTTCAGAGCTACTGACAAGGCCAATATTAACAACACCGACATCATGACTTGCTGCACTCATCAGCGCATCATAAAACCCTTGTTGCTGAGATGTTAATGTGCCATCTTGGCCTGTTGCTGTAATCGTTGCCAAGCCATTTTCATTAACTGATACTGTGAAAAACCCTCCTAATGCTTTATTAGCAGTCTCGACGAACGCATTCATATTTTCCTGAGAGCCGGAAAGAATGAGGCTGTCTCCATTTATATCGATAAATTTGAGAGGGTTGTTTCCTGCATAGTGATATGGGGTCAGTGAAGGATATTTGTCAGCGAAACGATCCCTCGCGAAAAATCGCCCGATCTCCGCATCATAATACCTCGCCCCGAAGTAATTCCAATTCACCCCAAACTCATCATCCCATTCTTTGCCCGTAAACTTGTTCTTGGCTACTGCCTGGCTGTCACTCCACGTTCGCTTCTTGGTGCGGCCTGCCAATAAGTACCCCCACGGATCGTAATCATCATAAGCCACCACCGGCGCGCCGGCACTGTCCAGCACTGTGGCGCGAATCGAGCCGAGGTGATCTTTCAGAAAATACACCGTCTTGGGCTGGTTCGACCAGATGATCATCAACTGGGGTTGCTTGGTTTCGTGCTCCGAAGAGTAAAAGCGCAGATCATAGGCATTTACATCCTCGTTTGTAGCCCACAATATCACGCCGTTATTGCTCGATGGCGTTTTCACCCACTTCTGCGTTAAGTTCGTCAAGTCCCAGCTTTTCCAGGTGGGATACTCGCCCTGCTGAAATAAGAGCGTGCTTTCAAACTGGCCGTTGGCATCAACGGTGATGGGGTTGTTGCCCGGGCCGATCTTCGCGCGCGGCGCCA
>JAKLJX010000016.1 GCA_023150945.1 bacterium | reverse complement strand
ACAGCAAAAGAACAATAAATCAAAATCACCCCAGTTCTCACAAATTTGGGTAACATTTAATTTTGAGGCAACGGGGCACCAAGCCGCAGCCCGAATCAATCTGCGCGGCAAACTTGGTTGCTGCAGTGCCGTCGTGCGGAGAGTAGCTGCGGCCCTCCGCAGCGCAACAGCTACAGAAGGCCGCTCGAACTTCATTCCGTCTTGCCAAACGTGAAGTGCACGCTCTTGAGCACGTGGCCCGCGGCGTCGCGAACTTCGACTTTCCAGGCGCCGGTGGCCTCGGTGGCCATGGTCTTGCTCGACCAGGTGCGCCAGCGGCCGGTGCGGCCCTTGTTGAGCTTCACTTCGGAGCGCAGAGAGTCGCCCTGAAACCAGGCGTGCGTCACCTCGCCTTCCGCGCCGTCCAGCTCGGTGAAACAATAGAGCATGGGTGTGGTGGCGTCGAATTCCGTGGCTTCACCCGATGGCTCGCGATCCACCACCGCGGTGCAAATCACCAGGCGGTTGATGCGGATCGAGTCGGCCTCTTGCGCGGCCGCCGGGGAATGCGTCAGCAGGGCGAGGCCCAACAGGGCAAGAACACTGAGTTGTTTCATTTGAAGTTGTCCTCCATGATTGGGGTCCTTGACTGCAGTGAACAACGATAAAATCCGCCAGGCGGATAAAAGACTTGCGAAAGGCGAGCCGGCGCGCTAAATTCGCGACATTTCGCCGTGAAAATGTTTCCCGAGGATCCGAGCAATGAATTTGACCCGCTACCTGTCGACGGATTTGATCAAGCTGGAGATGGAGCCGCCGCTGCCGCCGCCGGAAGAGCCGGCCGCCAACCTCGAAAAATTCCGGCAGCAACAAAAAGAGAAAATTCTCGCTGAGCTGGTCGATTTGCTCGAGCGCTCCGGCAAGGTGACCAACAAACGCAAGCTGCTCACCGATTTGATCAACCGCGAACGCCGCGCCACCACGGCCATTGGCCGCGGCCTGGCAGTGCCGCATGTGCGCACCAGCAACATCCGCGATTTGACCATCGCTATCGCGCGTTCCGTCGAAGGCCTGGACTTCGATGCCGCCGACGGTGAACTGACCCACATCTTCTTCGTGGTGGTCACGCCCGGACACGAAGACGAGAACTTGTATTTGAAAATCTACAAGCACCTCGCCGAGATCAGCACTTTTTACAATGCCATCGAGCAATTGATGGCAGTGGAAGATCCGGGCGAGATGATTCGCCTCTTGCGGCAATGGGAGTGAGCGCTGCCCGCTCACCCGGCGAGTGACCTGCTGAGCAGCGCCGCTGCCTGCCCGTCAAGGTCGCCGCCTGCCGCCCGAATTCATCGCTCCTCTTCATCGGACGGCCGCAGCCTGCACGCACGCGAGCACTTGAAAAGCACCCGCCCTCTTATCCCACCACGATATTGACCAGCTTCCGGGGAACGACAATCACTTTTTTGATTGCCTTGCCCTCCACGAACTTCTTGATTTGCGCGCTTGCCAGCGCGGCTTGTTTCAGCCGTTCCTCATCGATAGCGACGGGCACAGTGAGCTGGCCGCGCAGCTTGCCATTCACTTGAATGACCACGGTGATCTCATCGACCGCGAGCGCGGCTTCGTCGTATTCCAGCCAGGGCAGCCGCTGCACGCACTCGCCCCGATGGCCCAGCATCTCCTGCCAGACTTCCTCGGCGAGGAACGGCGCGATGGGTGACAACAAACGCGTGAAGACTTCCAGGCCTTCCCGCCACAGGCCGGGCGTCACGCCCACCACGGTTTGATCGCGCCGGCAGTCATAGAAGAAATTCAACAGTTCCATCAGCCCGGCGATGGCGGTGTTGAAGGCGAAATCTTCCAGATCATGCGTCACCCGCTTGATGGTCGCGTGCAACGTGCGGCGAAACTCGCGTTCCCGCTCGCCCGAGGGCTCAACAAACGTGGCAGTTGCCAGTTCGCGTGCCAGCGTCCAAAAACGTTGCAGAAAACGGCTGGCACCTTTGACGCCTGCTTCCTCCCATTTCGTTTCCGCTTCGAACGGCCCCATGAACAGGATGTAAACCCGCAGGGCATCGACGCCATGCACCGCCGCAACGGCATCGGGTGTGATCACATTGCCGCGCGATTTCGACATTTTCTGATTGTCATAGGAAAGCAGCATGCCCTGATTGCGCAACTTTTTGAACGGCTCGACGAAGGGAACCAGGCCGCGATCATACAAGACCTTGGTCCAAAAGCGTGAATAGAGCAAATGCATCACGGCATGCTCGGCGCCGCCGACATACAAATCAATCGGCAGCCAATAGTTCACCGCCTGCGGCTCGAACGGCGCTTGGTCTTCGCGCGGACTGGCAAAGCGCAGGAAGTACCACGACGAGCAGGCAAACGTGCCCATGGTGTCGGTTTCACGTTTGCCGGACGTGCCGTCCGGTAACGTGACGTTGACAAAGCTGGTGATTGCCGCCAGCGGTGATTCACCGGTTTCGGTCGGTTCGTAGTTGGGCACTTCGGGCAGCACCACCGGCAGGTTTTCCGGCGCCACCGGCACTTCACCGAACGCCTCGGTATGCACGATCGGAATGGGCGTGCCCCAGTAGCGCTGCCGGCTGATGAGCCAGTCGCGCATCTTGTAGAGCACACGGCCTGAGCCTTTGCCGGTCTGCTCCAACCAGACGATAACTTTACTCACCGCTTCGTTGGCAGGCGTGCCGTCGAAGTGCGCCGAGTTGACCATGACGCCTTCGTGCGGCCAGGCCGCGGTCATGTCTTCCGGGCGCAGCGTTTGGCCGGCCGGCTCGATGACGACGCGAATCGGCAGATCGAACTTGCGAGCAAACTCGAAGTCGCGCTGATCGTGCGCCGGCACGGCCATGATGGCGCCGGTGCCATACTCCAGCAACACATAGTCCGCGATCCAAATTGGAATCTGCTCCTGATTGACGGGATTGAGAGCATAGCTGCCGGTGAACACGCCGGTTTTGTCGCGCGTCTCCGCGGTACGGGTTTGCTCGCTCTGCTCTTTGGCGGCGGCGACGTAGGCGGTGACTTGCGAGCGTTGCACTGCAGTGGTCAATTGCGAAACGAAAGGATGCTCGGGCGCCAACACCATGAAGGTCGCGCCCCACAAGGTATCTGGCCGGGTGGTGAAGATGACAAGATCGCCGGCCGCGGTTTTGAACGTGACCTCGGCGCCTTCGCTGCGGCCGATCCAATTGCGCTGCATTGCTTTGATACTCTCCGGCCAGTCGATGGTGTCGAGATCGGCGAGCAGGCGCTCGGCATAGGCCGTGATGCGGAAGAACCATTGCTGCAGGTTTTTGCGCTCGACCAGCGCGCCGCTGCGCCAGCCCCGGCCGTCGATCACTTCTTCATTCGCCAGCACGGTTTTCTCGACCGGATCCCAATTCACCGCGGAAGCCGCCCGATAAGCCAGGCGGAAATTGCTCAAATAGCGCCGCCGCTCCGTGAGGGGCATTGCCCGCCATTGCGTGCCGGTGAGCGCCGGCACTTCGGCAGGCAGCATCATCTCCTGAGTGCCGTGGCGCTCCAGTTCCGCCTCCAATTCGGCGATCGGCCGCGCCTGATCGCGGCGGCGGTCATACCAGGAATTGTAAAGCAACAGGAAAATCCATTGCGTCCAGCGGTAGTACTCCGGCGAACTCGAATTGATCTCACGGTCCCAATCATAGCTCGCCGCGATCAAATTCATCTGGCGCTTGTAATTCGCGGAGTATTTGGCAATGAGCCTGGCGGGATTGGTTTTGAGTTTGATGGCGGCATTTTCCGCGGGCAGGCCGAAGGCATCCCAGCCGATGGGATGCAGCACGTTGAAGTGGCGCATGCGGAAGTAACGTGAGATGACGTCGGTCGGCACATAGTTGCGGCAGTGGCCGACGGACAGGCCTTCACCCGAAGGATAGGGGAAGAAGTCCAGAACATATTTTTTGGGTTTGGCGGGATCGTTGCCGGTTTGATACAAGCCCAACTCATCCCAGTAGGGCCGCCATTTCGCCTCCAGGGCTGCGAAATCATAGCGCGAGGCCGGGGCACTTTGGTCTGCTTGACTGCTCATGATTCTTCCTCAATGAAAAATCGCAAGACTCGGGGTTTGCGTGCAATGGCCGCAATAATAAGCAAATTTTCCAAATAATGAAAGTTCAACTTCTGCAACAAACGCCGCTAGCGGCGACGCGAGAGGACGAGCACGGGAATTTGCGGCGGCAGCGGGTCCGCGGCAGATTTTCAGGAATGGAATTTTTGGAGGCGAACCAGCAGCTTGCGGCCGCGGGCCTGCATAGCGGGGCTGCCGGTGCGGGTGAGAGTGGTGAGCAGGCGAATCACCGGGCCGCGCAGTTTGGCTTCCTGCGCGGCCAAATCGGCGAGAGCCTGCATGGCAAAAGTCCTGACGATCCTGCTGTCATCCTGCAAAAAGATGCGCAGCAACGCGACGCTCGCGCGCCGTTCCCGCGGCGTCAAGGCCAGGCGCGGCAGCATTTGTGCCACGTGCCAGCGCACTTCCGGCTGATCGATCTTGGCAACACGTTCGAGCAGCCGGCGTTTGAACGGCAGCAGCAATTCCGGCCGCTGCGCGGTGATCTTCTCGACGGCATCGGCGCAACGCAGGCGCAGGATCGGATCCTCTGCCAGCATGCCTTCAAAGACAGCGCCAAAGTTCTCGGGATGGGCCAGAACCGCGGCCACAACCTCTGCGGATTTGCCGATCGAGCGCCGATCGCTGCCGGTGAGTTTTTGCAGAAGCCGGTGCATGAATCAACCGAGGGTTATCGCTCTGTCACTCTTGCCAGTTTCACGCGGTACGAAAAGAACCACGCACTGAGACCGGTGATGATTGCCGCCAGGAGGAAGACTTTCACCAACTGCGGCTGGCCGTGCCACATCCTCCAGGTGAGACCGTCTTGGTCGAATGAAAACGAAAACGGCAGCGCCAGAAACATCAACATCAGTGCCAGGCTGGTGTTGCGGAGATGGGTGAGAGTTTTGCTGCGCATTTTGACTCCTCATGACTGATTCCAAAACCGATCTGAATTGCGTTCGCGCCACGCCGCGCGACACCTGCTTGCGGCGCGCCTGCGAAAACGATGACGTTTCATACGGCGCTTGTTCTCAAAGGTGACAACGCGCTTTCATGAATTTTCAACCTGTCGGTCAACCGTGCGGCAATTCCGCGCGTAACTGCATTCCTGCGCGCCGTGACGACAGCGGCCGTTTCGAGAAATCTCTTGCTTTTCTGGAAAATGTGCCAATCTTTGCTGTCGGATTGTGCCGGCGCGATTTCCCGACCGGCCGCTGGCTGGGGGAGATCGGCGAGGTCGGCGATTGCCACTCGGGTGAATCAGCAAAACTTTTGTCTTGGCGCAGAAGTCCTCCTGTTGTGCCGCAAGAGGCCACTGGAGGGCGCTGCCACCAGCCGCGATTCGGTGGTTGCCCGGCGGGGGAGCAATGATGAAAACCATGTTTCCTTTCCAAATTTCAAGTTGTCGCTCTGGAGTTGGATATGTCTAGAATTGCCCGTGACGCCGGTTTTGTTGTGTTGCTGCTGGCCGTGGCGGCCAGCTTGAGCTGGTTTTTCAGCAAGGTTCGCCAAACCGGTGTGGAAAATTACCTGGGGCTGCTCGGCAACAGTCTGTTTGCCATGGTGCCGGAAGGTAAAGACAAAGATCAGCTAAAGAAAAAATACGGCCAGTTTCTCGCCGATGTGGCCGAGCGCAAAGTCCCGCCTGAGCAGGTGGAGCAAATCGCCGCCAGCATTCTCAATCTGAGCAACGCCAGCCAGGGCCTGACTGCAGCGCAGGCAGAGACGCTGTTGTTCCTGACCGAGATGCCGCTGGAATTCGGCAAGGGTACGGCAGTCGTGGTTACGCCCGCACCGCCGGCACTTCCGGGCGCGGTCAGCGTGGAAGGGGATTCTGCCGTGCCGCCCATGCCGCCGCTGGTGGCCGCGCTGCCGGCACAAAGCACGCCGGAGAAATGGGAGGCGATGCAAGAGCGGATCAAGATGATGTATGAATTCAATTATCGACTCAAGGGCGAGCTGGCCGGCCTCACGCCCCATCCGGCGGCGGTGCAGCGCCTCATGCACTTCAGCCTGGCGCCGGATATGAAGATCACCGTCGTCGTCAATGATTCGCTCAAGCAAGCACTGCTGAAGCGCAAACAATTGGCCATCGCCAAAGAACTGGAACGCCTGGAAAAAGAGAAGCGTTTGGTGTGGCAGCAAAACTTCAGCACCCAGCTTAGTCTTGACCAGGAGCGCCTGAAGCACGAGCTTCAACGGCTGCGCGAGCTGCAGCGGCTGGGCGAGCCTGAGGCCATGAAGGCCCTCTCCTCTCTGCACAGCTTGGAGAACTTGTCACCCAAATCTGCTGCGGACAGTGCCGATTTTCAGGCCGAACTCAAGCAGGCATTGGAGGAAGCCAAGCGCGCTTTGCGTGAGGCGGATTCGATGCGCGCCGGTATGGAGAAGAACTGAAGCCGCAGCCGGGCCATTCGCTTTGAACCATTCCCGCACCACGGCATTTGATGTCATGGCCGTGCCCCCGCGCGGTTTCTTCATTTCTGGACAGACACGAGTCAACAGGGCACTGAACGTGCCTTTCGCTGCCCGCGGGTTTCGGTCTTCAGGTTGCCTGAAATCTCGCGCAGGCCGGTCAGCCGATTTTCTTGCAGTCTTTCAAGATCTCACGCGCAGCATTGTATCCCGGGGCGCCGGTCACTCCGCCGCCGGGATGCGTGCCCGCGCCGCAGAGATAGAGATTCCCAACCGGCGTGCGGTACCGGCCATATCCGGCAACCGGCCGCATGAACAGCAGTTGATCCAGCCCCATTTGTCCGTGAAACTCGCCGCCTTCGGTGAGGCCATATTCCCTTTCATAATCGAGCGGCGTCAACACCTGGCGATGCAAGATCAAATCCGGGAGTGACGGCGCATATTCCGCGAGCGTGGCGACGAGGTGATCACCCAGCTTGTCGCGCTCCTTCTCCCAATGCGATTCGCGCAAGCGGTAGGGCGCATATTGCATCGTAACCGCCAGGATATGCCGGCCGGCGGGCGCGAGCCCGGGATCGAGCAGCGTGGGAATGACGAGGTCGAGGCATGGTTTCTGGGAGAACCGGCCGTACTTGGCGTCATCAAACGCGCGTTCGAGATACTCCAGGCTCGGGCAAATCAAGACGTGTCCGCTCAGGCAATCTTCGTTCTTGGGCATGCCGTTGAAACGCGGCAAACCGCGCAACGCGAGATTCATCTTTGCGGTGGTGCCGCGCAGGCGAATATTGCGCACGCGCCGGACGAACGTCGGGCCGAGCCGCGGTGCGCCCACGAGATCAAGAAACGTGCGGCGCGGATCCGCATTCGACACCACCGCCCGCGCGGCAATCTCCTCTCCACCCGCCAGCACCACACCGGTGGCCCGGCCATCTTCGACCTTGATGCGCACCACCTCCGCCGCCCTGCGGATTTCAGTGCCGTATTTCTTTGCCGCGCCGGCGAGCGCAGCGGCCAGCGCGCCCATGCCGCCCTTCACCCGGACGCTGGCTTTGAACCCGCCATTGGCTGCACCGAGATGGTGATACACCATCATGAACGCCGTCCCGGAAGCTTGCGGCCCCTGCATGCTGCCGGTGACGCCCGCCGCGCCCAACACCGCCTTGAGCGCTTCACTCTCGAACCATTCATCAAGAAACTCCGTCACCGGCATGGGCAACACGCGCAGGAACTCCATCATGTCGTGCTTGCCCAGTTGCCTGAGCTTGCGGCCGGAGTTGAGCCAGGGCAGCAGCTCTTCGAACTTTAGCTCGGCCACATTCGGCGGGGTCAGCAGCATGATCCGCTGCAACACCTCCGTCAGGCGCTTTACCAGGCGCAGAAAGGCGGGGAAGCGTTCGGCATCCTTGGCGGAGTGGCGCGCGATTTCGGCCAGCGTGCTTTGCTCGTCGCGCCAAAGGGTGAGGGAATCGCCGTTGGGTTGCGGCGCAAACACCGCCGCCGGGCTGGTGAGGAATTCCAGGCCATGCCGCGGCAAATCGAGATCGGCGACGATTTCCGGCCGCAGCAGACCGGCTTCACTCGCGCCGGTGTCGAATTTGAAACCGGAGAAAACCTCCTCGGTCGCGGCTGCGCCGCCGAGCGTGGCGCGGCGTTCCAGCACCAGCACCCGCTTTCCCGCCCGCGCCAGATAGGCCGCGGTTACCAGGCCGTTATGGCCGGCACCGATGATGATGATGTCATAGGGAGTGTTCATGGATTCTCACAAGGGTGGGATTCGAGGGGAGTTGTAAGACCTGCTGTGTGGGGCGAACAGCACACCCGGTTTCATGAATCAGCATCTTCATGGTAGCGCTGCATCACCTGCCGGTAGAAGATTTCGAAGTCATCAAGATGTTCGGTCAGTATCGATTTGAGAATCGCGACGGCAATCTCCTGATAATCGTGGATCGCAATATTGCGAAAGCCCACCATGCTTTGCATGCGTTGCAGTGATGTCTGGTCAATCCAACCGTTCTCGAAAAGAATAAAGAATGCCATTTTGTAGGAATTGGGAAGGCGATAGTTGTGGGCGGCAATCACCGTGTTGGCCATGTCGATTGCCGCTTGCACGGCACGTTCCAAATTGAGAACATAGATATCCTGGACATTGAAATCGTCCAGGGTTGCCGGATCAAGATGTGTGACTTCCTTAATTCGCTGCAGACAGTTCTTGATGATTGCTATCTTCGACAAGAGAACGTCCCTCTCAAGCATAGATTGATCCCTCCAGAATCCGGTCTTCCAGCCGCTTGCGATCCATCTTGAAGTCGAGGTATTGCGAGATCATGCGCGCCTTGTAGCGAATGAATGCCAGCCGGTCCTCTTCCACGATCAGCCGGCCATTGGCCAGTATTTGCATCGCGATGATCGGATCGGCGGTGTCGAGCACCACCAGGTCGAATTCATACTGCTGTGCCAAGGCCTCTTCCAGCAAGTGTTGCAGCCCAAGCTTGTCCCCGCTGCTCACGGGGCGGCCGACAAACACGCCGAGATCGAGGTCACTGTCGGCATTGAAGTATGGCGTCAGAATCGAGCCGTAAAGCAGGGCAAATTTGACCCGCCCCGCGAGAACGGTTTGCAGGCGGCTGCTGATGTCGTCGAGTGGTTTCATTTGCAGTAACAGATTTCGTGCCGGCGGAGATGGTAATGAATAGCCTATGGAAAAGCAAGCCGCAAGATTTCGCCCGCCGCCAGCTTGCCCGGCGCGCCGGTGATGCCGCCGCCCGGATGCGTGCCGGAACCGCATTGAAAATAATTCCGGATCGGCGTGCGGTATTTGGCCCAGCCCGCTGCCGGCCGCAGGAAGAACAACTGCGACAAACTCAATTCGCCTTGAAAAATGTTGCCCTGTGACAGCCCGGTGGTTTGTTCGATGTCCCAGGGCGTCATCACCTGGCGGTGCAAAATGATGTCTTTGAGATTGGGCATGTACTCCGCCAGCGTCTCGACCACCGTATCGCCGAGCGCCTCGCGTTGCTGCTCCCACGTGCCCTCGCGCAGGTGATAGGGCGCATATTGCACGAAGCACGACATCACGTGCTTGCCTGGCGGCGCCATCTCGGGATCGATCAGCGAGGGAATGATGACGTCAATGTACGGCCGGCGCGAAAAACGGCCGTACTTGGCGTCGTCGTAGGCACGCTCGAGATAGTCAATGCTGGGACTGAGGGAGATGGCGCCGCGCAAATGCGGGCCGTTGCCCGGCAGGCAGGCCAGCTCCGGCGCCGCCGCCAGCGCAAGATTCACCTTGGCCGAAGAGCCGCGAATGTTGAAACGCTGAATGGCAGTGACCAGCTCCCCGGGCAGCAGCGACGCATCCACCAGCTGCAAGAAAGTGCGTTTCGGATCCAGGCTCGACACCACCACCTTGCTGTAGAACTCATCCCCATTTTCCAAAGCCACGCCCGTCGCCGCGCCGTTTTTCGCCAGCACACGGGCCACCGGCGCGTTGCAGCGGATTTCCGCGCCCAACGCGGTGGCGGCGCTGGCCAGCGCGTTGGCAATGCCGCCGGTGCCGCCCTGGGCGAAACCCCAGGCGCGAAACGAGCCGTCGATTTCGCCCATGTAGTGATGCAGCAGCACATACGCGGTGCCGGGCGAGCGCGGGCCGAGAAACGTGCCGATGATTCCGCTGGCCGAGAGCGTCGCCTTCAGCGCTTCGGTTGCGAACCATTCCTCGAGAAAATCCGCCGCGCTCATGGTCATCAGCTTGGTGAGCGTGTAGAGATTTTCCTCTCCCAAGCCGAGCAAATGCCTGCCCAAACCGGCAAGACCGCGCAAGTCTCGCGGGTGCAGCGAAGTGGGATCCGGCGGCACGAGGCTCAGCAGGTACTTCACCGCCTTGGCCATGAAGTACATGCTGCGGCCGTACTCGTCATAAGCCTCGGCGTCGCGCGGGGAATGGCGCGCGATCTCGCGCATGGTGCGATAGTGATCCCAATCACGATAAAGATAATTGCCGTCCGGCAACGGGGTGAGCGTGCTGGGCAAAGGCAGGATGGTCAGGCCGTGGCGGGGCAGGTCAAGTTCGCGGATGATTTCCGGCCGGAACAGGCTGATCACGTAGGAAAACACCGAATACTTGAAGCCCGGAAAGATCTCTTCGGTGACGGTGGCGCCACCGACCAGCGGCCGGCGCTCGAGCACCAGCACTTGTTTGCCGGCGCGTGCCAGATAAGCCGCGTTCACCAGGCCGTTGTGGCCGGCGCCAATGATGATGGCATCGTAACGTTTGGGCATGTACAGGCCTCTCTGATCCTCATTGCGAGCGAGTAGCAATGAACCGCGTCAACTGTTTTTCCCGAAGCAGCGGATTCGGCATTCATGCCTTCCGCAAGCTGATGACAAACTCCGTAAACTTCCCCTCCTCCGTCTCCACTTTAATCTCCCCGCGGTGCTGCTGCACGATGAGGTCGTGGCTGATCGACAACCCCAAGCCCGTGCCCTGCCCCGTTGGTTTCGTCGTAAAAAACGGATTGAAAATTTTCTCGCGAATGTCTTTCGGAATGCCGTTGCCGTTGTCTCGGATGCGGATTTCGATTTTATCTGCCGCGCTCTTGGTTGCGACAGAAAGCGTCGGCGAGAAACCATCTGCACTCGCCTTCTTTTTTTGATGCGCGGCATAGCACGCGTTGTTGATGAGGTTCAAAAACACGCGACTCAAATCCTGCGGCACGACTTGGATTTTTTCAATCGACTCGTCGTACTCCTTTTCAATCGTAATGTTGAAAGAGGGATCGTTCGCCCGCATGCCGTGATACGTGAGATTCACTGCCTCATCGAGCAACTGATTGATGTCCGCCATTTCACGCTGGCCGGAGGAGCCGCGTGCGTGCTGCATCATGCTTTTCACGATGCTGTCCGCGCGTTTGCCGTGGTGGTTGATCTTCTCGGCGTTCTGTTCCAGCGTGTCAAGAATCTCCTCAATATCCGCAAAATCATCCCCATTTGCGCTTTTCGTTTTACGTCTTACGATCTCCTCCCGCAGTTCCTTCGCCAAATCCACCGACAGCGCGGCAAAGTTATTCACGAAGTTGAGCGGATTCTTGATCTCGTGCGCGATGCCGGCGGTGAGCTGGCCGAGCGAGGCGAGCTTTTCTTGCGTGACGAGCTGTTGTTGCGTCTTCTTGAGATTTTCGAGCGCGGCTTCGACTTGCGCTTTTGCCGCTTCCAATCTTTGGAAATCCTCGTAGCGCGCGTAAGCGACGCCGAACGCATTTGCCAGCGCCTGGCCGATCACAATTTCATCATTTGAAAGCGCTGCGCTGCTGCCGATATAAAGCATGCCCTGCGTGAACGGGACGAAGTGCAACACCAACTTTTCCGGCGCTTCGCCGCCAGCCTGGTATTTCTCCGGACTGTCGATCAATCCCAGTTTGAGAATCGACTGCGTCCAGGCGAGGAATTGCTCGCGGTTCCATTCTTCGCGATAAACCTGCTGCTGCCGCCAATGCTCCACCGCCGCATGAATGAAAGGCGCGCTGTCAAACTTCATGTGCAGCGCGGCAAACGCCTCCCCCAATGGCGTGGAAAGATACGCATGCGTCAGCTCAGTCACCTCATCAATAATGAAAACGCCGCAGCGGAAGAACGGCACACCAAGCGTGGTCAGCTCGCGCCAGATCAGCGGGGTGATGCGTTGCAGATCGCCGGTGCTGCGCATCGAGGCGATTTCGGCGCGGACGCGTTCGAGCGAGGCTTGTTGGAGGGCTTGTCGTGCCTGGGCTTCGGCTCGTTGCAGGTCGAGGAAGCGTTGATAGGCCTGGTTGAATGCCCCCGCGATTTTCAATACAATAGTTTTGGTGTCTTCGGAGGGAGGACTTGCCAGATCGATACCTAACAGTCCATCCGAAATTCTGGCACAAGCAGTCCATTGATGGGTTAATATCCCGTTTGCCAAAGCTTCTTTAAAAACGTTGGCAACTGCAGGATTAATTTCTTCCAACTCATAAACAGCCCGCTCAAGTTTTTCAAGGGGATAATCAGCCACGAAGTAGTTCAGGTCAGTTTGCCGGAGAATTTTAAATGGTTCTCCCATCATTTCATACTTTTTAAAGTCATATTGAAGCGCATAACTATTCGGGTTTCCCATGTTTCCCGGACTTGAAAAATCCCACGCTTTCACCCATCCATGCTCATCTATCAAATAAAAGGTAACACCAGTCAGGTCGGGTACCTGAAGCCAATTGAGTTGGTTTAGTATTTCTTTATTTACCTTATCCAGGTCATCGGAGTGGTGCATGGCCATGGCGCGGGCGCGCACGCGCTCCAGCGCCGCTTCGATCTGCGCCTCGCGGGCTTGTGCTTCCGCTTTTTGCAGGTCGAGAAAACGGGTATAGGTTTGCTGGAATACTTTTCCAAAACGCATGAGCGCTGCATTTTCATCATCTGTATAAGATGTGCCCGCAAGATTTTCGATGTACAAGGCCACATTATCCAACAATACTGTTGATAGTGCAAGCCCGGGGCAGCTTAAAAGAAACTCCAAAGCATCTTCCGGCAATCCGGGAACAATCTTAAAAAGATCCTGGTAAAATTTATTTTTTTCTTCAAAACTTAAATTAGTGGCAAAGAAATCCTCTCCTTTTTCTTTTGCTTCATTAAAACGATTGTAATACACGCAATCAAAATAGGGAATTGTGACTTGTGAATGGGTCCCGAACTTGTCAGCTATCCAACTATTGTAATCATCTCTGGTTTTATAATCCATAATAAACCCGGTATGTTCAACATTGATATTTAAGTGAACGAATTGTTCATATACCAACTGAATTACCTCTTTAAGCTCTTCGCTTTTGTGCATGGCCATCGACCGTGCTCGCACGCGTTCGAGCGCCGCTTCGATCTGCGCCTCGCGGGCTTGCGCCTCAGCCTGCTGCTGCAGCACCTCCAGCTCTTTATACAAAGCGATGTTCGTCTTCTCATTGGCGCTGGCCATTTTGTCGAGATGCTGCAACTGCGTTTCGTGGCGTCTAATGATACGCTGCAACCGGTTGTTCTCTTTTTGCAGTTGCTTGATTTGATCTTCCGCGTGGCCGGGTTTATCTTGATTGCTGTTTTTCATCGTTCAACCTTTTTCATTGGGCGCAGGATGCACGCCTACAAATGCCCTCTCAAAACGCACACAAAACCAGCGTCGTATTGTGATACCGGCTCTTTTTCAACTGCTCAAGGCTGCTATCGATGGGACCGAGTTCGCCGTTGGTGTAGAAGCCGTTCACCGCACAGTCTGCTGGCAGGTTATTGAGAATAAGCTCAATTTCTTTCTTCGTTTCCAAACCCAGCATCAGCCGCCTTCCGGCACAACTGAAACAAAGTAAGGCATGTATTTTCTTGTTGGACAGTTTTTGTTTAAGCGTAGTGATCGCTTCTTCCGCACCAGCCAGAATATCTTCTCGGGCGCCTCTGGCAATCTGGAGGGTCGCATTCTCCGGAATATGGCCATTTCCAAAAACGGAGCCATTTTCTTTGCTGTAGGTGAAACCGCTACGGATCACATAGTAACTTCCAGCATCATCACCCAGAGATTCATCCAGCAACGCAAGCGGGTAGGCAGCCATAAGGTCAGGGTCATCGACGTTGGGGATATAGTTCTTCAAATACTCGATGGCAGGTTGATGGTCGATTTCATACAGGATATTCCCCTCTGATTTTGTGGCTTTGACCTTTTTCCCCAGGGGAATCCAGCCACTACGTGTGATAATCAGCGGCGCAATATCCCCGGCAAGCAACAGCAACGGGACGGAATCGGAATAGATGCTGTCATTAAAAAATTGGTAGGTTTTCTTAAATTGAAAATTATCGCCGGGTAGTCCCCCAACAATCGGCGCATCTTTAAGACCGTCCTGCAAAAGGCCTAAAACGTGGTCAGTGGATAAACTATACGATGAATCCGGAAACGTCAATACCAGTTTGGGTTTATCTTCTCCCAGCATAGCTTGTGCTGAGGTGCAAGCAGCATGCACCGCCGCTTCCGGATCTTTACTCAGGTTTTCCCCGATGCCAAAGCCAAGCTTAAGTGCATCGGAGGTTATAACCATCAATGACGCTGACTCTTCGAAATAGCCGTCATTGTTCGCTTCGCCCGAAGTTGTGCATCCGAAAATTGGGATATCCAGCTTTTCTCGAATGCCTTTTAATAGTTCAGCGAAATCAAATTCAATATGGCAGAACAAAATGCCGACGGAATTTGCTTGCAGCGCAATTTTTTCGAGAATCATGCCGCCGATTTCAAGGCCGGCTTCGTAGGATTCGTCGATATTTTCACTGTAGCCAACGGCTGATTTTATTGACATATCAAATCTCCTTTCATGGGTTCCGAGGTTCTCCGTTCAGAGGTTCCAAGCGTGTTGAACTTATCCTGGAATCTTCAAACCTCTCAAAACGCACACAAAACAATCGTCGTGTTGTGAAATTTATTTTTCTTCAAGTGTTCCAGGCTGCTGTCTATGGGGCCGATTTCTCCCGTGCCGTAAAATCCATTCACCGCGCACGACGCTGGCAGTTTATTGACCACAAGCTCCAGCTCTTTTTTCGTATCCAGACCCAGCATCAACCTCCTGCCCACGCAACTAAAACAGAGTAACGCATGTAATTCCTTGTCCGCAGCCTTTTGCCTGAGTGTGGTGACGGCGTCTTCGACGCCGGCCAGAATATCATCTCTGGAGCCTCTGGCCAACTGGACGGCCGCATTCTCCGGGATATCGCCATTACAGATGACGGCGCCATTTTCTTGGTTGTAGCGAAAGCAGGTACGAATCACAAAATTCTTTTCGGTTTCCGCGCCCGGGGTTTCATCCAGGAGCACCAGCGGGCAGGACGCCAAGATATTGGGGTCGTCGATATCGTGGATGTATTTCTTCAAATAATTTATCGCGGGTTGATGATCGATCTCATATAAGACATTCCCTGCTGTTTTCGTGGCGGTTACCTTTTTGCCAATGGGAATCCAGCCGCTCCGGGTGATCACCAGCGGTTCGATATTTCCGGCGAGCAACAGCAACGGGATCGAATCCGAATAAATGCCGTTTTTGCAGAATTGATACGTTTTCTTGAATTGTAAATTATCGGCGGGCAGCCCGCCCACCATCGGCACTTCTTCGTCGAGATGCGCTTTTAAAAAGCTTAAGACTTTTTCGGCGGACGCGGTCAAGCCCGTGTCCGGAAGCGTCACGGCCAGCCGCGGTTTGTCTTCTCCCAACATGCTGCGGGCGGAAGTGTATGCGGCCAACACCGCGGCTTCAGGGTCTTGGCTCAAATTCTCTCCGACCCCCATGCCGATCTTGAGGTCATCGGAGGTAACGACCAGCAGTGACGCGGACTCCTCGAAGTAGCCGTTACTGTTGGCCTCCCCGGCAGTCGTGCATCCGAAAATTGGAATATCGAGTTTTTCTCGAATGCCTTTCAATAATTCGGTGAAATCAAATTCAATGTGGCAGAACAAAATGCCGAGGGAATTTGCTTGCAGCGCAATTTTTTCGAGAATCATGCCGCCGATTTCAAGACCGGCTTCATAAGATTCGTCAATGTTTTCACTGTAGCCGACGGCTGATTTGATGGACATGCTGTATCTCCAGTTTGGTGGGTTGTTTTCAAAACCAATGTGCGCATCCCCGCTAGGAATTAAATGTTTCTTGAAAAACGGCATTGAATCAAGTCGGCAGTTCCATCTGGGTGGCATGTTGCTTCGTTATGTACGTTGATCAACATGTCGTTGCATCACATGCCACGCCTCCGGCGTTGGCGAATGCATCACCGCCATAAAACCCGCAGGTTACTCACAGAGGGATTGACATGTTTATCAAGGCTAAAACAATCACGCAAAGACGCCGAGACGCAAAGGTGCCGCAAAGAAAAACTTTGCGATGTCTTTGCGCCTTGGCAGCTTTGCGTGCGCTTTTGAGTCTTTCTTATGAATTCCTCGGCAGCCTCACTACAAACTCCGTAAACCTCCCTTCCTCCGTTTCCACTGCAATTTCCCCGCGATGCTCTTGTACAATAATATCATGACTAATCGATAATCCCAAGCCTGTGCCTAGTCCGGCCGGCTTGGTGGTAAAAAACGGAGTGAAAATCTTCGCGCGAACGTCCGGCGGAATGCCGTTGCCGTTGTCGCGAATGCGGATTTCGATTTGCTTACCTCGATTTTGGGTGAGGACGGAAAGCGTCGGTGAAAAATTGTCTATATCTGCTGTCTGCTCTTTTCTTTTTTCTTTTTGTTTTTGATAGGCGGCATAGCACGCGTTGTTGATGAGGTTCAAAAACACGCGACTCAAATCCTGCGGCACGACTTCGAGTTTGCCAATGGTTTCGTCGTACTCCTTTTCAATCGTAATGTTGAAAGAGGGATCGTTCGCCCGCATGCCGTGATACGTGAGATTCACTGCCTCATCGAGCAACTGATTGATGTCCGCCATTTCACGCTGGCCGGAAGAACCTCGCGCGTGCTGCATCATGCTTTTCACGATGCTATCCGCACGCTTGCCGTGGTGGTTGATCTTCTCGGCGTTCTGTTCCAGCGTGTCAAGAATCTCCTCAATATCCGCAAAATCATCCCCATTTGCGCTTTTCGTTTTACGTCTTACGATCTCCTCCCGCAGTTCCTGCGCCAAATCGATTGATAATGCCGCAAAATTATTCACAAAATTCAGCGGGTTCTTGATCTCATGCGCGATGCCGGCGGTGAGCTGGCCGAGCGAGGCGAGCTTTTCTTGCGTGACGAGTTGCTGCTGCGTGGCTTTGAGATTCTCATAGGTTTTTTCCAAAGTGTCATAAGCCGCTTTCAGCTCCGCCGTCTTCTGCAGTTCCATTTCCTTGCGGGCGTTCTCGGATTGCAGGGCTTTGTTCTCCGCTTCAACGGTTTGTGCGCGCAATTTGGTTTCACGAATCTCTGCGGCCTCGCGCTCTTTTTTGAGCAGCCGCCGGCGCTGAATACGATCTACGGCGAAGACTCCGGCAGCTAACAGCAGCCCATAAAACGCATAGGCCCACCACGTGCGCCACCACGGCGGTAGAATACTGAAGCTGTACACGCCTTCCTGGCTCACATGCTCATAAATATTCTTCGCCCGCACGCGAAAGTGGTAGTCACCCTCCGGCAGATTGGTGTATTCCTTTTCGGTTTTGCTATTCCAGTTTGACCAGTGTTCATCGAAGCCTTCAAGCCAGGTTTGAAATTGCAGACGGCCCGCGTCTTCGAAGGCAGTGGCGGAATAGGCAAAGCGTAGGTTGTTGTGAGCGTAAGAGAGCAGAGGGCGGAGGGCAGAGGGCGTAGAGCGAATGTCAAATCGCTCATTGGTGAGAGATGACAAGCCATCCGGAATCGCGCCCCCAAAAATCAGCGAATCTTCCCCCGCCACCACACGCCGCACCAGGGCCGGATAATCGGCCGTGTCATTCACGCTTACATTTGAGTCGTAGCGAATAATTCCATCCGGGCCGCCAAACCAGACCACACCATCTTCCTCCGAATGAACCGTGTAAATGCCTCGATCAGAATAACGCAGGAACGGGGCTTTCAGCCACTGGTAGGTGCCATCGGCCTGCCGCGTTCCGAGAGCCATGCCCTTGCCCAGCACCCAAACTCGCCCGCGTTGATCCTCGTTCAAAATCCAGCCGCCATCAGTAGGAACAACCATGAAAGTGCTATCCACAACAAATTGCTGCTGGGCGGTATCGAAACGGTATATATTATCGAGCATCGTAAAATACGGCACGCCATTGATTTCATAAACCGCCACGCCACCATCCGGCAAGCCGCGTTGCGCTCTGAATAATTCGACCTGCACATTTTCCCAGACGTGTTTGCGGTTTGGAGGAAAGGTCAGACGCAAAACACCCGCAGCCCGAGTGCCGGCCCATAACGTGCCATCGTTCATTTCGACCAGAGTTCGGATTTCATCTTGACGATCGGGCAACCGTCCTTCATCGTGCCAAGCGCCATTCTCCAAACGCATGGAGGTTAGGCCATTGAAGAGCCCGACAAACACGCGCTGGTGGTCTTGCCGGGAGCGGCAAAATATGGCGGCTCTGATCGCACGACGCACAAAGGCGGCGTGATCACCATTCAGGGAATATACACCTTCAGTGGTTGCCGCCAGCAATTGGCCCTCGATAGTCAGCAAATCCACGGCGGTCTCTGTCACGGTCTTAACTGGTTTGAAATTTCCGGAGGTGGTATCAAGCCAAGATATGCCCAGAATGGAGGTGGCATAGAGCACGCCGCGGTGACGTTGTATATCCCCAACGATCCCCTCCAGTCCACGATCTGCAGCAAAAGTGCTAAACGGGCCTGTTGCATCCACGTGCGCAATGCCATTGCTGAGCGCCAGCCACTGTGTCTCCGGTCGGGCGGGATTGGAGTAGAGATTGTAGACCGTGTTATCCGTCAAGCCGCTATTGCGATCAATGATTTGCAAAAGCTTGCCATGGCGATCCAACAGCGCTGCGCCTCCGGTAATCGTACCGAGCAGAAGCCGGCCTTCGTTGAGCAACACGCCAGGGGAAAAGACTGAATTTCTCCGCAAAAATTCATCCGCTTCGGTTTTGAATGGGTGGAGGGTTTGACCATCGTAACGGAATAGTCCTTGTCCGCGGGTGACGACGAGGAGGGGATGCGGCAACGCCATTTTGCTTGTTACGTCACTCCCGCGTGCGCGCGAGTCCAGAGGCTTTTGCGCGGCCGGAATTCCTGCTTTCGCGGAAATACCAGAAGAAGAATCCGGGGAAAGTGTCGGAAACGGCAGCATTACGGGAATATACTCGTTGGTAAATAACTCACTGGCAAATAACTCACTGTTAGACACGAGCTGCAACGAGTCGCTCTCCATGTACAGCAGGCCTTTTTTCGATTGCCGAAAATAGAGGACGTCGTCAACAAGAAAGCTAGTGCCAAAGCTACTGCTCGACTTCCAGCATTTCATCTCGCCGGCCCTCGCTGCATCTTGCGAGGGAGACGCAGAAGGCGTCCAGCGGAATAGGTGGTTTCCTGCATTAAACCAGATACTTCCCCGCGAATAATGCGTCTGCCACACATTGGTAAAGTTGCGCATATCTTCCGGCACCTGCGGCAGCAGAGAGACAAAGCGCATTTGTCCAATGCTATCCGGCGCCAAATAGCCGAAATCACCTTTGCCGCCGGCATAAATACGGCCATTCTCGTCCTTCGCCAGCGAGCGGCAGGCACCCTTGTTGGGCAATCGAACCAGCCGCCAGGAAACGCCGTCATATTCCACAATACCGCTGTTATTGCCAATATACATCACCCCGCGGTCGTCCTGTACAATGGCCCAGTTTTGCGGTTCCGCGCCGTATTCGTTCGGTCGCCAGGCGGTGAGGATGGGCTTGCCCAGCTCGGAGGGCGGAGGGCGGAGGGCCGAGGGCGTGGAGCTTGAGGTTTGTGCCGGCGCCGCTGCGGGCTGCATCAACCCCGGCCAGCCGGCGAGAACGAGGAGAAAAAAGAGTTTTTTCATGGCGGTGCTGAAAGAGAATTATCGTCTCTAAATTTGACTCGGTGAAAAAGAGCATTCATGCAATGGTGCAGAGCCGCAAAGAAGAAATTCTCGCCGCCATGCCCTATGCCCTCTGCTCTACGCGCCTTTCGGCAGCCTCTCCACAGACTCCGTAAACTTCCCTCCTCCGTTTCCACTTTGATCTCCCCGCGCTGCTGCTGCACGATGAGGTCGTGGCTGATCGACAAGCCCAAGCCTGTGCCTTGCCCGGCAGAAAACCGGCGAAAAAGGCGCGCTTCATTGTAGTCGAACTTTGGCTCAGGCGCAAGCGTGAATTTGCCGTGCCGGCCGGCCCGGCGAGCAGCATTCACCTCTCCCTGTTGCAGTAATCCGGTGTCGTCTATGATGAAGATTCTTTTTCCGCAGAGGCCTTCGCTTCGCGGTAGTTCCGGGTTGTGTGACTCCACAAAATTTTCTCACCCCGTATTTTTTGTTGCTCCTGATCTCTTGGCTTGCTATTGTTGCCCACACCTCACAACCTGAGTTGATTTGTACCGGTACGATTTTCCTGGAGAAATAACCATGAAGCACGGCAAGGCTCTGTTCCTTCCGGTGGTCGCGCTCACGCTGGCCTTGATCGGCAGCAGTGCCCGCGCCAACAATCTTGCAGTCAAACGTGTCTCGCTCAAACACGAGGCGGCGGGCAGTCACGTTTTGGTCCAATTCGACCTGAGCTGGGAAAACTCCTGGCGCACGGATCTGCCCGGCGCGGGGCAGGCGCAGCCGTACAACCATGACGCCGCCTGGGTCTTCTTGAAATACAGCAGCGATGGCGGCACCACCTGGCAGCACGCCACGCTCTCGGCGCTCAGCAGCGATCACCAGGTGAGCAAGGACAACGGCATTGCGGCAGCCGTGCAAACCGTGCCCGACGGCAAGGGGCTTTTCCTCTTCCGGGCGGCCAACGGCGCCGGCGCAGTCAACTGGCAGCAGACGCGCCTGCGCTGGAATTACAGTGCGGACGGCCTCACCAGCATCACGCCAACCACCGTGGTCAAGGTTCTCGCGGTCGAGATGGTCTACCTTCCCGCCGGCAGTTTTCAGCTCGGTGATCCCGCTGCCGCGAGTCTCACCGGACAATTCGAAAGAGGCGCGACCGGCGAGGCGTTCGAAATCACCAGTGAAGACGCCCTGACTCTGGGCGGCGGCGAGGAGCACAGCCTGGGCAACAACAATGCGCAAGGCATGGCTCACAAAGATGATTTCGATGATCACGTCAGCCAGTCCCTGCCTGCGGCATTCCCCAAAGGACATGCCGCCTTCTATGTGATGAAGTATGAAATCACCCAGGGGCAATACGCCGATTTCCTGAATCTCTTGCGCCCGGCCGAAGTCGCCCGCCGCACGCCGGCAGGCGAAACCGGCTACAGCGCTTTCCGCGGCACCATCAGCGGCGCGCATCCTGACTTCGAAGCGGCGGCCCCCGATCGCGCCTGCAATTTTCTCTCCTGGCAGGATGGCGCTGCTTATGCCGATTGGGCGGCTTTGCGGCCGATGACGGAATTGGAGTTCGAAAAAGCCTGCCGCGGCAAGCAAGACGCCGTGGCCGGTGAATATGCCTGGGGCAACACCCATCTTGCCAAGCAAACCGGTCACAACGGCGAAGATGGCAGCGGCAGTGAAACCGCGGCCCCGGCGAATGCCAACGCCAATTTCGGCAAAGGCATCAATGGCCCGGTGCGCGGCGGCATCTATGCGGCGGCTTCAGCAGACAGCCGCGTGCAGGCCGGTGCCGCCTTGGCCGGCGTGATGGAATTGAGCGGCAATCTCTGGGAGCGCGTGGTCACCGTGGGCAGCGCTGTGGGCCGCCATTTCACCGGCACGCATGGCGATGGCTTGCTCACCACCGCCGCCGGCAAGGAAGGCAATGCCACCAATGCCGACTGGCCCGGCCGTGATGCCAATGCCGCAGCCGGCATCACCGGCGCGGAAGGCTCCGGCTCCCGCGGCGGCGCGTGGACGGAGAACGCCTCGCTGCTGCGCGTGGCCGATCGCGCCTGCGCCGCCACCCCGGACGCCAAGCGCGTGAACAACTACGGTTTTCGATGTGTGCGCACTGCGCCCTGAGCAGCGTCGCCGCATCGTGCGTTGCCATTGTCTTGCAAAAAATTCGTTTCATCGCATCGAATTCCCGACCGTGAGCTGCCCGCCTGGCGCGGCGCTCTCTTTTGCTCGGAGACCAACCCATGAAATGCAAGTTTCCAGTTTTGATCCTGCTCGGCGCGGTGTTGTTGTGGGCGCAGACAGCTCTCTCCCAATACGCCGGCGGCAGTGGCGATGGCTACGGCGCCTGGCGTTCAGATGATGTCGTGTATGACGGCACCGAACCGGAGGTGACCGGCGACGAGTTGCCGGACATCGTCCGCCATCTCACCATCAACAATCCCGCGGGCGTGACGTTGAGCAAGAATTTCGTGCTGAACGGCACGCTCAGTATTTTGAACGGCGACTTCAATCTCAACGGTTTCGTCGTCACCTTCGGCGAGAATGCCACGCTGGTGGAAACGCCGGGCAATATCGTTATTGGCGGCGGCGGCGCCATTCAAGTAACGCGCGCGCTCAACGATCTCACCCAGGGCCAAAACGTCGGCAACTTGGGTTTGAAGATCACCACACCGGTGCCGCTCGGCGTAACCACGATCGCGCGCGGCAATGTGCCGCAGGTGATCAATCCCGACAAGATCAGCGGCCGCCGCTTCTTCGATGTCATTCCGACCAACAACCAGGATCTGAATGCCACCGTCGACTTTCGCTATGACGCGTCCGAGCTGGACGGCACGCCCGAGGCCGACCTGACGCTCTTCATCTCGCACGATGCCACCGCGGCGCTGGCGCAGAATCTCAAAGGCGGCGCGCAGATTCTGGTGGATCCGACCTGGGAATTTCTCGGCGGCACGGTGAATTCCACCTCGAAAACCATCAGCAAGGGCGGCGTGGGCGGCTTCTCCCGCCTCACCATCGTGCGCAGTTTCGTCTTGTTCGGCGATGAATATGTTCGCATCGAGGGCAACAAGTTCTCGGCCGGCGATATTCACTCCAACGGCAGCATCTTGTTCGAAAAGGGCGAGCCGGGCAAACATTCCGGCAATCTCACCGCGGTCAACGACATTGCGATCTTCAAGAGCAACGTCATCGAGGGCAATGTTTACGCCGGCGGACGGCTGTATGTGGCCAGCCATGCGAGCGTGACCGGCAAAACCGAGGACAAAGCCGCGGTGGCCAATCTCGGCCTGCCCACGCCCGTCTTCACTGCACCGAAGACCGGCAAGGTGTATGTGCCCAAGAAAGGCGCGCTGAACTTGCCGCCCGGCGCCTACGGCAAGATCGAAATCGACAAGCGCGGCACCCTGCAGTTGAGCGCGGGCGATTATTTTGTGAACGAGCTCGAGGCCGATGACGGCGCGGTGCTGGCGATTGACGTTGCCGGCGGTCCGGTGAATATCAATGTCGTGAGCAAGCTGGAAATCGATGAGAAGGTCGAAGTCAGCATCACGCCCGGCGGCCATTTGTCCAGCAACCAGGTGACGTTTACGACGCTGCAGCGCAAGGAGCTCGAGATCGGCGAGGAGTCGCTGTTTATGGGCTGGCTGATCGCGCCCCATGCCAAAGTGCAATTCGAAGAAGATTGCGGATTCAAGGGCGCGGTGGTGGCCAAGGCCATTTCGCTGGAGGAGGGCGTGATTTTTGTGCCGCATTCGTTTGTGCCTGCCCTGCCGCGGCCGCGCTTCGCGACAGAGGAAGAAGCCGTGGAAAGCGCCACGGCGGTCAGCAGCTATGAGCTGGCGCAGAACTACCCGAATCCGTTCAATCCCAGCACCACCATCCGCTTCAGCATGCCGGAAGCAGGCGCAGTGCAGTTGTCGATTTACAATATTCGCGGCCAGGAGGTTCGCCGTTTGGTTTCCGGTGAGCTGGCGGGCGGCCGCCATGCCTTCACCTGGGACGGCCGCGATGACCACGGCCAGCTCGTGCCGAGCGGAATCTATTTCTACCGGTTGCGCGTGAACGGCTTCGAGCAAACGCGCAAGATGTCGTTTCTAAAATAAGGTCATGTGACCCGTCAATAAGCAGTCAAAAAGCAAAGGCCTTCCCGGTTTCAAAACTGGGAAGGCCTTTGCTTTGATCTAAAAGCTCTTCGCTGTACGATCCTTTTTTATCGGCACGGGACATGAATCTTCAGAAGAGGCGACGTTATGGCCAAGAACAAGAAATTGGCAGCATCTCCCAGGAACATATCCGTTGCAGGAGCCTCTGCATTCAGGGATGAGCACAGCCTGTTTGAGTTTGATGGACTCAAAGAGGTTGAAGTGATCTTCGAACTGAGGAGAAAGCAATATTTTGAAATTGATCGAGAAATTCTTGAGAAGCTGTTGGTGCAGGCAACTCAACTCAAAACCAGCCCGAAGTCGTTGCTGGAAACTTGGATATCTAGAAAAGCAGGAAACACGGCTTCTCTCTCCTTTTCATCATGCGACCTGCGAAAGCCGTCGCCTTCGGCAGTTCAGGGCTTGGCGCCGGCTGCGCGCGGCAGCGTGATGATGAACTCCGTAAACTTGCCCTCCTCGGTTTCCACCCGCATTTCGCCGCGATGCTTCTGAATAATGTCGAAGCTGATCGACAAGCCCAGGCCGGTGCCTTCGCCCGGCGGTCTCGCAGTGCCCGCTGCACAGATTTGGGAATACTCACCTAGGGAGATTGATGGTAGATATTGAGCAGGATTTCACACTGGAGAGCAATGAGCCATGAAAAAGTCTCCGCGCTTTCGACACAAAAGTGCCGCAGCGGGCTGTCTTTTGCTGGCCGGCCTGCTCAGTGCCTTGCCGGGAGCCGCCCAAATACCCGAATACAAAATCCAATCGGACAAACCGCACCAGGATGACCAGTTCGGAAACGCGGTGGCCATCAGCGGCGATTATGCCATCATTGGCGCGCGCCGGGATGATCAGGCTGGTAAAGGGGCCGGGGCTGCTTACATCTTCAAGCGGGAGGGCAGCCATTGGCGTTTGCAGGCCAAGCTGCTTGCCAGAGATGCGGCAGCGATAGACTACTTTGGCGCAGCAGTGGACCTCGATGGCGACTTTGCTCTGGTCGGCGCACCCTTGGATGACGACGGCAGCGAGGATGCCGGTGCAGCGTATGTGTTCAGAAGAGAAGACGAGAATTGGCTGCAACAAGCCAAGCTCACCGCCGGTGATCCGGGCCGCAAAGACAAGTTCGGCGCCGCGGTCGCCATCCACAGTGATTATCTGATCATCGGCACGCCGTTAGACGACAACCAGGCCGGCGGCAATGCCGGCGCCGCGTACGTGTTCAAACGCGAGGGCGAGTTGTGGAACCTACAGGCCAAGCTGATTGCCACCGGCCCAGATACCAAAGACGATGAGTTTGGCATTTCAGTGGACATCGGTGGAGAATACGCCATAGTTGGTGCACACCGGGATATGGTCAAGAACGGTACAAGGATCGTCAATGATGGCTCTGTCTACATCTTTCGACGTCTGGTTACAACTTGGACACAGCAAACTAAGATGACTGCGAAAGATGCGCCTGCGGGTTCATTTGGATATTCTGTAAGTTTGAATGCCGATTATGCTCTAGTCGGCGCCTACGGCGGTGATTGGGGCGGGTCAGCTTATGTCTTCCAACGCATGGATACAATTTGGACCCAGCAAGCCAAGCTCAAAGCCTTGGATGAAGCCGCCGGTGACAATTTCGGCATTTCCGTTGCCCTTAATGAAGATCAGGCTCTAGTCGGTGCTCACCAAGACAGCGACGACGGCTACTTCTCCGGTTCTGCCTACTTGTTCAAACGCACCCTCACCGGCTGGGTGCAGACGGCCAAGCTCACTGCCAGTGATGCCGCCGCTGAAGACCAATTCGGTTTGGGTGTTGCACTTGCAGGGGACTACGCCCTCATCGGCGCGCCCGGCGATGACGACCGGGGCGAAGCTTCAGGCTCCGCCTATGTCTACGGGCCAATAGGTTTGGGGTGCGCCGGTTTTGCCTTGCCCGATACCAATGCTTATGGCAACATTCCCGGCGGCGATCAAGCGCATGTCGCGAGCGTGCCGTTTTGCTTCACCGGCGAGCCCGGCGACATGCTGCTCACCTTTCAGGCTTACGCGCTCGACGACAATGAGGAAGTGGATATTCTGCTCAACGGCAGCAAGCTCTGGGATGCGCCCGCGAATGCCGGCAACGCCTGGAGCCGCGATCTCCGTGTCATTATGCCCGATTCCCTGGTCAACGACAATGCCGCCAACGAGCTCGAATTCAACAACACCAAGAACCCTCCGCAAGCTTCACCGTGGGGCGTGCGCCAGGTGAAAGTCGAGCCGTGTTTCACTTTGCCGGCTGTGCAGGAGTATGGTTACATTGAAAACGGAGATCAGAGCCACTTGGATCGCATCAGTTATTGCTTCCCGCCACAGAACGGCACGGCCACGATTGTCTTCGAAGCGTACGACGTCGATCGTGAAGGGGAAGTGGAATTGTGGCTCAACGGCGCCAAAGCCTTGACCTTGCCGGTCACGGGCAACAATCAATGGGGCGGCCAAGTGCAAGTGACTTTGCCCGACAGCCTCGTTGATGAAGCAAGTGCCAATCTTCTGGTGTTCGACAACGTGGATAATCCTCCCCGCACTTTCCAGTGGGGCATTCGCAACGTCGCCCTGGTCACAACCACACTGGCCGTGGAAACTCCAACGCCGACTCTGCCACTGAGCCTGCACTTGTCACAAAACTTCCCCAATCCTTTCAATCCCATCACCACCATTCGCTTCGAGCTGCCCGTCAGCGGCAGAGTGCGGCTGGTGGTTTATGACGTGACCGGCCAACTTGTACAAACCTTGGTGGACGGGATGATGCCCGCCGGCGCGCACCGCCGGGCTTTTGACGCCGGCCGTCTGGCTTCCGGAATCTATTTCTACCGCCTGGAAGCGGAGGGCATCGCTGTGACCCGGAAAATGGCGGTTGCCAAGTGATTTGGCGTGACAAACCGAAACAAAAAATCCCGCCGGCCGTCTGGCCGGCGGGATTTTTCATTCCTGATGCGCAATTCGTGCCTGCGCCACTCACACCTTGCCGCCGGTTGCGCGCGGCAGCGTGATGATGAACTCCGTAAACTTGCCCTCCTCGGTTTCCACCCGCATTTCGCCGCGATGCTTTTGAATGATGTCGAAGCTGATCGACAAGCCCAGGCCGGTGCCTTCGCCCGGCGGCTTGGTGGTGAAGAAGGGATTGAAGATCTTGTCGCGCACCGCCGGCGGAATGCCGGTGCCGTTGTCGCGAATGCGAATCTCGACTTTGTCGCCCAGGCTGCGCGTGCGCACCGTGAGCGCCGGCGCATAAGCCTCGCCGCTTCGCTTCTTTTTTTGATGCACGGCATAGAAGGCGTTGTTGAGCAGGTTGAGCAGCACCCGGCTGAGATCCTGCGGCACGGCTTCGAGCTGGCCGGCCAGCGGGTCATAGTCCTCCTGCAAGGCGGTGTTGAAGCCGGGCTCATTCGCGCGCATGCCGTGATAAGCCAGGCTCACCGCCTGCTGCACCAGCGCGTTGAGTTCCGTGCTCTCGCGCTCGCCGGTTTCCGCGCGCGAGTGTTGCAGCATGCCGCGCACGATGCCGTCCGCGCGCCGGCCGTGCTCGTTGATCTTTTGCGCATTGAGCTGGAGTGAACTCAAGATGTCCTCCAGGCTCACCGCCGCGCGCGGGTCGATCTTTTCGGCAATCTGCTCGATCTCCTGCTTGAGCTCGTCCATCAATTCCAGCGAGAGCACCGCAAAATTATTGACGAAGTTCAGGGGATTCTTGATCTCGTGCGCGATGCCCGCCGTCAAAGCGCCCAGCGAAGCGAGTTTTTCCTGCATGATGAGCTGCTCCTGGGTGCGGATGATCTCGGCATTTTTGTGCTGCAGCTCCTGCAGGATTTTGGCCTTGATGATGGCGGAAACGGCGTGGCTGCGGAAGCGGTTGAGCTTGTGGGCATCGGCGTGGCTGAAGGTGCGCGCGTTGGAGAGATTGTCGAAAACCAAATAGGCCTCGATTTGGCCGTGCCACACCGCGGTCATGGCGAGCACGGAAATCGGCGTGGAGATCGCATTGAGCTTTTCTTCCACATAGAGATTCTGCAGATTGCGCACGAGATATACGCCCTCGCCCACTTCTTCGGCGCCGGCGGCGTAGCGCTGTTCGAGTTGCGCGGGCGTGAAGGCAATGTCCTGCATGCGGTTCAACTCATAGCCGGCGGCCGCGGCAAACTTGAACAGGCCGGTGGCGGAATCGCGCAGCAGCACCGAGGCTTTCTCGGCCGCGGGAAACAGCTTCAGCCCCTGCTCCAGCAGCGAACGCAGCACGTTGGCGAGATCAAGCTCGCGGTTGATGTGCCGCACGATGCCGTCCAGCGTTTCCAGCTCTTCGGCCTGCTGGCGGATCTGCTCGGTGCGCTGCTGCACGGTTTGTTCCAAATCCCGGCTGCGCTGCAGCAGTTGGCGCGTGCGATACTTGATCAAGGCATAGACCACGAACGCGGTCAGGGCGGCATACAGAAAATAGGCCAGCCAGGAGCGATACCAGGGCGGCAGGATGGTAAACGCAAACCCGGCTTCCGCGCTGAGATGGCCGTGCAGGTTGCGGGCGCGCACGCGAAAGCGGTAATCGCCTTCGAAGATGTTGGTGTAGTCCTTCTTGGTTTCCGCGGTCCACTCCGACCAGCTTTTGTCGAAGCCTTCCAGAAAGTATTGATAGCGGGTGGCCGCCTCATCATCGAAGCTGGGCGCGGCGAATTCGAAGCGCACGCTGTTGTCGTGATAGGGCAGGCGCGGCTGCCGGCCGCTATCATTGAGCGGGGCACCGCCATAGAGCAGCGAATCGCTGCCGATGGTGACCACGCGGCGGATGAGCGCGGCAAAATCGACGGCGTAGTTTTTGGTGATCGTGGTGTCGTAGCGCACCAGGCCGTCCGGGCCGCCAAACCAGACCGCGCCGTTGGCCTCCGGATAAATGTCCCACACGGTGAAATCCGCGAAGCGATGAAACGGCGTGGCCTCCCAATGATAGGAACCATCAGGCCGGCGCCGCGCCACGCCGATTTCGCTGCCGTTCTTCTTGATCAACTGCATCCACAAATTGCCGGCGGCATCAGCGAGCACTTCGCCCGTGGCTTTGGCGCGATTGGCTTCAACGGTGGCGGCGGTCGTATCGCGCACGAAACGCTGGGCGCCGGCCTCATACACGTAAATGCCCTGATCGGTGACGAACAGCTCCCGGCCGCCCAGGCCGAGCACGATTCCCCACCCCAGATTTTCCGGCAAGCCATGGCGGCTGTCGAATTTTTCCACCCGAGGGTTCTTCTGAAATCCGGCGCTGAAATCGACGCGCAGGTAGCCCTGTGAGCGCGTGCCCAGCCACAGGATGCCGCGGTCCGTCTCCAGCATGCTGCGGATTTCTTCGGTGATTCCCGCCACGGCGCCTTCATCGCGCCAGGTGTTGCCGAGGCGGCGAAAGGCGGCCAGGCCATCGCGCAAACCGACGAAGAAGCAGGTGCTGTCAAGCCGGGAACGATGCAGCACAAAGGAATGTCCCTCAGAGGGCCGCACCAGCCGGGCCTGCTCGCCATCAATTTCATAGACGCCATCGCTTGCGGCAGCGAGCAAGACGGCGCCGGCGGAAAGCAGCCACCAACTCTCGCTGGCAATGCCGGCCACCGGTTTGAAAGAGGGCAGCGGCAAAGCGGTCTGCCCGCGATCGCCGCGAAACGGCTGCAGCATGAAGACGCCGGCATCGGTGGCGGCGTACAGCCGGCCGCGATGCCGGTGAATGAATTCCACGCCGCCGCTCAAGCCGGAAAGCTCGCCGAAGCCGGAAAGCGGAGCCGGCATCTCGGCGCGGGTGATGCCGTTGTTCAGCGCCAGCCACAAACCGCCCTGGCGGTCGGAATAGAGATAGCGCACGGTTTCATCAGGCAGGCCCGCGGCTTTGTTCAGAAGCTGTTGCAGCTCGCCCTGGCGGTCAATGACGGCCACGCCGCCGCGCAAGGTGCCGAGGGCGAAATCGCCGTTGGGCAAAACCCCGCCGTGATAGATTTGGTTCTCAGCGAGAAAATCGTCGATGGCCGTGGGGAAGGGGCGGGCGGAGTGGCCGTCATACCAGAACAGTCCCTGCTCGCGTGTGCCGATCAGGATTTCATTGCCGCCGGCCGGCGCCATGAAATAGATGCGCAGCGCGGCAAAGCGCTCGCCCGCGGGCGCCAGTTGCAGGGAGTCTCCCACCAACTGCAGCAAGCCCACTTCCGGTTGGCGAATGTAGAGGCGATCGTGAACGAGAAACGAGAGATGAAACGGCAGGGCGGGCTTCCACACGCGCAGCTTGCCCGCGCGCGGCCAGAGGAACAAACGATCGAGCGCTTGAAAATAGATGCCGGCGGGCGTGGCGTAGCATTTGGCAATGTCGCCGAAATCGCGATACTCAGCGGGCACGCTGTCGCGCAACGAGACGTAGGTCATCTCGCCCAGATTCGGGTGCGCCGCGGCCGGCGCGAGATAGCCCAACTCGCCCTGTGCGCCGACATAAATGGTGCCGTCGGCATCGACCGCCAGGTCCCGCGCCGCGCTGCCGTTGGTGATGGGAATCAAATGCCAGGCGACGCCGTCGTATTCGAGCACGCCCGCGTTGTTGGCGAAGTACATCACCCCGCGCGGATCCTGCGCCACACCCCAGTTCTGCACGCCGCCGCCGGATTCCTTGGCGGCATAGTATCTGAAAAACGGAATGCCAAACTCTTTGCCGCGTGCCGCCGGCGGTGCAGCGGGCAGGAGCGTTCCGCACCAACAGGCAATCAGCAGGAAGCTGAGGAGGTTTTTTCTCATGAGCTCGAATTTCGCAAAGTTGGCTGCTGCCGGTGGGCCGGGCAATCCTGCCTTCACGCTGTGTAACGCAACGCCAGCACAGTGAGATCATCGGTCTGGGGCGCACCACCGGCGAACGCACGAACGCAGGATACGACGCGGTTGATCATCTCCGGCAAGGCGGCGTGATTGCCGCCTTGCAGGCACTCGGCCAGGCGATCTTCGGTGAACTGATTCTGGTCGTGATCCATCGCTTCGGTGACGCCGTCGGTGTATAGGATCAGGCTATCGCCCGGCGTCAGATTGATCTGGCTGGAGTGATATTCCCAATGCCCGACCAGACCCAGCATCAAGCCTTCATTGCCGGTCAACATTTCAACCCGGCCGTCGCGGCGCGTGACAAAGGGGCGATTGTGGCCGCCGTTGCAGCAGGAGATCTCGCCGCTGGCGACATCGAGGATGCCGTAGAAAACCGTGACGAACATTTCGTCCACGCTTTCCAGGCACAGGATGCGATTCACCTGCTGCAGGCATTCGTGCGGCGCGCCGCCTTTGAGCGCCGTGGCTTTGAGCAGGGTTTTGCTCACCGCCATGAACAGTGCCGCCGGCACGCCTTTACCGGAGACATCGCCGATGACGAAGCCCAGGCGGTGATCGTCGATGAGAAAGAAATCGTAGAAATCGCCGCCTACTTCGCGCGCGGGGATCATTTGCGCGTGCAGGGCAAACTCCCGGCGCTCGGGAAACGGCGGGAACGTCTGCGGCACGATGCTTTTTTGAATGGTGGCGGCCACCTCCAATTCCCGTTGCAGCGCCACCAGCCGGTCTCGTTCCTGCGCGGCCTGCTTCAAGTTATGCGCTTCCGTGATGCTCTTCTTCAGCGTGATTTCCAGATCTTGAAACTCGATCGGCTTGGTGACGAAATCGAAGGCGCCGTGGTTGAGAGCGGTGCGGATGTTCTTCATGTCGCCGTAGGCCGAGACGATCACGGTCTTGAGCATGGGATAGGCTTCGTTGATCTTGGCGAGCAGAGTGAGGCCGTCCATCTCCGGCATGTTGATGTCGGTCAGCACCACGTCGATTTCGGGATTGGCTTGCAGCACCTGCAGCGCGGCCACGCCGTTGTGGGCGAAGGCGAAGTCGAGCTCCTTTTCACGAATTTGTTTGCGGAATTTTTGGGTGATCATGAGCTCCAAATCAGGCTCATCATCGACAACGAGAATCCTGGTCAACATGATATGGCCTTTGCAGTTGGTTTTCGATCTGTTTGCGTGCGCCGGCTCTGCGCTTTTTCTGTTTGACTGAAGCAGGGCTGTCAGCCCGCGCGGAGCGGAGCGTTCGTGCGCCAGCGGCACTCCTCCCCCGGCCTCTGCTTTGTGCCCCGGAAGATCAACAAGCTGAAACTGGCTCTCTCTTTGCGAAATTTTTGCTGAAAAAGCAAATGAATATCTTGCCGGCGGAATCTTTGACGGCCGGGCTCGCTGATCGGACCGAAACGCAAGTTCCGCCGGCCAACTGCCGCGCACCGGTCGAGTAATGCCTTGACTTTCGGAGGCGAAATCAATATTTTCACCGCGCTCGTGGTTGAGAATGGCCTCGTCATTCGGTGACGCAGGCCAAATTTTTAATGGGTCGAACACGGACGCCAGCAACGCATGACGCGTCTCAAGAAAGAGAGCCGGCAGTACGTCTGCCAGAACTGCGGCCACAAGAGTTTGCGCTGGCTCGGTCGCTGCCCGGAATGCGAGCAATGGAACACGCTGGTCGAAGAGCGTGTGGCCGCGCCGGCAAAACGCGGAGGCCGGACCGCGCCGTCAGTGCGCAACCAACCGCTGCCGTTGCGCGAGATTTCGCAGGACGATCTCGCGCGCATCCTCTGCTCCAGCAATGAGCTGAACCGCGTGCTCGGCGGCGGGTTGGTGCCGGGTTCGCTGGTGTTGTTCGGCGGTGATCCGGGCATCGGCAAATCGACCCTGCTGCTGCAGGAGGCGGCGGCGCTGGCGCGTGAGGATTTCCGCGTTTTGTACATCACCGGCGAGGAATCCGCCCGGCAAACCAAAATGCGCGCACAGCGGTTGGCGGTGGATTCGGCGCATCTCTACATTCTGGCGGAAACCAACCTCGAGGAAATTCTCTCCGCCATTGCCGGAATTCAACCGGCGGTGGTGATCGTCGATTCGATCCAGACGATCTATCGCCCGGAATTCGAAAGCCCGCCGGGCAGCGTCAGCCAGGTGCGGGAATGCGCGCTGGCTTTCCTGACGCTCGCGAAGAATGAAAACATCGCGATCATCCTCGTCGGCCACGTTACCAAAGAAGGCTATCTCGCCGGCCCCAAGGTGCTCGAACACATGGTGGACACGCTGCTGCAATTCGAGGGCGACCGCGACCACCTGTTTCGCATTTTGCGTTCGGTCAAAAACCGCTTCGGCAGCACGCGCGAGATCGGCGTCTTCGAGATGAAGCAAAACGGCCTGGCGGAGGTGGCCAATCCCTCCGAAATTTTTCTCGCGCAGCGCAAAGGGGACATCTCCGGTTCGGTGGTGATTTGCACGCTGGAAGGCTCGCGGCCGCTGCTGGTGGAAGTGCAGGCGCTGTTGACCGCCACGCACTACGGCATGCCGCAACGCACCGCCAACGGCATCGATGCGCGCCGGCTGGCATTGCTGCTCGCTGTTTTGGAAAAAAGAATCGGCATGCGCGTGAGCACTTACGATGTGTTTGTCAATGTTGCCGGCGGCGTGCGCATCGAAGAACCGGCCGCGGATCTCGGCATCGTCGTTTCCGCTGCCTCCTCGCTGCGCAATGCCGTGGTCGATCCCACCGTGGTAGTGATCGGCGAAGTCGGCCTGGGCGGCGAAGTGCGGGCGGTGCCGCAGATCGAAAAGCGACTCAGCGAGGCCGCCAAACTCGGCTTCAAGCACGCGGTGATCCCGAAATACTCCGCCAACGGTTTGCCTCAGCCGGCGGGCCTCACGCTGGTGCCGGTGGAGCGCGTGGATGATGCGCTGGCGCGGCTGCTGTGAGCGGAAACGAGGACAACGCATGAGCAGGGCGGCACGATGAATTTGCAGTTCTTCTCGTTTGCAGTGCTGCACCAGGATCAATCCACCCGTGCCCGCTGCGGCCGCCTGGTGACCGCGCATGGCGAGATTCAGACGCCGGTGTTCATGCCGGTGGGCACGCAGGGCACGGTGAAGACGCTCAGCCCCAGCGAGATTCACGAAGTCGGCAGCCAGATCATTCTCGGCAACACCTATCATCTTTACTTGCGGCCGGGCGAAGAACTGCTGCGGCGCGCCGGCGGGTTGCATCGCTTTGCGCAATGGCCGTGGCCGATTCTCACCGACAGCGGCGGCTACCAGGTTTTCAGCCTCGCGGCGCTGCGCAAGATTCATGAGAACGGCGTGCGCTTTCAATCGCACCTGGATGGCTCCGCGCATGAATTCACGCCGGAAAGCGTTCTGCGCACGCAGCTTGCGCTCGGCTCGGATATCATGATGGTGCTGGACGAATGCGCGCCCTACCCTTCGGAATACGGCTACGTGGCGAAATCGCTGGCGCGGACGACACGCTGGGCGGAACGGTGCCTCGCGGCCTGGCGCGCGGCCGAGCCGCTCTACGGCCATGAGCAGGCGCTGTTCGCGATCACTCAGGGCGGTACGTATGCAGATCTGCGGCAGCGCAGCACCGAAGAACTGCTGGCGCTGGATTTTCCCGGCTATGCGGTGGGCGGGCTGGCGGTGGGCGAGCCCAAATCCGCGATGCAGGAGATGCTCGATCTGTCCACCCGGCTGCTGCCGGCGGAAAAGCCGCGCTATCTCATGGGCGTGGGCAAGCCGGAGGACATCGTGAACGCGGTGGCGCTGGGCATTGACATGTTCGATTGCGTGATCCCCACGCGCAGCGGCCGTCGCGGCCAGGTGTTCACGGCGGACGGCCCGTTGAATCTCAACAATGCGCGGTTCAAAGACGATTTCACGCCGATCGCAGCGGATTGCGACTGCTATGCCTGCCGCACGCACACGCGCGCCTATTTGCGCCATCTGTTTCAGGCGCAGGAGATTCTCGCCATGCGTCTGGCGAGCCTGCACAATCTGCGCTTCTATCACCGCCTGCTGGCGGACATGCGTGCCGCCATTGCGGCGCAGGCGCTGGCCGAATTCAAAAGAGATTTTTTCAACCGCTATCCGGTTTCAACTTAACTCACGCGGCAATCCACCACGAGCTGGCAAGGAGGAAGGCAAATGTTGATGTTGACTTGGCTGTTGCAGACTGGCGGCGAGGGCGCCAGGAATCCGATTTTCGACATGGGTTTGATGTTCGTGTTGTTCATTCTGGTGATGTATTTCTTGATCCTGCGGCCGCAAATGAAGCAGCAGAAGGAAATGCGCAAGATGCTCGCCAGCCTGCAGAAGGGTGATGAAGTCATCATGTCGTGCGGCATTTACGGCAAGATCGTGGGCGTGAAGGAGAAAGAACAGACCGTGGTGCTGCAGGTGGCCGATAACGTCAAGCTCGAAGTGGCGCGCAGCAGCATCGGGCGCAAGATGGAAAAAACGGAGTCGAAGTAGATGGCGGTATTGCCCATCCGCAAATATGGTGATCCCATTCTCCGGCAAAAGGCTGCGCCCTCGCCGGCCGGCGCGGCGCGCCTGCGGCAACTCGCGGCGGACATGATTGAAACCATGCAGGCGGCCAGCGGCATCGGCCTGGCGGCCAATCAGGTTGGCTCTGGCGAGGCCCTGTGCGTGGTTGAAGTCGGGCTGATTGAGGAAGGCACTGCCCCGCGGGCGTTCGTCAATCCTGAAGTGGTGCAGACTTCCAGCAAGATGCTCACGATGGAAGAAGGCTGCCTGAGCATCCCCGAGATCGAAGGCGAGGTCGACCGCCATGAGCGCATTCGGGTGCGCTTCGTCGATCTGCAGGGCCGGCCGCAGGAGGAAGAATTCGAAGGCCTGTTCGCGCGCGTGCTGCAGCACGAAATCGATCATCTCAACGGCGTTTTTTTCGTGGATCGCCTCAGTCCTTTGAAGCGCCGGCTGCTCAACAAAAGGCTGCAGGCGCTGGCGGAGCAAACCCGGCTGGAAATGGTGGCTGAGCGCAACGCCGGCCGCGGGCCGAAATTTTAGCATTGATCATGGTATGCCAGTGGCTTCTTTGCAAGATTTAAGAGTCGTGTTCATGGGCACGCCGGCGTTCGCCGTGCCGCCCCTGGAAAAACTGCTCGAACAGCGCGTGCCGGTGGTGGCAGTGGTGACCGGCGAGGACAAGCGCGCCGGCCGCGGCCTGCAGTTGCGGCCCAGCGCCGTCAAACAATGCGCGCTGGCGCACGGCTTGACCGTGCTGCAGCCCGCCCGGCTGAATGATCCGGGATTGGTGGACAGCCTGCAGCGGCTCAAAGCCGACGTTTTTGTGGTGGTCGCGTTTCGCATCCTGCCGCCGCAGGTGTTCAGCATTCCCACCCGGGGAACCATCAACATTCACGCCTCGCTGCTGCCCAAGTACCGCGGCGCCGCGCCGATGCAATGGGCGCTCATCAACGGCGAAACCGAGACCGGCGTGACGACGTTTTTGATCAACGAAAAAGTCGATACCGGCCAATTACTGTTGCAACGGCGCACGCCGATTGGCCCCGAAGAGACGCTGGGCGAGTTGCACGATCGTCTTGCCCGGCTCGGCGCCGAGCTGTTGATCGAAACGCTGGAGCAATTTCAGCAGGGCACGCTGGTGCCGCAGCCGCAAACGGGCGAGGCCACGCTCGCGCCCAAAATCACCGATGCGCTCGCGGAGATTGACTGGCACCGAACCGCGGTCGAGATCTACAATCTCATTCGCGGTCTGAGCCCGGTGCCGGGCGCGTGCACGCAGTGGCAGGGCAAGAATCTGAAGATTTTGCGCGGCCGGGTGGTTCCGGCCAAGGCCGGCGACCTCACGCCGGGCAGCGTGCACCACGTCGATGCCCGGGCCGGCGAGCTGTTGATCGCCACCGGCGACGGTGTGCTGGCCGTCGCGGAACTGCAGTTGGCGGGCAAACGCGCCATGAAAACGAGCGAGTTCTTGCAGGGGCATCGCATGGCGGTGGCGGAGAAGTTCGGACGTTCACTCTAATTCGTGGCTGTCCGAAAACGTTCCAACCTCGACTGAGCCGAGGTGTCAAAGCGCCGGGCGTCGTGGAAACTCCCACAGTTTTGAGGCAACGGCCAAGCCGTTACAGGAACACTTTATTCAAATGACCGCAAATTCGGACGGAAACTAATTCCCAATCGAGTCGGGCATATGCAAGGCAAAAGATTTCATGTGGGCCGCTGGATTGCAGGCTTGATCCTGATTCCGCTGGTCGTGGTGAGCCTTTACACCTGGATGATGCTGACCTGGAGCTATTCCAGCGGCGAGCGCGCCGGCTATGTGCAGAAGCTCTCGAAGAAAGGCTGGATCTTCAAAACCTGGGAGGGCGAGCTGGCGCTGGCGACCGTGCCCGGGGTGATGCCCGAGAAATTCTACTTCAGCGTGCGCGAAGATGCCATCGCCGAAAAGATCAACCAGACCATGGGCAAACGCGTCGCGCTTTCCTACGAGCAGCATATCGGGCTGCCGGTCGATTGGTTCGGCGAAACCGAATACTTCGTCACTCGCGTGAAGCCGGTGGAAGAATAGCACGCATGTCTGACATGGCAACCTCCGCCCAGCGCGCCGCCGCTGCGCGCCCCGCTTCGGCGCGCGCCCTGGTGTGCCGCATTCTCACCGAGGCGGAAACCGGCAGCGCCTATCTCGATCAGGTTTTGGAAAAGCATCTCGGCCGCAGCCGTCTGCCGGAGCGTGACAAGGCTTTGGTGACCGCCATTGCCAACGGCGTGACCCGCTGGCGTCGCCGCCTGGATGCCGAGCTGGCGCTTCATTTTCAGAAGAATTTCGCGGGCGCCCGGCCGCTGTTGAAGAATATTCTGCGCAGCGCGCTGTTTCAGCTTCGCTATTTCGACCGCGTGCCCTCCTATGCCGTGGTGCATGAGGCCGTGGAGTTGGCGCGCGCGCATTTTGGCGAAGGCCTGGCGCGGCTGTGCAATGCGGTCTTGCGCAGCGCGCTGCGTGAACCTTTCGTCTGGCCGGAGGCCGCGGCTTTGGCGCAGACGAATGATTTTGAGAAATTGGCACAGGCGCTGAGCTATCCCGAGTGGCTGTTGCGGCGCTGGCAGGAGCTGTACGGCAGCGCCGAGATGCTGGCGCTGGCGCAAGCGAACAACGAAATCCCAGCCTTGACGCTTCGCGCAGTGGAGCCGGCGCGCCACGCGCAGACCGTGCTCGCCGAATTGGCCGCCGCCGGAGCAACCGTCCGGGAGATTGCCGGTTTGCCGCATTTTTACCAAGTGCCGCCGCAGCATCACCTCGCCAAGCTGGAATCCTTCAAGAACGGCGCCTTCGTGCTGCAAGACGGCAGTGCCGGCTTGGTTGCGCATCTGGCCGCACCGGCGGCGGCAGAGATCATTCTGGATTTGTGCGCCGCGCCGGGCGGCAAGGCCCTGCATCTCGCGGAGCTGGCGCCGCAAGCCCGCGTGATTGCCGTCGATCAAAGCCCGAGACGATTGCACCTCCTGGTGGAAGCCGCGCAGCGCGTGCACCGCAAAATCGACATGATTGCCGCCGATGCCCGCACCTTTTCCGGAGTGACCGCGGAGGTGGTGCTGGTGGATGCGCCGTGCTCGGGGCTGGGCGTGCTGGCCAAGCGCAGTGACCTGCGCTGGCGCCGCCGGCCGGAAGATATTCCCGCGCTGGTGCAATTGCAGCAGGAGATTCTGCACAACGCCGCCGCGCTGGTGAAACCCGGCGGCCGGCTGATCTACAGCACATGCACCACCGAACCGGCGGAGAACGAGGAGATGGTTGCCTGGTTCCTGGCCGGCCATCCGGAGTTTGGATTGCGGCCGGCGCAACAATTCGTTGATGAACGCTTCTGCGACGAACAGGGTTTTGTGCGAACCTTTCTGCATCGTCACGGCGTTGACGGCAGTTTCGCAGCACATCTGCAAAAATCGAGTTGAAAGCATGAACAAGGTTTTTACTCCCAAAAGCTCCCCGGCTTTGAGCTTCTGGCGGCGCGGCCTGATTGCCGCGCTGAACAACCGCTTCTTCCGGCTGGCCGCCGGACTGTTCGCCCTCGCGCTCGCGTTCGGCCTGTTGATGGACTGGATCGTGATGCCGCTCTACACCCGCCACGGCCAGGAAGTGGAAATCCCGAACATCACCAAGATGCGCTATGAAGACGCCAAAGCCACATTGGAAAATGCCGGTTTCGCGATCATCAAGGAGGAAGAACGCTTCAGTGACGAACTGCCCTTCGGTTACGTGGTCGAGCAAAGCCCGGCGCCGCAGGCCAAAGTGAAATATGGCCGGCGCGTACACGTCGTCACCAGCCGCGGCGAGAAGCGCATTCAAGTGCCGGATCTCGTCGGCCGCTCGCAGCGCGAAGCCGAGCTGCTGTTGAATCAGGCGCGGCTGGCGTTGGGCTCGGTAAGTTATGACTATTCCAGCATTCACCCCGAGGGCGCGATAAGCTGGCAGTCGGTGCCGCCGCGCGCCGAAGTCGCGATGAACACCAAAGTCAACATCACGCTGAGCGTCGGGCCGGAACCGGAGGCGTTCGTGGTGCCGCAGCTCGAGGGCCGCACGCTGCAGGATGCCGTGCTCAAGATCCAGCAGGCGGGTCTGCGCATCGGCCAACTCACCTACACCATCGTGCCGGATTTGCTGCCCGAGACCGTGATCCGGCAATCGCTGCAAGCCAATACCATCGTCGAAAAGGGCGCCGCGATTGATTTAGAACTCAGTTCCCTGCCGGATCGCAATGATTGAAACAACCGTGCTGCGCATGCGGCCTGGCCGCCAATCGCGCTAGCTGCGAACGACGATGGCCTCAGTCAGTTTGCCAACACCATGATCCTGCTTGCCCCTTCCATTCTCTCGGCTGATTTTTCCCGGCTGCGGGAGGAAATCCACCAAGTCGAAAGCGCCGGCGCGGATTGGATTCACTGCGACATCATGGACGGCCACTTCGTGCCCAATCTTACCTTTGGCCCACTGGCGGTGGCCGCGGCGCGGCGGTGCACCCCGCTGCCGCTCGACGTACATCTCATGATCGAGCATCCGGAGAAGTACTTGCAGGCTTTTCGCGACGCCGGCGCCGACCGCCTTACCGTGCACGTCGAAGCCTGCACTCACCTGCATCGGGTGGTGCAACAGATTCGTGCAACCGGCGCAGCCGCGGGCGTGGCGCTCAATCCCGCGACGCCGCTCACGCTCGTCGAGGAGATTCTCGGCGACATCGATCTCCTGCTCGTCATGACCGTCAACCCCGGCTTCGGTGGACAATCCTTCATCCACAGCACTCTGCCCAAGCTGCGGCGGGCACACGAGATGATGCGATCGACCGGCCGCGAGATTTTGCTCGAAGCCGATGGCGGCATTGACTTGGATACTGTTGCCGCGACCGTGCGCGCCGGCGCCGACGTGCTGGTGGCCGGCTCCTCCATTTTTGGCGCAGCCGATGCCGCCGCTGCCTGCGCGCAGCTCAAGAAGACCGCGCTCGCCGCCTTGCCCGATTCACGATAATTTGGAAACAAGCGATTTCCTGTTCGGCGCGAGCGATGACGCAGAGGCGTCGAATAGAAAGCTCTTTGGGGAGAAGTCATGGCCAGATTGTATTCCGACACCCATCCCAAAATGGAGGCCCTGCAAATCCAGTTGTGGCGGCAGGCGAGTCCCACGCGCAAGCTGAACATGCTGGCGCAGTTGAATTCGTCCGACCGCATGCTGGCGCTGGCGGGTTTGCGCGCGCAACATCCGCAGGCGAGCGCAGCCGAACTGCGCCGCAAACTGGCGGATTTGCTGCTGGGAGAGGAACTGGCACGCAAGGTGTACGGAGAAACCAGCCATGCAAAATGAACCCATCGAAGTCACATTCAAAGTCACGGCTGTTTTCGAGAAACTTGGTGTCCCGCACCTGATCGGCGGCTCGCTCGCCAGTACGCTTCATGGGATGGTACGCACCACGCAAGATTCGGATATCGTCGCGGCAATGCGCCTCGAACATCTGCGGCCGTTCGTTTCGGTGCTCCAGGACGAATTCTACATTGACGAGGAGATGATCGCCGAATCCATTCAGCATTGCTCCAATGTCAACATCATCGATCTCGAAAGCATGTTCAAGGTGGATATCTTCATCCCGCGCTCAAAGGCAGACATTTACCTTTGACAGGGAGATCAGCGCAAAGTTTGCCAGTGGCGAGGATACTATTCTCTCCAATCTGGAGGGGTACCGCATGGGCGGCGAAGTCTCCGACCGTCAATGGCGCGACATTCTCGGCTTACTGAAAATTCGCGCGGAAGACCTCGATTTCAACTACTTGCGGCGATGGGCAAAAGAGCTCCGCGTGGACGATCTGCTGGAAATCGCCCGGCGGGAAGCGGAGTAAACCAATGTCCCTTCCATTTTCAAATGGGCAAGCCCTCGCCTCCTGGTTTTCGCTTGACTTTTCAGGCTTGTGAGCCTACATTTGCGCCGTTCTTTTCGGACAATAGTGCGACCCTGCCCGCTACCATGATGGTTGTGATGACAGCACCGAGATTCACCTTTGCAAGGCGTGTGCGATGCCCATTACTTACATTGACGGACCGCGACTGAAAGACTCTGTGATTGCCGGAGCGCAACGCTTGATTCAAATGCAGGAGCAACTCAACAACATCAACGTCTTCCCCGTGCCGGACGGCGACACCGGCACCAACATGGCATTGACCATGCGCAGCGTGGCGGAGGGTGCGCTCAATTGCAAGGAACAATCGGTGCATGCCGTGAGCCTGGCGCTGGCGGATTCGGCGCTGATGGGCGCGCGCGGCAACTCCGGCGCCATTCTCGCGCAGTTCTTCCAGGGGCTTTCCGAAGGTTTCGAAGGCAAGACGCGGGCCGACCTGGCCATGTTTGCCGACGCCGTGTTGACCGCCTCCCGGCTTTCACGGGAAGCCATCGCCGAGCCGCGTGAAGGCACCATTCTCACCGTAATCCACGATTGGGCGCAATACATTCACGACACCTGGCAGCGGGTCACTGATTTTCCCACCCTGATCCGCGCCTCCCTGCAAGCCGCAACCGACTCTCTGAATCGCACGCCGGAAAAACTCAAAGTGCTGGCCAAGGCCGGCGTGGTGGATGCCGGCGCCCAGGGCTTCGTGCATCTGCTCGAAGGCATTCTGCATTTCATGCAATCCGGCAAAATCGAGCGCATCGCGCGGGGCATCTTGACCTTTGGCAATGCCAAGGCTCAGGTCGCGGAGGAGCCAGAACAGATCACCTTTCAGTTTTGCACCCAGGCCTTCATCGTCGGCAAAGACATCGACCGCCGGGCTTTGCGCGAGCGGCTGCGGGCGTTGGGCGATTCCATGATCGTGGCAGGCTCGAGCGAGCGCGTGCGCATTCACATTCACAGCAATGAGCCGGAGCAAGTGTTCGCCCTGGCACGGGAATACGGCGAGCTGGTCAATTTCAAGCAAGACGACATGCGGAGCCAGCACGCCCGCGCCCATCATGATCCGGCGGCGCAGACGGTGGCGGTGATCACCGATTCCGCCTGCGACCTGCCGGCCGATGATTTCATTCGCTACAACATCCACATGGTGCCGGTGGCGCTCGCGTTCGGCAACAAGAGTTACGTTGACAAGGTGACCATTACCGACCGCGATTTCTACGAGCTGCTCGCCACTTCCCCGGTGCATCCCACCACCTCACAGCCCGCGCCCGGCGATTTCAAGCAAGTCTACCTGCATGTCGCGCAAAATCATCGTGAGGCCCTTGCCATCATTCTCACGGGCGCGCTGAGCGGCACCCTGCAGGCGGCGCAGCGCGCGGCGCAGGCGGTGCACAACGACATCAACATTCGCGTGATCGATTCCAAGAACGTGTGCATTGCCCAGGGCCTGATCGTGCAGGCAGCCGCGGAAGCCGCGGAAAACGGCATGAAGCTGGATGAGCTCGAGAAACACGTGCAGTGGGCAGTGCAAAACGTCAAGCTGCTCTTCACGGTCGAGACCATGGACTATCTCGTGCGCGGCGGCCGCGTGTCGCGCTTGCGCGGCGGGCTTGCCGGTTTGTTGAAGATCCGGCCGATCATCACCCTCAACGCCGAAGGCCGGCCGCAGGTGGTGGCCAAGGCCTTCAGCCGCGACCAGTCGCACCGCAAATTGATTGAGATCGCCACGCAAGCAGCAGCCGGCAAGCGCAAACTGCGCATGATGGTCGCGCATGCCAACGCGCCGGAAGCCGCGGCCTTTCTGGCCGAGCAACTGCGCCGGCGGTTGGAACTGGCCGAGGTTCCCGTCACCAGCGTGTCACCGGCGCTGGGTGTGCATGCCGGGCCCGGCGCAGTCGCCGTTGCGTTTTTGGGAGAATGAACGGCGGGTTTCGTGCCCGGTTTGTGCGCGGCGGCGCGCAAGACCGGACCGACGCCCGCAACGCAGCGCTTGCGGTTGTGAGAAAATTTTGGCGATTCGTGAATACTTTTTTGGGCGCCGGCGGTAACGGCGCTCGGGTGAGGTTATGCGATGCTATCATTCCTGCTCGTGTTGCTCGCCGCGTATCTGGCCGGCTCGTTTCCCACTGCGATTCTGGTCGGCAAGCTGGTGCGCGGCAAAGATTTTGACATTCGCAATGAAGGCAGTGGCAATGCCGGCGGCACCAACGTGTTTCGCGTGCTCGGCTGGCAGGCCGGTCTGGCGGTGATGCTGGTGGATGTGTTCAAGGGCTTTGCGGCGACGTATTGGATTTCACGCTGGCAGCCGCTCGGCCCGCCGCACATCGATGAAACCGTGCTGCCGATCGTGACCGGCGTCGCCGCGGTGTTGGGCCACATCTGGACGGTGTTTGCGGGCTTCCGCGGCGGCAAGGGTGTGGGCACGGCCGCCGGCATGATTCTCGCGCTGTATCCTCTCGCCGCGCTGGTGTGCCTGGTGATTTTCGTCGCCGTGGTCTATGCCACGCGCTATGTTTCGCTGGGCTCGATGCTCGCGGCGGTGAGCCTGCCGGTGGTGTTGCTGCTGGCGCAGAAATTCACGCGCCAGGAGATTCCCGAGGCGCATTTCCAATTCAGCCTCGCGATCGCCTTTCTCATCGTCTTCACCCACCGCAAGAACATCCAGCGCCTGCTCGAGGGCACGGAGAATCGCCTGGGCGGCAAGAAGCCGGCGATGCGAACCTGAGACGCGCCACGGTGACCGGCGGACAAATTCTGAACTCTTTCGAGGGCGTAAGCACCGGTGAAGAAATCTCCCAACGAAATTCAGGCGCTCATCACGTTGCTGGGTGACGAGGATGCCAATATTCGCAGTATCGCGCGTGAACACTTGCTGCAGATCGGCCAGGAGGCCGAGGTCTTTCTGCGGCAGGCGGCACATGACGACGGCGACGGCCGCACGCGCATCGAAGCGCGCCACGTGCTGGCACAAATCCGCCAGGAGGATTTGATCAGCTCGTTCTATGTGCTGGGCCTGCTGGAGGAAGAGCAGATCGATCTCGAACATGCCGCCTTTTTGCTGGCACGTGTGGGCTATCCGGACTTGGACATCGCGCCGTTTCAGAAGGAGCTGGAGGGCTTTGCCGACCGCATTCGCGACCGTCTGGCGGAGCCGCCGCAGACCAAAACCGGCCGCGCCATCGTGGAGGCGATCAATCAGGTGCTGTTCGAGGAGGAGGGCTTTCACGGCAACGTGGAGGAATACCACGATCCCGACAATTCCTATTTGAATCGCGTCATCGAACGCCGCACCGGCATTCCGGTGAGCCTGTCCGTGGTCTATTTGCTGATGGCGCGGCGGCTGCAGGTGCCGGTGTATGGCGTCAACCTGCCGGTGCATTTCATCTGCCAATACCACACGCCGGCGGAATCGTTTCTCCTCGATCCCTTCTACGGCGGCCGCCTGATCACGCGCGCGGAGTGCATGAAGCTGCTGCACGGCTCGGGCATGACCTTCGAAGATCGCATGCTGCAGCGTGCCTCGCCGCGCACCATTATCGCGCGCATGGTGCGCAATCTGATTTTGATTCATTCCCAGCAGGATGATATTGCCAAAGCGACTTTTCTCGATCGCATTTTGAAAATGTTGCGTACCCAGGAACCGTAGCGCAGTCTGCCCGGCTGCAAACGAGCCAAGAACCAAGCTGGAAAAAACTTCGCGGTCGCGCTGGTTTTTCCAGAGTAATCCGATGAAGGAAACCCGCATGAATTGCAACGAATGTGGCGCTGAAGTCTCGCCGCAGAGCCGTTTCTGTCCCGCGTGTGGCGCCAAGCTGGCGCAACGCAGTGAAGGCACTTGTGCAGCCTGCGGCGGCGCACTCAAACCGGGAGCCAAGTTTTGCCCGCAGTGCGGCCAAGCCGTGGCCACCGCCGAAGCCGCGGCACCTTCCGGTCAGTGGCACGTCGCGCCTGGCCGCGGCGCACGCTCGCCGTGGGTGACAGTGGGGCTGCTCGCCAGCATTCCGGTGGTGGTGGGCATTTTGTTCTTTCTGTTCTATCCGCGCACCAATCCCGCGCCGGTCAATGCGGCTGCACCGGCGCCGGCCGCCGGCCAAAGTCAACCGCCGGCACAAGGAATGTCTGACATGGCCTCGATGGCGCCGATTTTTTCACAGATCGATTCGCTGAAAAAACGCGCCCAAGAAGACCCGGCCGACATCAACGCCTTGCTGCACCTGGCGGCGATCTTCGACATGGCCGGCAAATATGAGGAAGCGGCGGGCTACTATCGCGATATGCTGGCGGTCAAGCCGGAGGATGTCGAAACCCGGCTGAATCTCGCCGGCGCCTATTTCAATCTCAAACAGAACGACCGGGCGCTGGAGGAATTGCAGACCGCGCTGCAGCATCGCCCCAACTATGATTTTGCCATGTTCAACATGGCGGTGATCTATGCCGCCATGCACGAGCACGAAAAAGCCGCGGAATGGTGGAACAAAGTAATTGCCACCAGCAAGTCAAGTGACTTGGTCAACCGCGCACACGAAGGTCTGAAATCGCTGAACCACTGAGCAAGAGGATGCCAGTGTCCAGTAGTCAGTGATCAGTATCCAGCATCCAGCATCCAGCATCCAGTATCCAGTATCCAGTATCCAGTATCCAGTATCAAGTATCAAGTATCAAGCATCAAGTATCAAGCATCCAGCATCCAGCATCAAGCATCAAGCATCCAGTATCAAGCATCCAGTATCAAGCATCAAGCATCAAGCATCAAGCATCCAGCATCAAGCATCCAGCATCCAGCATCCAACGAACGAGGACAAGCCCATGCCCACCGTTCACTTCGAAGCCGAGAATCGCAAAGTGGAGGTTCCGGAAGGCACCACCGTGCGCCAAGCCGCGAAAAAAGCGGGCGTCAGCGTGTACGGCAGCGTCAACCGATTCATCAATTGTCGCGGATTCGGATTATGCGGCACGGACCGGATTGCGGTGCAACCGGGCGAGTGTCTCAACCGGCCGACGCTTTTCGAGAAGCTGCAGCTCGGTGACCAGCCGAAGGAACGTCTGGCCTGCCAGGCGCGAATCAACGGCGACCTCACCGTCAACACCGCGCCGGCCATGGCCTACGGCCTGGTGATGAAGGAGAATGTCAAATTCGGCGCGATTGCTCTGGTCTTTGGCGCATTGACGCTGGGCACGATACTGTTCATGGTTTTCGAAATGGTGGGCAAACCGTTGTTCTAACGAGGAAGAGGGTGCATGTTTCACATTTCCGAACGGGAAACCCTGCTGCTCTCACGGCCCGCCTCTCTGCCCTTGCCGAAGCCGGACGTGGAAGCCAAGGCGCCGCCGGCGGAGGATGCGTACGGCTATTGGGTGTACTGCGACAATTGCGGCACCCGCCTGCAAAACTTCCGCTGCCGTTTGATTTGCCCCCAATGCGGCTTCTTCCACAGTTGCTCGGAGCCGTGAAGGCGCGGTACGCCAAAACGAAAATGCCCTGAGCGGGGTGACGCTCAGGGCATTTTCGTTTCAAGGGCGGCGCGCTTCCGAGAACGCCTTGATTTTGGAGACGGTGTTCGCTATTGTTGCCTCACGGCAACCGGCCGCGAGGGCCATGCTGCGTTGCCGCCGGGGCAGGAATATTGGGAGGAGCTCTGATGGCACTCAAGCTCATTCAGCAAGATCTCGCGACGTTGCGCGCAGCCTTCGAAGAACGCAAGGCGGAATACCATGCTTTGCGCGCCGCCGGACGGTGGGCGGGGGCGGTTCTGTATGCCGGGACTTTGCTCGAATTGGCACTGGAACTGGTGATCAGCAAACAACCCGAAGTTTCGAATCTTCCGGCACATTTTTCAAGTGCACGATTTGGAGTTGTTGCTTTGTTGTTCCGGGCCTTATTCACGCCTGCCCGCCGAAGAGGAGGTGAATGAGAACTTTCTGCTCATTCACAAGCGATGGTCGATGGCGCTGCGTTATGAGGGCGCAATTCATACGCAGCAGGATGCCGATGCTTTCGATCGGGCGCTCTTTGATCCGGCGCACGGCATCATAACGTTTTTGGCTCGATATTTTTGAGGTGAAACATGAAAACCGCCGTTTTGGAGGAACTGCGTGAAGCAGTGACCGAATGGGTGCGTAACCATGAAATTGAAGCCACATTGGTCGAAGTCAAGCCCAGCGGCATTGCGGTAGGCGTTCACATTCTTGTGGTTGCGCGTAGAGGTTTTGAAAATTGGCACTGGTCTGAGCGCGAACGAGATCTTTTCCGATTCTTGCGCTCCCGGTTCAATGGCAACAGCGATTTCGTGATTACTCGTTTAGAGACGATGACAGAAGAGCAGTATGATAAATATGCAGAAGTCGAAGGCTGAAGTGAAGCCTGCCTAGATCTCGCCCAGCCGCTCCAACGCGGCCAGCGCCTCTTGCGCATGCTCGCCCCAGGGGAAGCGGTCGAGGTATTCTTGATAACGCTGCCGGGCTTCAGAAGTGCGGCCCACGGCTCACGAAAGTGCCGGAAAAATGGCTTGGTTTTCTGAAGTTCACTTGTTATCGTTCTTCCGTGTAGTCGAGTACGATGCCAGTCTTCGGCGTCGGGCCGCAGGTAATCATCTTTAATTTCACCAATCGTCATCAATTGGTTTTCATGAGGAGAGAAACAATGCTTTCCATCAGAGGCACGTACACCGGCAAGACGATCAAGCCACTTGCCAAAGTCGACAAGAAACCGAACACGCCGGTTATAATCACCTTTCTCGATCATGAAGACGAAGCTTCTTTGGCATTTGAGGAAGCGCAAAGCAAATATCAAAAGCTGGCGAGACGGTTCGATTTTGGTGAGACACCCGGCGCGGGCTACGCGCAGGAGATCATGTCTGAATACCGCTCGACCGTTTCGAGGATTTGATCACTATGCGACGCGGGGAAATCTATTTGGCCAAGCTCTTCGAATTTCCGCACGAAGATGAGCCGGCAGTTGAGAAAGCCCGGCCCGTAATCATCCTGCAAAACGACGAAGATAATGACAATTCGCATTATCCCTTTGTCATTGTCGCGCCATTGAGCACGAAAAAGTTGGATCGCGTGTACAAACAGGATGTCATCGTCAAATCGCGGGAATCCGGCCTTGCACGTGATTCAAAAATCCTTTTGGGCATTATGCGTACGATTCTCAAGACTGATCTCGTCAGAAAGCTGGGCAAGATCAACAAGCAGCGCATGGAAGAAATCAACCTCAAGCTGTTCCGCGCCCTGGGCTTTCTTGAGAGATAGCTCGTCACTATATCGCTCTTCCTTCCAAAAGAAGATCGATAGGAAATGCCGTAGCACAAGACTTATTCTCCCCCCAGCCGCTCCAACGCGGCCAGCGCCTCTTGCGCATGCTCGCCCCAGGGGAAGCGGTCGAGGTATTCTTGATAACGCTGCCGGGCTTCGGCGGTACGGCCGGCGGCTTCATGAGTGCGGGCAAGACCGAACAACGATTGAGATATTTTGAATGGGCGTCGTTCAAGTTGAAGTGCAATTTCATATTCTGATATGGCTTTTTCTGGTTGATTCAAGTATTCGAGATAAAGTTCCGCTAAACCATTGTGTGTCATGCCATATCCATAACGTAAGTTAATAGATTTTTGAAATTCTTCTAAAGCTTCTTTATACCTCTTCATTGCCAATAAAGTTAAACCGAAATGACAGTGTGCTCTAAATGAGTCATCCTTTAATTCTATAGCTCGGCAAAAACTTTTTTCCGCTTCTTGATAGTTCTTAAGCTCATTATACACTCTACCCAAATTGCTCCAAAGCCATTCATTGTCTGGCTTTAAATCTAAACACTTCTTCAGGTTTGAGATAGAATCTTCAAAATTCCCTACATGTCGAAATGCTGCTGCAAGCCATCCTCTAAGACCCACATCATTAGGCTGTTCACTTACCAAAGGCTCAAGGAAGTGTATTGCTTTTTCTGAAATATTTAGTGCAAGGAGCATATAAGCAAAATCGTAAAGTGCTTGAGCGTTCTCATAATATGCACGCCGGAAAAGATCTACGAGTTTTTTAGTATACGTTTTGAATTCTAAAGATAGAATGGATAGCATTTCTGGATATAATTCCCCAACCCAAACATCTTTTTCAAATTTTGCTTTTAGTTTTTGGATAAGGCTTATTGCCAAACCATCGACAACGTATCTATCGACTTCTTTTGCATATACTATACATTTCGCAGCCAAATAAGGATCTCCCTTCATCACCTCCCTCACCACCTCCGTCGCATCCTCCACCAACCCGCAGACGAACACCAAAACTTCCGCCCATTCAGGGTCGCTGGCATGCTTCAAAACGTATTCGATTGATTGATGCAATGCCACTTCGCGCGCGAAGAAATATTCCTGCACGGCCTGGTGAAAGAATCCGGTTTGGCCCGCGCTTTCGCGCAGCAGGCCGTGGTGCAGGAATTCACGATTGAGATCAGCGACGTTCAAATGCTGCGGCGCTTCGTTCTTGCGCTGCAGTTCCGCCAGCCGGGCAGACATGACGGCCGCGGCTTCATCCGCGGAAAGCAGGGTCCGGCTGATCCCAAGTCGCCACGCCAGCGCCGAGAGAATCTCCTTTTCCACTCGCACTGAGCCTGCGCCTTTCACCCGCGCCCATTCACTCAAATAGCGGTCGATAAAACGGTCGAACAACTCCGCGCGGTTTTGCGGCGGATTATCACTCGCGCGCAGCTCGTCCGCCAACAGCGTGAGCATGAGCGGATTGCGGCAGAGGTCGCGCGTGTATTCATCCAATCCTTTCCACGCCGGTTGCGCCTTCTCCGCGCCGATTTCGATCTCCAAAACCTTCGAAGCATTGAAGCTGCTTAGCCGCTCGAGTTGGAACGTCACGAATTCATGGCGCAGCTCATCGCGATAAATGCCGGGCCGGCAAGTCACGACAAAACGATTGTGCGGAATCTCGTGCACGAGATGGCGCAGGTGGTGCACGACTTCATCATACGCCTCGCCGACCTCATTCAGGCCGTCGAACAGCAACAAGCAGCCGCCGGTCGCGAGGCGCTTGCGGACATCGACATCATGCACGCCTCGTACACTCGCGGTAAGCAAGCGCCACAAGCCGTGTTGGGAGTCCTTGGCCGCCAGGGTGGGATAGGCCGAGAGATCGACAAAGATGGGGAGATCGAAATCCTCCGGCTCATTGAGTCCCGGCTCCTTGCCTTCGCCGCGCCAGACCGCATATTCTGATGTGAGTTTCTTGAGCGAAGTGGTTTTGCCCGCGCCCGGCTCGCCGAGAATGAGCAAGCGCGGGAAGGTTTTCACCGCAATGCTTACTTTCATGTTGCGCGGCCGCTCAACCTCGACTTCTTCCAGAAACAGCGGCGGCAAAGTGAGCGTGCGCAGCCGCAAAGGCCGCGCGGTTTTCTGCAATTCGGTGCGGCAGTATTCGAGGTGTTCAGCGAAGGCGGAGAGGGGCGGGGTGTCCTGAGCAGAAGCGTTGTTGGTCGTGAGTCGTTGGTCGTTGTTCGTGGCGGGAGCGAGCTTCAACAGCCAATCGGTGACGTGTTGGCGCAAAAGCGTTGCGAAGTGCTCGGGATCACGGTAGTTGGCATAAAGCGCGAGCCGGCCCTCTTCCACTTGTTGTTTGAATCCGAGAACCTTGCGCAGTTGCGGGCCGGGATCAGCGAGAAAGTCGGGATGCACTTCGCGAAAGTACAGCATGATTTCCGGGGCATGCTCGCGCGCATAGCGTTCGCGGGCAAGAGTGAATTCCTCCAGCGTGCCGGATTCTGCTTCGCCGGTGGGAAGCCCGAAGCGCCGCCAGAGAATGCCGAGAAACAAATCGCATTCCCGCACGAGTTGATTGATGCGGGCCTGGCTGCGGCCCATGCCGGGCGTGGCGTGCGTTTCCCAGCCCGTGGCTTCGAGATCAAAACCGTGCTTCTGCGCCAGCGCACGGAGACTGAGAATCTCGTCGCGCGCTTTTTCACGCTCGAGCCTCACATCGCCGGGCGAGGCGAGGAAGACCTTCAGCAGTTTTACGGTTTGGCCGGGCATATACGGTTGTGGGTTGTGGGTGATAGGTTGTGGGTGATAGGTTGTGGGTGATAGGTTGTAGGTGATGGGTTGTAGGAGCTTAGCTATCCCCTGCTCCCTACAACCTGCAACTCACAACCTACGTCCGGCCACCCCGATTTCATCATTTCTTGTTCTCAAGCGCTCTCTCGAGTCCCTTCAACATTCTGCCGCATTCGTTGTAGCGAGCAAGTAGAGCTTCGAACTTTTCCTGGGTGATATAGCCCTTTCTGCGAGCGACGTGAAGATGATGTTGCGTCTCGCGCAACTCTCCCAGTGCGCGATTAAGGCCTTCGAGATAGATATTGTGATGCTTGTTGTTCCAGCCTTCGGCGATATTTGCCGGTATCGAATTACTTGAACGGCGAAGCTGAGAGCCAAGTTCGTACATTTCGAACTTTGGAAAACTCAACGTTAGCTCATGGATTTCCAGATGGAGCTCGAGTGATTTTTGATAACACTGCAAATCCTCAAACCTATTCACCAGTGCCTTCTCCATCCTGCCCTCCAATTTGGATTTTGCCAAGCATTTATCCACCAACCACCTATTACCTACCACCTACCACCTACTTCGGCAGCCCGAGCTGCGCGCGATAGGGCAGATCATCATTGCCGTGCAATTGCCAGTAGGGCAGGCGCAGGGTTTTGATCAGCTCGCCGGTGCCGCCGTCACTGGATTGCCATTTGAGAATGCGATGCGGATAGGCTTTCTCCACCCAATATGTTTCCGTGCGATTGCCGACCTGCCAGGTCCAGCGCCAGGTTGGCTCGGCGCCATTGCCCAGCTTCACGGCTTCGCCCTCTTCTTTGATGATCGCGCCGGCTTGAAACTCTACGTGTTGATGTCCTGAGCGCGAAGCCCACGCGCTCGGCAGAATCTGCAGGTTGCGGCGTTGCCCCGCAGCCAGCATTTCGCGTTTCAGCTCGCGAATCCAAATCAAAAAATTGTCTTCGAACGCGACGTTTGCCGGTAATTTGATGGATCGCTTCTGATCGCCTTCACTTTGAAAATAACTGTGCAGCGTCAGCTCGACTTGATCGCGCTGCGGAAGCAGCATTTGATAAACATGGCCGCACCACTCCTGCGCGGAGAAAGAGATTTTAAGGGGCTCAAATGCCGGGCGGCCTAATTCGGATTCGATGCTGCTGAATGTCGAGGTCAACAGCGAATAGTCATAAATGCCGGTGGGAAATTTGACGACGTGATTGAGCTTCAGCACCGGCGCGCGGTCGGCCGGCGGGATGGCGTCGGACTCGACTTTGATGCGCGTGGTGCGTGAGATTTCCTCCGTCACGTAAACTAAAACGGCATAGCCTTCACGCAACTCGCCGTAGCGTTGGGTTTTCGTTTGGTAAGACGACAACTCGGCTTTGCCGTCGCCCCACCACGACCAAAAATCCTGCGCTGCCGCAGGCAGCGTTGCCAACAGGATATTCCAGAGTATCAACCGGCACGCCATTCGTGTTTTCATGTCAGGCTCCCAAGTTTTCGGCTCACATGTATTTGTAGGTTGGATTGGAGTCCCGGGAATTCTGCTGGCCGGCTCTCAGTGTTCCGGCGCGTTCTTTTCCGTGCGCTCGCGGGCCTGCGAGGCGATTTTCTCGACGATCGCGGGGTAGGAGGCCAGCACGCGGTCGAAGGTGTCTTTGTCCAGCCGGTAGAGGTCGCAAAAGCTGGCGGCCCGCACGCTGGCGGAGCGCGGTTGCCGCTGCAGCAAGGCAATCTCGCCGAAAAAATCGCCGTCCGACAAACTTCCCAAAATGCTCTTGCCGTCTTTGGCGATCACTTCCAGCCGGCCGCGACTGATGAAGTACATGTCCATTCCCGGCTCGCCGGCGCGGAAGACATAATCGCCGGGCATGAACACCACCGGCCGCAGTTGCAGGGCAATCTCTCGAATGAAGTCTTCGCTGGCACCGCGAAACAAGGGCACGCGCTCGATGATGTCACGATTGAGGAAGAGCGAGACTTCGGTGCGCAGGTTCAACGGCAGCGCTGAGACTACGGTGGATTCATCGTAGCCCAGCCGCTTGTCCCACAGATAGCCGTAGTAGTCGCGTATGCGCTTTTGCAGATGCGTGGGTACGTTGCGATAGCTCATGAAGGCGGTCAGCCGCTCCATGTTTTCGAGGTAGCGCACGCGCGCGGGATTGAGGTTGGCGAGAATGCTGGCGACGTTGGCAATGATATAGCCGTAAACCCCCGCGCCGATGATCATCACGCCCATGGCGTACAGCATTTGCGGATTGTTGGCGGCGGTGATGTCGCCATAGCCCACGGTGGCGAGAGTCGTGACGCACCAATACAGCGCGCGCACGTAGTTCGTCGGCAAGTCGAATTCGGCCGACAGCCCGCGCAGTGCCAGCCAGCCGCAGGCAATCCAATGTGCCGCCAGTGCCAGCCAAAATGCAAAGAACACCAGCCGCAGCACGTTGGTGTGGTGTAACTGGCGCTGGCGCCAGCGCCGCATGTATTGCGCGACACGCGCCAGCTTGAGCAGCCGCAGCAGGGGATAGGGCGTTCCCGCCAACAGCATGTTCAGCGGCAGCGCGGCCACGGCATCGAGGCTGAGCCAGCCCCAATGCGACAGCGGCAGCCACGTGCGCTCCGGCGCAGCGAGTGCGGCGGCCGGGGTTTGACGCCACTGCAGGTAGGCGTCCACGAAAAAGATGACGGTGACGGCCAAATTGCCGTAGAGGAACAGGGCGCTATTGGGCAGGTCGAGCACCAATTGCAGCGGCAGAATGATCCCGGCAAACGTGGCCGCCGCCGTAATCGCCGCCTCCCAGCCGCGCTGGAGCATTTCCGGCCGGAGGGAAAGGCTGCGGGCATGCGTGGCGCCGCGCTTCACGGCACAACCTTCCAGCACGTGGGCGGGAGGGCCGCGGCCAAATATTCTCCGTGCTGCCGGCGCGAACGATAGCGATAAACTGTGCCGTCCCAGGCAAACAAATCGCTCACCAGCAGCGGGCGGTTGTTCTCACTTGAAGAGCGGTGATAAAAGCGCAGGTCGTGATAACCGTTGGTGGCGGTCGATTCGACTTCAACCGCAACGGCGAGAATATCGTCGGTGGGCAACAGATTGCGCAACCCTTGCCGCTGGCGTTGCCACAGCCAAACGCCGCAGCCGCCGCTGCCGCACCATTCGACGACGTTCGAAATCATCAGTTCCTGCGCGCCGTCGCCATCGACATCGAGCAGACGGGTTTGCCAGAGTTTCTGCGCGAAGCGCGTGTCCGCCCCCAAACCGGCCATGGCTTGCAACACGTCTTTGGGAAGACGTTCGCCGGGCTTCATCACGTCCCACACCGATCCTGCCACCGGACCTGCCGGCGGCGGCGCCGGCCTGACGGTATCAGGCGGAGCGATTTCCTTCACCTCGGCCGGCGGAATTTGGGTGTGGGGAGATTGTGATTTGGAACAGGCCCAGCCGGCCAGGAGCAGGGCCGCACAGCCGGACAGCAGCAACGCCCGCGCGCCGCGCGGCCGGGCCGAATTGACAGAAGGGCAAAAACTTGCTATATTGCCGCCGGATTTTTGCGAGGGGAGGGGCGTCATCAAACGCACATTGGCATGAGCGTGAAAGGAGTGCCGCATGAAAATCTACCTCATTCGCCACGGCATCGCCGCGCTGCGAGAAACGTGGGAAAAACCCGATGGCGAGCGGCCGTTGACGGACAAAGGCCGCCGCAGAACGGAACAGGTCGCCGCGGCACTGTGCCGGCTCGGCGTTGCATTCACGCATCTTTATACCAGCCCGCTGGTGCGTGCCCGGCAAACCGCGGAGATTATACGAAAGAAATCGAAAATCCACAAGCTTGAGGAAACCGCGCTGCTGCAGGATGACGCGGAGCCGGACGCGCTTTTATCCCTTTTGAATCAGCACAAAGACAACGCGGTGCTCGGACTCGTTGGCCATGAGCCGCAGATGAGCGCGCTGCTCGCCTTGCTGGTCAGTGGCGAGCAGAGTCCATTCACAACGTTCAAGAAAGCGGGCGTGGCGCTGGTGGAAGGCGGGTTGCCGGTGCAGGCCGGCGGGTGTACGTTGCGCTGGTTGTTGGAACCGAGGATTCTGCTCGAGATTGCCCAAGGCAAAGCATGAGGCAGAATCCAGGTGCGACAACGCAGCCACGGCCGCATGCGGCATCACAAGAGGCCGCACAAACCGCAGGCTGACGGAATGACTCATGCAAATCAAAACATGGCAGGTGTGCAATGAGTAATGGCAATCCCTCTTCCAGCAGCGGAGCCAAGAATTTTTTGTGGGTGGTGGTGGCGTTGCTGTTGATCGTCATTGTCGGCTACAATCTGTATTCCGGTTTCGCGGTCAAGAAGATCAAGATCTCGGACATTTTCGAAGCGGAGTTTGCCGAGAAGCCGCAGTCCGTTGCCAATCCCGAACAACTCAAGCAAGTCGGCGAAGAGGAGCTGAAGCAGCGGCAAGCTGATTTGGAAAACAAGCTCGCTGAGCTGGAAGGGCAACTCCGTCAGCGGACGCCGCCCGTGGCCGGCGAGCAAGCGCTTTTGGGAGAACCCAGCGAAGCAGCAGGCAGCAATGTCCTGGCGGGAACCTGGCACAGCGCGCAAGGCGTGTCTTATCTCATTCAGCAGAATGCTGCGGCGCTCACCATTCAAGAAATCAATCCGCTTTACGGTATCACGGCAGTGGGGCAGGGCGCGATCGCGGGGCAGTCGGTGCAGTTTTCGATCTCGACTGCGGCGGGAACCTGGGGCACCGCGCAACTCACGCTTTCAGCCGACGGCAGGCAGCTTGCCGGCCGTTATGCTGATTTGGTAACCGGGCTGGTTGTACCCCTGGCGCTGCATCGTTGAGGCAGCGTTCACTCACCAGATCACATGCAATTCCGCGCGGCGGTTGAGGAAGCGGCCGGCGGGATGCGCATCGTCTCCAAAGAAAGTCCGCGGTATCTCCTCCGGTTTGTATCCCATCGCGCAAAATGCCTCCAATACCTCCGGCGCCTCTTCGAGACGGCGGTGAAAAGGCACCGTGACGCCAAAGCCGGCAGTCACGATGGTGAGATCACGGCTGCTGTGGCGGTCGTGCAATTGCAAGTGGATGATTTCGAGCGGCAGGCGCTCACGAATCGTTGCGATGCGATTCTCGAGGTCACGGCGCGTGGGCACAGGCAGGCCCTCGGGCGCTTCGTTGAAGGAGTGGAGTTTTTCCGCAATCATCCGCTCGAGATAGCCGGCGGATTGAGCAGTGGCGCCGTTGCGGCCCGCCGGCAGGGACTGCGCGGTGACAGGGCGATGGTCCGAGGTGCCATCGCTCACATTGTTCTCTTTGGTGAAGAGGAGTTCCAGGCCGGCTTGGCGGGCTTGATCAGCCAGCGCCGCTTGCAGCAAGCCGGCAAGGTGCTTGGCCCGGCGGAAGGATAAGTCCAGATTGTATTCGCTTCCCCGGCCGTCGGGACGGTGTTCGCCCAGGCTGTCGCTGTGGCCGGTGATGAAGATGAGCGTGCGGGGAGAAGGCAGGGTGATTCGCTCACACACCGCTTGCACGATTTCTGCGCCGATCTGCGTGACGCGTTCGCGATCGAGTTCATAGCACAATTCGACGCGGTCGTAGGGCGAAAAAGTGAAAATCTCCTCACGTGGCGCCGGCACGTCGAAAGTCACCGCATTGCTCGCGCTCAGGTCCGCTGCACACGCGCCGAAGAGCCGCAGGCTGGCGGTATATCTGCCCGGTTTGAGAAAGGCCCGCCACTTCGGCGAACGCAGGGCGAGCATTTTTGGCGGCCGGCAAAGCTCGCGCAATTCCGGCAGCGAGATATCTTGTGTGAGCGCGCGCCCGGCCGCGTCGGCCACCACCAGTTGCGCGGCGCGAATGCAGCCTCCCAGCAGCAAAGTATCGAGCGGTGGCAACCGGAAGGTGGCGCAATCGCCGGAGAAATCGTGCGCCAGTTTCACCGGTGCAAAGACAAGCTGTTGCGCTGCCGGCGAAAATACCAGCGGCACCACACGATTTTCCTCCGCAAACCATTCCGGCGAAACTTGCGAATGCTCACGCTTGAGGTATATTTCACTCTCGGCCGGTGAGGCTTCCCGCAGACGCAGGCCGAAATTGACCAATGCGGCTGCCCCTGCGCCCGCTGCTTCTTTCTTCCAGTCAATCTCACAGGCGTTTTGTTTCTGCAAGGCGCGGGCAGATTGCTCGACGCGGCTCTGCAGGTATTGTGCGCGGCTTCTCGCCCGCATGAGCTGGGCGGCGCGATCGTCAGGAGCAAGAGGATCCTCCAGCACCAGGAAATCACCCTGCAACGGCTGGCCGGCCAACCGCTTCGCCACTATTCCCAGAAACAGTGAGTGAAGGTTGCGGTCGGTGTCATTCTGATTAGGAAGATCGGAGCCGGCTTCAAAAAAAGTGCTGGCCACCAGCGGCAGATGCCGGTAGTTTGCCCGCTGGGTGTCGATACTTACGGCATGCAGCAGCGTGAGCTCCGGCGCGGGCACGGCGCAAAAAAACTCGATGCGCTTGACCGCGCTGAAGGTGGTCGCCTGCCGGCGTTGCAGCGTGAAATGCAAATCATAAACGCCGGGCTGATCGGGTTGAAAGTGGAAGATGCCGAGGCGCAGCAGATCATTGCGCCCCATCACGATTTCGGAGCGAAGATCAAGGCGCGCCAGCGTGTCGCGCGGTGAAAGTTGGCGCAAAGGTCTGAAGCCTCGGGGATCCGCCTCGACTCGGATACGCAATTTGTTCCAGTCCACTTGCGGTTGTTCTTCATGGCCGTTCGCTTCGGGATGCCAATTGCGCAGATACTGCAGCGTCAACTGATCAAGCCAGAAGCGGTTGGCTGCGGGCGGACAGGCCGCGGTCTGGCTGGCCTGCTTCTGCCGGACTGCGGTTACGGTCAGGCGGAATGCCGTGAGGCGCAGGTCTTTGCTGCCGGCCTGCGTTTCCTGATTCCAAACATTGAGTGTGCAGGCATAGGTTTGCGTCAGCGGCAGGCGGGCGGCAATGGGCGCGGTGCTGCGGTCGTCGGGAGCAGCACCGGCAGCGGAAGAAATGGCGGCGGCGAGGCCAACGAGCATGAGCAGAGCTGTGGGAAGTCGCATGAGGTCACTCGCACGAACTTAGGGTGAATCCGGGCCGGCCGGCCGGGAGAATGACAGAGTAACACGATGGTTGAAAAAGCCGGCGGGGCGATCCGACCGCCAAAAGGCCGGCATGAGCAAAGCGTAGTGCAATTCCAGCAGCGCGGGCTTGGCGAGACGAAAGCCCGCCGACCACCAGTTGTGGTTCACTCCCAAGCGCAGCCGCAAGACTTCAGGATTCAGCGCGAAGATCCCGCTTTCACTTCCGACTGCCAAACGCCAGCCGGTGAGATCCTGCTGCCGTTCGAGATCGACTGCCAACAACCAGCGGCGGCGAGTATCGAGCAACACTGCCATGCCGGCGCGGTGGCGGCGCGGCGCTTTGAATGCACCGGCGAGTGCCAAATTGGGCGCGATCACGTTGGCGGCGGCCACGGCGAGATTGAGACGATGATGCAAATGCGCAATTGCGCTCACATCCAGCCCCAAGCCGAACTGGCTGCGGTCGTGCTCGGCAAAGAAACCGCGAATGGCCTCGAGTTCTTCCGCAGAATTGACTTCGGCATGCGCGGCAATCTCACGATCGTACTGCACGCCCAGCAGCGTGCCGGTGAGGCTCAGCGCAAACCAGTGCGGCAAATGCGGAGAGAGCGGCAGCGGCTGCGGCTTTTCAAAAAAACCTTTGCTGACAAACACGCCGATGGCGATCTCATTCAACAGGCCGGTGCGCATCATGCTGGCGCCGGCGCCGATCGAGAAATCGTTGGAAGTCGGCGCCGGGCCATTCGACTGCCGCAACTGGAAGTCTGCCGGCCGGCCCAGCACCAGAACCGGCACGGTTTGATTGGCGCGGCGCAGGCGATTGTAGGCGAAGCCGACGCTCGATACCGACAACGCTCCGCTGTTGTGCAGGTCATTTTGAAACGGCAAACCGGCGCTGAAGAGATTCTCCAGGCTGAAAGCAAACAGCCAGCGCTCCGGCGCATACACCAGCCCCGCGGGATTGTAGGCAATGCCTTCGACGTCGTCGGAGAGGGCGAGATAGGCGCCGCCCATGGCGCCGGCACGCGCGCCACGGTACACGCCGGACTGCGCCAGACTCGGCCGCACGGCGAGCAATACTGCCAGGCCGCAGAGCAGGACTACGGCCCGCAGCAGTTTTTGTGTTGAATGAAATCCCCGGCCAGACATCCCTGCCTCAAATCTGCAAAGTAACGTTAAGTGATCCAGCATTCATTTGCTGCGCGCAGCCTGTTGCATCAGCGCACGACCACGATCGTGCCGCGGCAGTTGCCGGCTATTGACCAGACATAAAGGCCCGGCTCACATTCCCTGCCGGAATCATCGCGGCCGTCCCAGCGCTCGCGTGTCGTCAGCGCCCGCCGCCGGTTGCCGTGCAAATCGAAAATTTCAACCTGCTGGCCGTCGTTGGGCGCAAAGCGCACACCTTCCGGATGGCGGCCCGGAATGAAAGGGTTGGGCCGCGCAAAGCATTCCTGTTTGATCGCAATCGCCGCGTGCGCGGTGACCGGCGGCACGAATGCTGACCCCGTGAGCGTGGCCGTGAGCGCAACCATCGCTTCGGCCGGCGCGAAATCAGCGTAGCGCAAGGTCAGACGCACGCTGTCCTGCTGGCCGGCGGCCAATGCCCTGCGAAGCTGCAACGGCAGCGGCAATGCCAGCGCAGGCCGGCTTTCCAACAGCTCCAGATGCGGCGGCGCGAGGTTGAGTGTGAGCGTGACGCTGTCCGCTGCCACCGGACTCTCGTTTTGGTAGACCAGCAGCGCTGCCAAAGGTTCCGCCTCGCTCGCCAGGCCGTCGCGGTTGCCGGGCGCGTCCGTAAGGTTGACCTGTTTGAAGACCAGGTTGGGCAGCGGGCAGAAACGCAGCCGGATCAGGGCGCTGTCAATTGCCGCGGCACAGAAGTTCGCGGCCGTGAGCTTGCCGTTGAACGTGAGGTCGGTGGCGCTGAAATCATTGGCGGTGAGGGTGAACTCGAAGTCGGCATAGCCGGTACCGTTCGGCGCCAACGCGGCAGTGAGCGCGAGCGGCGGCGGCACCGGCCAAGTTTGCGTTCCCCAGCGGGCAAACAAGTCGATGAATTCGATCTGCCGCGCGGTGGAGTCGCCGCGGTTTTGAAACATCAGGCGCAGGCGCAAGGGCTCGCCGGGCTCGGCGCAGCCGTTGCCATTGGCATCGGTGAGCTGCAGGCCGTAAACCGCCAATTGCGGCCGCTCGGCAGGCGGAGTCGCGTTGAGGGTGATGGCCGTCACGCTGACATTGTCCTTCAGTACACAGTCCTGCACCTCGGAATCGATACGTGAGATGATGGTGATCTGCTCCGGCTCACAGCGCACCGTGTTGCGCACCGTCGCGCGCCAGGACACGCTACCGCCGGCATGAGGCGCCAGCGTGCCCAACTGCCAGGCGAGGCGCAGCGCGCTCAGCAATCGGCCGCTGTCGCTGATTGCCGTCACCGCCAGCGCTTCGGCCAGATCGACCTGCAGGACCACGCCAGTGGCGGGAATCTCGCTCAGGTTTTGATAGTGCAACGTGAAAAGAATCTCTTCTCCGGGATCGGCGGCCGCCGGCGCGAGCGTGGTGAGCTGCAAGAGATTGCGGTTGCCCACCACCGTCAAAGCGGTGGTACTGGCGTTGTTGGCGAGATTGCAGTCGAGCTGCGCGGCCTCCTGAATGACAGCGCGATTGTGCAGGACGATATCCTCGCAAGCGCTGCCGGTGGGCCGCAGCAGCATCAGGAACGAAGCGGAGTCGCGGGCGGCAGGCGCCAAACTCGAGCGGTCGCCCACCAGGCGATGGGCCGCAGCCTCGTAGCGAAAGCCCGCAGGCAGCGGAGCAAGCAATTGCAGGAATGCCGGATCCGGCAGGGAATCGATCACCGTCACGCTCGCGGCCACCGGCCCAGTGAGGTTGCGATAGTGCAACGTGAAGCGCAGGGTATCGCCGGGCAGCAGCACTGCCGGGCCGGTTGACCGCAAGGTGTCAACGATGGTGAAAATTTCCAGCAAGTCGGCCGGCGGCTCGACCACAACCGCTGCGGCGCTGCGATTGTTGTTCAGGTTCTGCGGCGCTTCCGGACTCGCGGCGCCCAGCGCGGAAGTGGAAGCAACCGCTGCAACATTCCACAGCGTGGCAACCGCACACGGATTGCCAGGCTGCTGGCGCAGCCATTCCTCGGTGAGGCGGACCACCAGGCGCAGCGGCCAGGCGCTGCCGGCCGCGAGCGCAGGTCGTTGCCAGCGCACCACGCGATTCACCAAACTGAAAGGCGAGTCGGCGCTGATCACTTCCAGGCCGGGCGCGAGCGAATCGACCACCGTGAGATTCCAGGCGGTGAGGCGTTGATCGAGATTGCGCACGGTGAGGGTGAAGGTCAACGTGTCACCCACGCGTGCGCGTGGCGGGACGGCTTGCTTGGTGAGGGTGAGCAGATCGAGCGGCGCAAGCGCGGCGCAGGCGTTGCGAAAGGAATTGTTGGCGAGATTGAGATCGCAGTCGGTGATCAGCGTTGCGCTGAGGCAGAGAGAATCGAGGTCGCCGGGCAGATCCGGCGGCAGCAGCAGGCTCAGCTCCACGCTCTGCTGCACGCCGGCGGCGATCACGCCGAGGTTCAAGCAAAGCGAATCAGCGCTGACCGGCGCGACGGTTATGCTGTCGGGCGTGACCTGGAGGCTGTCCGCGGTGAGGCCCGCGGGCAGGCGCAGACAGAGTGTGGCCGCGCGCGCCACGTTGCCGCGATTGGCATAGTCATAGCGTAGCTTCAGCGGGTCACCGCGGCGCTGCGGTTCGAGCGGCACGCTGAGATTCTCCGCGACCAAATCCGGCGTCAAGACCAGCGTGCTTTCTGCGGCGCGTGGCGTGCCGGGATAGATGCGGCGGCCCTCGGCATTGCGAAACGAAACGCGCGCAATGGCAGTCAGGGGATTTTCGCCGCAGCTCAGCGAGAATTCCGCCACCGCGGCAATATGAAAAGAGAAAACGACGGTGGCGGTGTCGCTGCGCAGCGGCGGCGGCCGGCGCACGAGATTGCCGACCTGCCAGGTGATCTTTCCGGCCGCGGCATCAATTGCAACCGGATAGCGGCCGGCATCATGAAACGTCGCGAGCTGCAGCGCGAAACGGCCGTTTTCAAAAGAAGGCAGGAAGAATTCGACTTCCACGCCGGCGAGCGTGTCGGCCTGCAGCGGATCATTCCACACCCGGATGGTGTAAATCAGGCTGTCGGTATGCGCCGGCCGGTCTTTGTCAACTCGAAACGAGTACGCGATGGCCGCAATGACGGGCGGCTGCTTGGTTTGCGCGAATGCCGCGCTGCCCGGCGCAAACAGCGCCGCGGCCAGGGCCAGACAAAAAAAATCCCCCAACCGTGGGGGGATAGAAACAGAACTCCTCCGACACAATGCTCCCGCCGTTGTCAGCCAACGAATCAAATTCTACGCGCTCCCTGCGTTGATTTGAGAAAGTCCGGAGGCGCGGGCCTCCGGACGAGGTGGTCAGTGTCTGTCCAGAAAGGGAAGACCGCCCGGGCGGTGGTGTTTCCGCACGGGGACACGAGCTGCGGCGTGATCAGCTTGAAAATCGAACCCCGCGGCGGGCGCCGATCACATGAAACAGCACAAGCCCGAACGCACTACTCCGAGAGTTTCTTCAGTGTGCCCAGCAGCAGGCGGTAGTAGTTTGCCACGGACGGAACCTTCACGCGTTCATCGGGCGAGTGGGGAAATTCAATCTGGGGCCCGAGTGAGACCATGTCCATGCCGGGATATTTCATGCCGATAATGCCGCATTCCAGGCCGGCATGAATTGCTTTCACGCCCGGCTCGACGCCGAACAAATCCTTGTGCACTTCTTTGGCGACTTTGAGCACGTGCGAGTTGAGATTGGGCTTCCAGCCGGGATAGCCCGCGGCCTCTTCGACGCCGGCGCCGAAGGCTTCGCCGATCGCGCGGATTTGGTCGCGCAGCGCCTGCAACGCGGTGTTCACCGAGCTGCGCGTGCTGCAGTGAATGTGCAAGCCCTTCTTGCGGGTCTCCACCACCGCCAGGTTGGTGCTGGTTTCCACCAGGCCGGGAATATCGTTGCTCATCATGTGGACGCCGTGCGGCAGCGCATTGAGCAGGCCGAGCACGCGGCGCGTGGTCTTGCCGGTCCAGCAGGTTTTGGCGCGGCCCTTTTCAATGGTCAAGTTGAGGTTGGGATCAACCGCGGCGTATTCGAGGCGGAGGGCGTCGATCTGTGCCTGCAAGGCCGTGAGAAATTCATTCTGCTTCTTGCCCGGCACCAGCACGGTGGCGAAGGCTTCGCGCGGGATGGCATTGTGCTTGTTGCCGCCGGCAATCCCCGCCAGCCGAAAACGCAGCTTCGCGACGTTGAGCAGGCTGTAGAGCGCGCGCGCCAACAGCTTGGTGGCGTTGCCGCGCTGCAGGTGAATATCAACACCGGAATGCCCGCCGCGCAGCCCCGCGAGTTTCAAACGCAGCACTTCCATGCCTTTTTCCACGCGGTCTTCCTTGAGCGGCAGGAGCAGATCGGTGCCCGCGCCGCCAGCGCAACCGACGTACAGCGCGCCTTCTTCTTCCGTGTCGAGGTTGATCAATTGCCGGCCGCTGAGCAGATCTTCGGCGAGGTTGTTGGCGCCGGTCAGGCCGGTTTCCTCATCGACGGTAAACAGCAACTCGAGCGGGCCGTGCGGGAGGTCTTTGGCGTCCATCAGCGCCAGCACCGAGGCCACGCCGATGCCATTGTCCGAACCCAGCGTGGTGCCGGTGGCACAGAGATAGTCGCCGTCGCGGCGCGGTTTGATCGGATCTTTGGAGAAGTCGTGTTTGACGTCGGAATTCTTGTCGTTCACCATGTCGAGATGGCTTTGCAGCACGGTGATCGGCGCCTGTTCGCGGCCGGGAGAGGCGGGTTTCTTCACCACGACGTTGCCGGCCGCATCCTGCTGAAAGCTGAGGCCGTTCTTCTGGGCGACACTGATAACGTATTCGCGCATCGCCTTTTCATTGCCCGAGCCGCGCGGGATCCTCAGAATCTCATCGAAATGCTTCCACAGGGTGCGGGGCTCCAGCTCTGCGACAAATGACATAGGACGACTCCTTTCCGGGTAGTGATGGGGACGCTGGGCTCTCGTGACCGCCCAGCATTTGATATGGGAAAACCGTGCGCGCGGAAAACCCGCGGTCCCTCCGTCGGGCCGGCAGGTCCTCCTGAGCCGGAGCCGCACGGAAGCGGCGCCATCGTCCTAATGAGGGTCAAACAGGCGGGGTTGAACGTTCGCGCAACGGGGTCAACTGACGCTGGGTTCGAAGGGCCGGCGGTATTTGATCAAGCGCACACTGTTTCCCTTGCGATTGAAATGCACTTCATCCATGAGGCGATACATCATGTAGATGCCGCGGCCGCGCGGCTTGTAGAGATTCTCCGGCGCGGTTGGGTCGGGCAACTGGCGATGGTTGAAGCCCTTGCCGTTGTCGGTAATCTTGATTTCACCCAAACGTTCGTCGATTTTGGCTTCGACTTTGACGCGCAGCCCGGCATCGAAGTGGTGGCCATGTTCCATGGCGTTGGTCAGCGCTTCGACGATCGCAATTTTGATGTTGATTTCTTCCAAACTGATGATGCCGAGGCGCACGAACATTTCGGTGAGTTGGTTGGCGGCGCCGGTCACGTAATCGAGGCTGCTGGGCAGTTCGAAGCGCACGGTTTGGCGCAGGCCGGGGAGCAGGCGGCCGGGCTTGATGGTGTCATGGGTGAAAACCAGGATTTTGCGCAACGCGCTGATCGCCTGGCGCGGTTGGCAGGGCATGGGAATCAGGTGCAGCGCGCCGGCATTGAGCGCGCCAATGGCGTCGTTCATGCGGCTCTTGTCAGCCAGCACGATGATCGGCAGGAAGGGGAAGCGGTTGCGCGTCACCGCCACCATCTGCGAAGCCGGCATGTCCACCGCCGGAATCTCGAGCAGCAGGGCATCGCAGAACTTCTGCTGCAGCAGGCTGAGCGCATGCTGCGCCGAGTGGGTGAGGTGTACTTCCATGCCGTTTTCGCGTAACGCCTGCGTCAGCTCGTCATTGCGTTTGGCCTGGCCGTCGACCAGCAACAAGCGCGGCACATAGGTGTCCACTGCGGGGCGGGGCGTCTCCACTTTCAGACCGGCATCCTTTCCGCGTTCGGAGATGGGCGCGGGGGAATCATGATCTTTGCGTCTTAAAATCAGCATTCCTCGAGCGCGATTTGGTGATCTGTCATGATTGTCCTAACCTTGTTGCACACGCACAATCCCCTTGCTCCGGGCTTCCTCACCCGGGCCCGCCGGTTGCCGCGCTGTTGTGCCCGCGCGCCGGGCGTTGCGTTCAGGCCAGCACCTGGTACCGCGGCGCCGCCGGCGAACGGCGCGGTGATGGCGCACCGGTGATCAGCGGCACGCGGTGGCCGCAGGCCGGGCAGCCGCCCTGCTTCAAATTGATTTGCTGCACGGTATGCCAGGAGCGGCGAATCAGCAGAGCGCCGCACGCCGGGCAATAGGTGTTGTTGCCCTCCGGAGTGGTGACGTTGCCGATATAGACATAGTGAATTCCCATCTCCAGAGCGAGCTGCCGCGCGGATTCCAAAGTTTGCGGTGGCGTGGGCGGCAGATGCATGAGTTTGAAGTCGGGATGAAAACCGGTGAAATGCAGCGGCACCTCCGGCCCGAGATGGTCGAGAATCCACGCGCACATCTCCTGCAGCTCCGCGCGCGTATCGTTCAGCGTGGGAATGAGGAGAGTGGTGATTTCAAGCCAGGTTGTGCCGCGGCGCTTGAGCGCCTCGAGTGTTTCCAGCACCGGCTGCAGCCGGGCCAGACAGGTCTTGCGGTAGAAATGATCGGTGAAGCCCTTGAGATCGACGTTGGCGGCATCCATGTGATCGAAGATGGCCGGCAGGGCCTCCGGCGTCACGTAGCCGGCCGTGACCATCACGGTCTGCAGGCCGGCGGCGTGCGCGGCCCGGGCAATGTCAATGGCATATTCCGCCCAAATCACCGGATCGTTGTAGGTGAAGGCGATGCTGGGGCAGCCGTGCTGCAGCGCAGTCGCGACCACCTTTTCGGGCGTGAATGCCGATGCGCGCGCGTGATCATAGCGCGCCTTCGAAATGTCCCAATTCTGGCAAAATTTGCAGCCGAGATTGCAGCCGGCGGTGCCGAGCGAAAGAATCTCTGTGCCGGGAAGAAAATGCGAAAGCGGTTTTTTCTCGATGGGATCGAGGTGGACGGCGTAGGGGCTGGCGTAGGCCAGCGAATACAACACCCCCCCTTCGTTTTTGCGAACGAAGCAGAAGCCGGTCTGCCCCTCGCCAATTTCACAATAGCGCGGGCAGAGATAACAAAGCGTCTTGCCGTTATCCAGTTTTCTGTAAAACTGCGCCTCGACCATGTCTCTCCCAGTGTCTGCAAAGCGGCTGAAAATACGCATCCAACACGCAAAAAGCAAGGGAGGATTACTGCTTGCGGCCGGTGTTACAGCCGTGGTGGCCGCCTCTCCGGCCACGCCACCGCGGGAGTGGCACCACCTGGCGGTGGCAGTGCCAGTCTCACCGGCCATTTTGCCTGCGCCGGTCGGGCGCGCGGGCATGGCCGCAGGAATCAGCCGGCAGGCAGCACCTCGACGGTGGCGTTGTAATCCGGAATGCCGCTCGCCGGATCGATCACCCCGCGCCGGATGATCACGTTGCCCTCCGGCCAGTGCACTTCCAGGTTGCCGGCTCTGATCGGCGCGAGCTTGATGCGGCCGCGAAATTCACCGAGATGATTCTTGAGCACGGCCCCATCGCCCTCTTGCAAGCCCAGGCGCCGGGCATCTTCGGCATTCATCAGAATGTCTTCGCGGTGCGCGCCGGTGAGCGGATCGCGGCCGGCATGCACCATGCTGTTGAATTGCTTGCCGCGGCGGGTGGTCACCGTGAAAGTGCTGGCCTCGGCCGGCCGCGGGGGCGGCGCGAGCACGGCAAACTGCGCCCGGCCGCTGGCAGTGGGGAAGTGCCAGCCTTCACACAGGCGCGGCCCGCCCCACTGCAGCGCGTCGCCTTTTTTGCGCAAATGTTGAATGCCGTCATAGAACGGCACGGTGCAGGCAATCTCCTCGCGAATCTGCTGGGCGTTGTCGAAATGAATTTGCGCGCGGCGTTCGGGATAGACATGCTCGGCCAGTTCCATGAAGATTTCCCATTCGCTTTTGGATTCGCCGACGCGGCGGCCGGGTATTTCGGGGGAAAAGTAAATGCGGCGCTCGGTGGAAGTCTCGGTGCCGCCGCCGGTTTGCTCGAAGCGGGTGCGCGCCGGCAGCAGCAGCACCGCCTCTTTGGGTTCCACGAACATCTGCGGGGAGAGCACAATGTCTTGATGCACCCGCAGCGGCAAGGCGGCGAGCGCCGCGCGCACGAACGCCGGCTCCGGCAGGGTTTCGAGAAAATTGCCGCCGGCGGAGTACAGCACCTCCAGGCCGCCGGCCTGCGCCGCCTCGATCATTTCCACCGCGGAAAGCCCCTTTTGCGCAGGCACCGCAAAGCCCCACAGCGCTGCGAGCTGTCGCGCGTTCTCCTCATTCACCGGCACGCCGCCGGGCAGCAGATTGGGCACCGCGCCCACTTCCGCGCCCGCCTGCACACCGCTGTGCCCGCGAATCGGCACCAGCCCGCATTTCTCCCGGCCAACCAGGCCTTTGGTGAGCGCGAGATTGATGATCGCTTTCACGTTTTCCACGCCGTGCCGGTGCTGGGTGATGCCCATGCTCCACACCAACACCGCCGTCTGCGCGGTCGCCACCATCTTGGCAAATGCGCGCATTTCCGTCGCGCTGGCGCCCGCGGCCTGTTCCAGTTGCTCCCAGCTTTGCAGCGCCAGCGCCGCCTGCAGCTCGTCGAATCCTGCGGTGTGCTGTTGAATGAAATCGCGATCGACCCAGCCGGCGGCGAGCATGTGTTTGATCGCGCCGTTGAGAAAGGCAATGTCACCGCCGATGTGCACGTGAAAGAAGGCGTCGGCGAGCTTGGTGCCGAACAAGGCGCTTTCGAACACCGACGGCACCCAGTAGCGCTCCAGGCCGGGCTCGCGATAGGGATTGATGACGGCGATCTTGGTGCCCTGCTTTTTGGCGTAGTACATGTATTTCGTCGTCACCGGCTGGTTGTTGGGCGTGTCGCTGCCGATGAAAACCAGCAAGTCCGTGCCCAGCCAATCGCGGTAGGAGCAGGTCGCAGCGGGAACGCCGAGCATCTGTTTGAGCGCGACGGTGCTGGGCGCATGGCAAATGCGCGCGGAGTTGTCGAGGTTGTTGGTGCCGAGAAAACGCGCCACCTTTTGCGCGACATAGTAAACCTCGTTGGTCAGGCCGCGCGAGGTCAGGTAGAAGCCGAGGCGGTTCGGATCCGTGGTGCGGATTTTCGCGGCAATGACGCCATACGCTTCCTCCCAGGTCAGCCGCTGGAAACCCTTCTCGCCGGCGCGCCGGATCATGGGGTAGGGCAGGCGGCCGAGCTGGCGCAGCTCGGTGGCGTTCATCTCCTGCAGCGGGCGGTTGCCCTGCCAGGCTGCGGTCACGTCCGCGAGGGCGCGAATATCCAGCGCCGGCGCCGTGTTCAAGCGCATGAGATGGAGGCGCACCATGCAGAGATGCACGCCCGGCAGCGTGAAATCGCGCATGCCGGTGGTGCCGAGCGCGCAACCGTCACACACGCCCTCTTTGAGAATGCGCCAGGCAAACGGCAATTGATCGCGATTTTGCCACGCCGCTTTGGCCATTTCCCAATAGTGATTGGGCTTGACCTGGCCCAGCCCGTTGGGAATGAAGGAAACCCAGGTTTCCGGAGAAAAGAGTTTCATGACGAGGCTCCCAGTATGCTCACAGTCGAGGTTTATGGAGATGGCGATAACACAATCTAATGATCGACACCGCGGGGATGGAGTTGACTGCAAGTCGCGCTGCAAGATGAAAGCTTACCAACTTGGACGGGCCACAACCAAGATGAAATCCTCCCGCGGAAAGCAAAACCCAACGGAAGCGGGAGGCTGTATCAGTTGGGTGTTTTGGTAGGTTCGGCAGTATCTTTGTTCTTTCGCAACGATGCAACGGCAAAGGGACTGCGCCAGCCTTTTTACAAAAGTCAAAATACCTGCGTCCTGCGCGCAGCATAGAACTTTTCGACCGGCCCATCGTCTTAGACAACACGACTGCTAATCAACGGCTGCATTGCGGTCGTGCAAACTGCGAGTGTTATGGGAACTCTGATGATTGGGTTGCAACGGCCAAGCCGATACCGGAACACTTCGGTTTTGGCAGTGTGGAATCGGCGAATTCCTTCAGCAATCGTGTCTTGCCGAACGGCTCCTTTTGAGCACGCGGCGGGTCGCAGAATCCATGCTGGCTCGGCGGCACGCTCAAAAAGATGCTTCCGGCATGGCGCGCGGAGAAGAAACCCACCGCCCGGGCGCTCTCGATTCCAATCAACTTGAGTTGTTGCATTTATTCGTCGAACGGGCTTCAAAAGGCTCCAAGCGCCCGGGCGGTTCTTCAAATGACTAAATCTTTACGTTGCCGGCTGTCACTCCCTGGCGCGCTCTGAAGCTGCGGTACCATTTGCGGATTCCCCAGCCCGCGAGCCAGAACAGCGGCACCAGCGGCAATACGGCAATCACAAACGTGATGGTGCCGCTCAACACGTCGCCAAAGCCCGCGAGCCCGTTTTCAAAGCCGCGTTTGAGTTTGCCCCAAAAGCTGTCGCGGCCGGTGGTGATCAGTGGCCGCGGCTCAAACAGCCGCACGGTGATGGTGGAGAGCGCCACTTGATCGGAGAGATAGCGCTTGCGGCCCTCCAGCCGTTCGATCTCTTCGCGCACATTGACGAGCGCCTGCTCGACTTCCAAAATCTCACTCGTCTTGTTGGCGGTCTTGAGAATTTCCAGAAAGCGCTGCTCCGCCCGGCGCTTGTTCTCCAGCCGGGCAGTGAGATCATAAAACTCCTCGGTCACGTCGTTGCCGCTGAGGTTTTCGGTTTCCACTTTCTTGACCAGCTTCTTCAGCGCGGCCAGCGTGGTCTCGAATTTGTCCGCGGGTACGCGCAGCGTGAGCATGCCGGATTTGCGATTGTCATCCCGCACGCTGGTTTGCGCAGACACGAGATAGCCGCCGCTTTCTTCTGCCAGGGCGCGCATGCGGCCGGCGGCTGCTTCAAAATTCTCGACCTCGCAGAAAAGTTCCGCGGTTTTGATGATCATGCGTGCCGTTGGGACCGGCGCGGCGACCGGCTGGTTCTCGTCGGCGGCCCGGCCGGCGAGCAGCGCTTCGGCGCCTGTACCTTCCGCGCTCGTGGCACCCGGGGGCAACCTGGAGAATTGCATTTCAGAATAGACCGGTCGCTCGGCTTGGCGGGCTTCACAGCCGAGGAGAATCAAGCAAAGCAGGAGCAGAGCAGACGCCAATCGGAATTTCATGACTTGTTTCACCTCAATGAAAAGTGCCGGGCGAGCAAGCAGCATGGTTGTGGATGAACGCGCGAATAACGGCGCAAGCATACGATTTGCGTCCTCCAAAATCAAGCAATTATCCCGGTGGCGGCCGAAAAACCGTTTGACTTTACCGACAAAATTTACTATTTAATGCGTGCAAAATCGCAAGTTTACTGAGGCGGAAGCGAAGCATGCAGCAATCACGGAGCAACGCAACGATGAGGAGAGATTGGTCATGAAGAAGATTGCCTTCGTTGTCCTGACGTTGATCGTTCCGGCGCTGGCTTCTGCGCAATTGAAAGAGCAGACGCAGCCGGTTCCGTTCTCACACTTGTTGACGGCGCCGTTCAGCAAGCCGCAGGGTTTGATTGGCCTGTTGGGCTTGAACCCCCAGCGCTTCAGCATGCAGCAGAGCTACTCGCTCTCTTACCTGAGCGTGGGCGGCCAGGGCTTCAGCCAGGGCCTTTATCTGAACACCATGGGCTACCGGGTGGCGGACAACATGCAGGTGGCGCTGCAATGGGGCGTGATGAACCAGCCCCTGGGCGCGTTCGGCGTGCCCGGTGTGAATCAGAACGGTTTCTTCCTTTCCGGCGCCAGCCTGGAATACAAGCCGAGCCGCAGCACCGCGCTGAGCGTGCAGTTCAGCAGTTATCCCACGCACAACTACCTGCCGTATCGCCACTATGATCGCTGGTGGGATCCGGCGCCTGCGCTGACGCCATTGCCCAGCGACAAATAACTCGAAAGCTGCAATGACTCGCTCGCGCGGGTCATTTTTTTGTCTGATCATTCAAAGTTGAGGAAAAGGAGCGTGCCGAAGCAACGTATGGCAACACCGAGCCGGTCGAAAAACACCTCTGCCTCTGCGGGCAGCCCGCGGGCGATGGCCAAGCGCACGAGCACGAAAGGAAGCTTCAATCTGAAGAACGGATTCCTCTCGATCGCCCTGTGGGGCTTGGGCATCATCAACGTTCTGTTGATTGTTTCGTTCGTCAGCAAGCATTTTCTCTCCGGCACCGAGCGCCCGATGAGCGCGGAGACGCGCACGGAAGCGCCGACCGCCGAAAACGCCAAAATCGAAGTGCTCAACGGCTGCGGCGTCAGCGGCCTGGCGCGCAAGTACGCCGACTTGCTCAAGGCGCAGGGCTTTGATCCGGTGAACGTCACCAACTACGAAGGCGGCGCCAGCGTGCCGCGCACCTACATCTACGATCGGCGCTCGAAAGAGATGGAAAACGGCCTGAAGATCGCCAAGATCCTCGGCCTGCCGGATGAGTATGTGGTGTATCAGGCCAGCCCGGAACGCCTGGTGGCCGCGACCCTGATCATCGGCGAAGATTACAAGCAGATTCCCGTCAAGCCCAAGTAAGCTCGACTGCCGGCACCGGCTGCGCTTCCGGCGCTGCGAAATCTCGTGCCGCGGCCCGCGGGAAAATGATTTTCCCGGCACTCGCAGGCACGACGCGATCTGCTGCCGCCCAAATCGCAGCGGTGCCGTAGCGATGCTTTCGTCTCTCCCCCAATGGTGGCAAGCCGCGCGCTGCCTCGTCCCTTGAATAAACTTCGCACCGTTTGGTGGATGGCGTTCTACAATCTGATCGCCGTCCCTTTTCTTTTTGTCCTCTTTCAGCTCATTGCAGCGCTGCTGGGCCGCACCCGCGCCGGCGCCAAGATCAAGCTGGGCCGGCAGGGCCGTGCGCATTTGTTTGCCCGGCTGGCGCAGCAAATGGCCGCCTTCCCGGCTGGAAGCCCGCGCTTTTGGGTGCATGCTGCCTCGATGGGCGAATGCGAACAGGCCAAGCCGATTCTGCATGAAATCGGCACACGCTTTCCCGGCAGCGTGCGCGTGCTGACCGTTTTCTCGCCCAGCGCCTACCAGAATCTCTCTCGCCAAAATTTGCCCGCGGAAGTGATGTGCTATTTGCCGATCGACACTTTCACCAATGCCCGCCGTTTCCTGGAGCTGGTCAATCCCGCGGCCGGACTGGTTATTCGCCATGACTATTGGCCCAATTTCATGTGGCAGGCGCGGCGCCGCGGTGTTTTTCTCCTGCTCGCCGATGCCAGTGTGAGCGCCAACGCTGCGACCAAACGCGACTGGCCGGGCGTGCGCCAGTTCAATCGGGAGGTGCTCGCCAATTTCGCGGTGATCGCTGCGGTTTCCGCCACGGCTGCCGAGAGTTTGCGGCCGCTGTTGCGCTCTCCCGAGCGCTTGCGCATTCTCGGCGATACGCGCTATGATCAAGTGCTGCTGCGCACGCAGCAGGCGGAGCTCAGCAGGATTTTGCCCGGAAGCTGGCAGCCGGAGGGGCCGGTGTTGGTTGCCGGCAGCACCTGGCCCTCCGATGAAGAAGTGCTGCTGCCCGCCTTTGTGGCGGCGCGGCGGCAGGTGCCCGGCTTGAAGATGATTCTCGTTCCGCATGAGCCGACCGCCGTGCATTTGGCTGAACTCGAGCAGCGCTTCCAGGAACATCACGTGCGTGGCGCGCGACTCTCACGGCCGCAGGAGGCGGGCGCGGCCGCGATTCTGCTGGTCGATCGTGTCGGCGTGCTGGCGGAGCTGTATGGTGCGGGCCAGATCGCGTTTGTCGGCGGCAGCTTTGGCCCGGGCGTGCACAGTGTGCTCGAGGCCGCGGCGCACGGCGTGCCGGTGCTGTTCGGTCCGCGCATGAACAACTCGCCCGAGGCGCTCGAAATGAAAGCCGCGGGCTTGGGTAGAGTCGTGACGGATGCCGCCACCTGCGAGGGCGAGTTGCTGGCGCTGTTGCAGGATCGCGCGGCCTGCGCGCAGGTGGGCCGGCAATGCCGCGCGTTCGTCGCCGCCAAAGCCGGGGCTGCGGGCCGGATTGTGGAGGTGCTGGCGGCGGCCTGCGATTCAAACCTGCGATTCAAATCGCAGGCTGGTAGCTGAAGCCGGCTAAAGCCGGCTGGCGAATGCGTGGTGTTGGGGCGGCTGGAGGCGAGTTTAGGACTCGGGTGAGAATTGACTCAGATTCAGAAGGACCCGGATTGAGGGGTTTGGGGGAGACCTTGATTTTCTCATGGCACATGCCTATTGTTCGGCGATCGTGACAGGCAAAACAGTCCCTCGTGAAACCCTTCGGGCGGCTCTCGAACTCATTAAGCTTGGTTGTCAAACGAACATGAGTATTGATCTGTCCTGCCGGCGATCATCGCAGGTGCGCCGGATTTTTGGGCCTGGCGCAGCGGCGTGTATGACTTCACCGCGCTCCCGCAAGCAACTCAAAGACAAGCAGGAGGGAAAGAGCAAGCCATGAACGAAGCTGAAACCGTGCTGCAGAGCCGGGCCGCCACTGACGACGACTTGTTTTATCTCAAACTCGCGCGCGACGAATTCGCCGCCAGCCTCGGCCGCCTCGAAGAAACCGCCAAATATTTAGTCGGCGCCATCGGCGCAGTGGCAGGCTTGGTTCTGGCAGGCCTGCAGATCAAAGTCGCAGTCAAACCGGATTTGCAGGGCAGTTCTTTCACCCTGCCGTTCCTCTTGTGGGGACTGAGCGCCTTGTGCGCGATTCTGGTGTTCTTCCCCCTGCCGTACCGCCATTATCAAAATTCGCCGGCCGCCATTCGCCGCGCCTTCGAGCGCGCGCGCAAAGTGAAATGGGCATTGTTGCTGGTTTCGGTGCTGGCCTTCGCGGCGGGACTCTATTTTGCAGCGAGCATTCTCTAAAGTTTTCAAATCCTCAGGAGGCTTATTTTATGGACAACAATCTCCAGGATCGCATTGCGCGCGTGCATTGCGAACATTGCAATAAACCATTTCACCTGGCGGCAAAACCCAAATCTGACGAAGAGGGCGAAGAAGAGATCAAGCTGAACTGCCCGTATTGCGATACGCCGTTGCTCGTCAGTGTGCCGCGCCGCTATTTGTCGAAAAACACCCTGTTGCGCGGGGCGGTAGATCGCTGATGGTGAGCTTCCATCTAACGGCATGCCGCTCATAGTCAGTATATGTCGTACATTTGAATGTCATTCAGCAGAATCTTGTGAAGCACTCGGTGCTGCGCCTGAATCTTCACAAAATCCTTCAGGAAGGCCGGAATGCTTCCAAACCCGGTTCACTTTTCACGCTTCGCCTCGCGAGGAAAATTCTTATAGGGGAATTCCGGATGCCCATCGACCTTGTCATTCGTCCCGCAATCAATCCACATGACTTGATCGTGCTCACCCGCTTGCGCCAGGAATTTGACCGCAAGCTGGAACGCCGTGAGCCGCTCGCGCCCAAAGAAATCATCGCGCTCGGCACGCATCTTTGGGAGGCCCTTGTCAACGCTGTTGATGGCGGCCTGGATAAAATTCTCGCCCTGCAGCAGCAGGCCATTGCCGCAACGACTCACGTGCGCCTCATTCTCGAATCCGGCGAGCCGGACATGCAAGCGTTGCCGTGGGAAATGACGTTTCATGCCGACCCGCGCCTGGGTTTTCTCAGCCGCAATGCCGATTTCACCCTCCTGCGGCGCTGTCAACCGGCCGACAAGGCCATGCCTGACCTGCCCGGCGGGCCGCTGCGCATTCTGCTTTTCGTGGCCTCGCCCGAAGATCTCGACCCCGAAAAGTCCCGCCTGGATTTTGAAACCGAGGAGACTTTTCTCTTTGCCCAGCTCGATGCGGCGCTCAGCCGCGGCGAGGTGGAAATCGACGTGGCGGAAGACGGCACGCTGGCTACCCTGCAAGCCCGCCTCGAAAGCAATGTCTATCACGTCGTGCATTGCAGCATGCACGGCCTCATGAAGGATGACCGCGCGGTACTCGCTTGTGAAGACGACGCCACCGGCCGCCAGCGTGAGGTCACCCCCGAGGAGCTGATTGCGGTGTGGAAACGTGGCAAAGCCCCGGCGCCCTGCTTTTTTCTTTCTGCCTGCCAAATGCAAGATTTTGCCGGCGCCCTGCTCTTAGCGGGTGTTCCGCATGTCATCGGCATGAGGCGTTCCGTTACCGATAATGCTGCCATCCATTTTGCCGGACATTTCTATAGCGCCCTTGCTATGGGTAAAGCCATTGATTGCGCCGTCACCGAAGCGCGCCAGCAAGTGACCGGCGCCGTCTCAGGCGCTGCCAAAGCGCCGCATGAGCTTTTCATCGAAGTCTTCCAGCAGTGGAGCATTCCAGTGCTCTACTCGCGCAAGGCGGAGCCGGTATTGCTCGACGGCGGCAAGCCTTTTCAGCCCCAGCCGCGGTTGCTGCAGAAGAAAGTGCAAATCGGCGAGCTGGCATTCACGCAAGAAGGCTTTATTGGCCGGCGCGCAGCCATTCGCCGGCATTATCGCAATTGGGCGGGTGCCAAAACCCCGCATCTGCTGCTCTACGGCATGGGCGGGGTCGGCAAAACCACGCTCGCCGGCCATTTTAGCCTGCGCCTGCGCCGCGAAAACCCCGGTCTACAAATTTTTGCCTTTGCCCCGCCGTTCGATTTGGCTGCCATCGAAGAGCAATTGCGCCTACCTTTTCTGCAAACCGCCAACAAAAATCAAATCGAGAATTGGAAAACTCTGAATCAGCCGCTCGACCGGTTGGAAGTGATGCTCGACGCCCTGGCCGCCTCGCCCACCCTGTTCATCTTTGACAACCTCGAAACCTGTCTGGGCTTGGCCACCCGGCGTTTTTTGCCGGAGCATGCGCCCACCGAGGCCCTAATCGCCGGAGCGCAGCGCCTCTCCGGGCCGGTGTGGACGCTCTTGACCTGCCGCTATGCCCTGGAGAGCGACAAGCTCAAAAATACCGCGCCCGCTGAATTGCCCGAGGCCAGCCTGGGCGATATTTTGCGCTTCATGCGCCAGTGGTCCTGGCCGGAAACCGTGGCCGCTGCAGACAAAAAGGAGATGTACCAAACTCTGGGCGGCAACTTTCGCAGCATCGAATGGCTCTCCGGCTTGCTCACCGCGCGCGAGCAAACCTGGGCACGGTTGCAGCAAAAATTTGTTGGTTTGCAGCCGCCGGGAGACACCCCGCGGGCCGCACTGCAAACCGTGGTCGAAGCCATGCGCCGTGATCCGGTGTTCGACGAGCTGATCGCCCCGCTCACCCCGGCGGAAAAATTGCTTTTGCAGCGCCTCACCTTGGAGCCGCGACCACTGATCATCGACGGCTTGTACGCCCTGTGGGATGAGAACGATCACCTCGAAACTGCGATTACGCATTTCAACAATTACGCTTTGCTGGAAACGGCCCACGCGTTCGGGACAGACCTGCCCACCTACCGGGTGCCGCCGTTGGTGGCAGAACTGCTTAACCGCGAGCCTTTACGCAAGGAGGTGCAACGCGACACCCATGCCCGGTTGGGCCGCTACTGGCGTTTTGCCGGTAAGAAATTCACCTGCTTGATCAGCGACGATTTGGCGGCGTTCGAGCATTTTACTGCGGCGAACTTGCAAGAGGAGGCCGATGAGATGCTGGAGAGTTTGAGCAGCAACTTTCATCGCTGGCAGCAATTTGACCGCGTTGTCAGCCTGTTGTTGCCGTTTATACAGCGCCGCGGCGAAACCACACCTTGGTGGGCACTTAATCGACTAGGTTTGTCTTTACATCATCTTGGTCAAATCGGATCTGCTTTGCAGTTTTATTCGCTGGCGGAAGCACTGGTTAAGTCAGCCAAGTCCAAAGAGGAAAAACAACAATTGGGCACGACGCTGAACAACATCAGTCAAGGGTTTAAAGCGCGTGGGGAATATAGTAAAGCGCTGGAGTATTTGGAAAAAAGTTTGGCAATTCAAAGAGAAATCGATGATCGTCCGGGCGAGGGCGCAACGCTTAACAACCTTGGGCAGATCTATTGTGCGCATGGGGACTACTGGCATGCCCTAGGGTATTTGGAAAAGAGTTTGGCGCTGAGAAGAGAAATCTGGGATCGCCCAGGCGAGGGCATGACGCTGAACAACATCGGTCAAATCTATTATGCGCGTGGGGATTATGGGAAGGCGCTGGAGTATTTGGAAAAGAGTTTGGCGATTCAAAGAGAAATCGGTGATCGCGCAGGTGAGGGCACGACACGGAACAACATCAGCCAAGTGTTTAGAGCTCGAGGGGATTACGCCACGGCGTTGAAATATGCGCAACAAAGTTTGTTGATTCAAAGAGAAATCGGCGATCGCGCGGGCGAGGGCACGACGCTGAACAACCTTAGCCAAGTGTTTAAAGCGCGGGGGGATTACGCCACGGCGTTGGAATGTGCGCAACAAAGTTTGGCGATTCAAAGAGAAATCGGTGATCATGTGAGTGAGAGAACAACACTAAGCAACATAAGCGAGATTTTTAAAGCGTGCGGGGATTACGCCAAAGCGCTGAATTATTTGCAGCAAAGTTTAGAGATTTATATCGAAATCGGCGATCTTGGATTTGGAGGTGATGGCGGACGCCCAAACAACTTTAGCCCGGTATTATGATAAACGTGGGGATTACGGCAAGGCGCTGGCGTATTTGGAAAAGAGTTTGGCGATAAGAAGAGAAATCGGCGATCGCGCGGGCGAGGGCACGACGCTGAACAATCTCGCGACCACAGCTTATGCCGGCGGGGATTACGGCAAGGCGCTGGCGTATTTGGAAAAGAGTTTGGCGATTCAAAGAGAAATCGGCGATCGCGCGGGCGAGGGCACGACGCTGAACAATCTTGCAACCACGGCTTATGCCGGCGGGGATTACGGCAAGGCGCTGGAGTATTTGGAAAAGAGTTTGGCGATTCAAAGAGAAATCGGCGATCGCGCGGGCATGATCCCCACTTTGCACAACATGGCCCACATTTATCTGCAAAATCAACAGCTTCAAGCATCACTTCAAGCCTTCGGCGAAGCGCTGCAACTTTGCCATGAAACCAACAATGCTGAGGGCTTTTTCAATGTTTCACTCAATCTCGGCAATCTGCTCTGCCAACTCGACCAAAAAGAACAGGGTCTGCCCCTGCTCGAACAGGCGCTAGCCGTGGGCCAACAACTGGGCCACCCGCAAACCAGCCAAGTCGAAGCGCTGCTGCGGCAATTCCAATAAAGCATCAACCGCCCGGGCGATGGATTTCCTCGTAGCCCTGCCCCCTTGCGGGGCAATGAAACGTGCAGAATCAGTCGCCCACAAGGGGCGAGGACAAAGACGATTTCAATGAACCGCCCGGGCGGTGGGAATCACCCGGGCGGTGTTCAAACAACGCCATGCTGTGAGGCGCTCTGCCGCTTGACTTTTAGGGATGCCGCGCGTAACTTGCGCCAAAATTACTGAATGCAAACTTAGCGTGGGTGATTCGCCATGACAGCCAACTTCACTTCTGTTCTCCGCAAAGACGGCCTGCTGCCGATTGCACAAACCGTACAAAAAAAACTTGGCCTCAACCCTGGCGACCAGGTTCGCGTCAGCATCAAAGTGCTCAAACCGCCCGCTGGGCAAAATGACAAAGCGCGCTACGCTGAGCTGCTGCACGAAAAAGATGAACGCGTTCTGACGCCTGTGGAACAAGCGGAGTTGATTGCGCTGGCGCATGCCGAATTTGACGCGGCGATGGCATACGCCAGAAAACTCGCGCAACGGCAATATCCCGGGCTTTTTGACAAGCGCGGGAAACTGCTGCAGCGCAAAGCCGTGACTTCCTTGAACACCTCCCGTCGCCAGAAATCCTCGGCGGTGAAAACCACCCGCCGAAAAAAATAGGTCTGGGGGCCGTGGTCGCCAACCTCTACAAAGCAAATGGCGTTCGATCCTCGCCGCAAGAAATCTGCCCGGCTTTTCAATCCTCGCCGCGACAAATGGCAAACACATTTTGCCTGGAATCACAGCAAAACACGAATGATCGGGCGTACTGCCGTTGGACGAGCGACGGTTGCGGCGTTGCATTTGAACAGTGAGCGGCAAGTCGAGGCCAGAATCTTGTGGCAGTTGCTAAAAAAATCAAGGACGGGGCGATAACGAGATTGTTTTGTCTGTCATCCCGGCGCAAATTGCCTTGCTGGGTAAATCGCCCGGGCGCTCGTTTTGAAGTTGAAAGGCATCCATTCGCGGCAATTTCCGTCAGTCGCCAGCGCCCGCCCGGTGGATTTCTCCCAATCAACCTCGCAACATCAGACCCGCCACAATTACCTTGACATCGGTTTGCCAGGATTGCATATTTCCCTCGCCCGAAACTCTCAATTTCAAAGCTTGCCAAGCTGCCCGATGATCACCACCCTCGAGCAAATCCAGGAAGTCGCACAGCGCATCGGCAAAGAATTCTCGCCGCAGCGCATCATTCTGTTCGGCTCCTACGCCTACGGAAACCCGACGCCGGACTCCGACGTGGATTTGCTGGTGATTACGCCGTTTCAAGGTCGCTCTGCTGAGAAGTCTGTCGAGATTCGACTCAAGGTGAGGCCGCCTTTCCCGATGGATCTGTTGGTGCGTACTCCTGAGAAAGTGCAGGAGCGCTTGAATATGGGCGATTCGTTCATGCGTGAAATCTTAATGAAGGGCAAAGTGCTCTATGAAGCCGCTGACGCATGAATGGGTGATGAAGGCCGAAGGCGATTTCGCCATGGTCGAGCGCGAGGCCCGCGCGCGCAAAAAGCCGAACTATGATGGCCTCTGTTTTCATGCCCAGCAATGCGCTGAAAAGTATCTGAAGGCGAGGCTCTGTGAAGCCGAAATCGAATTTCCCAAGATTCACGATTTGGTAACCTTGCTTGATCTGGCGCTGGCCGTCGAACCTCTTTGGGAAGCCTTTCGTGAGCATTTGGGATTTCTCACCGATTTTGCCGTAACCTTTCGCTATCCCGGCGAATCCGCCGACCGGAAAACCGCGCTGGAGGCGCGCAAACGCTGCCGGCTGTTCCGGCGCGTGGCGCGTGCAGCGCTGGGATTGGAAGTTTGATTCCGCCACAGTGTTAAGACAAGACGCATTCAACCCCCGCTGGAAATTTTATTTTTTTGCATTATCCTGCACACCCCGCCACAAATGCCTTGACATCCAGCCGGTGCGGTTGCATATTGCCCCCATTTGATTCCACCTCAAAAGCCGCCCCAATCCGCATCTGCCGTAACCCCGAGTTTTGCCCAAGCGGATTTTGCGAAGCGAGCCGCCCAAGCCGGCAGTGTAATCCGCTCGCTTCGTTGAATCTGCACACAAAAGCCTTTGCTTTTCTCCGCGATTACAAATCGCCGATCGATTCCCCGTCTCGCTCGACTCCGGTCGATGAGGATTGTTTCGAACCGACAACCGAGGAGCCCCGCCGATGTTGAACACGTTCATCAAAACCTACAGCAATCGTACATACCAGCATGTCACCATGGTGCGCCACAAGGGCACGGTCATCGCCTTTGCGCTGGACAGCGAACGACGCATTTTCTATTCGGTTTTGGATCTCGAAAACACCGAGATCAAATCGCCCCTCGACGTCAACTACTGGCTGGGCAATCCCAAAGAACTGTTCTTTCCCAATGAAATTGCGGAAGTGGGCGTGGGTGTGGCCGATCAAACCCTGCTGCCCGCGGTGAAGAAAGGCAGCCGCACGCCGGCAGCGCCGGGCACGCGCGTGCGCGAGGATGAAAAAGATTTGTTTCTCTCCACCACGGCGCGCCTCACCGCGGATGCGCCCTTTCAGGCACTCTCCGACGGCCGGCACGTGTTCATCTTCCGGCAGGCGATCGACGCGAATCATGCGGACATGGTGTTCAAACTCGATGCCGACGGCAATCCCATCAAAGACGCCAACGGCAATCCCGTGCCCATCGTCGACGCGACGCTGCTCGTCGATCGCTTTGTGCTGGCGGGCACGGATTTGAAAACAAAAATGGAAGTCCGCTACCAGCGCAGCCGCAGCAAAACCCGGCCGGAAAGCCGCAAAGACAGCCTGGGCGCGAAGGATATGGAGGACAATCCTTTTTTCGAGCCGACGCAGGAGTTGCGCTTCATCGGTAATTTGACCGAAGGCCGTTTCACCGCGCTGCTGCTGCCGACGCAGGTGGTGGGTGTGCAGCGCTGGCAGATCTTTTCGCATAACGGCAAAACCGGCGCGCTGGATTCTTTCAACATCGAGCGCGCGCAAGACGGCTTGTTCAACACCCGCGGCTCGCAAGAGGCGATGAGCGGCGGCCATGCCGAATCCGCGCTGCGTTTTGATGACGGCAACTGGCATATCGATCTCGGCAGCGGCGTGAACCTCGGTGAAACCTTCACGCAAGAGGCCTGGCTTTATCCCACCAGCGCCGACGGCGTGCAGGCGTTGCTCACCGACAATGGCCGCGATAAGAATTCCGCGCCTTCATTGTGGACGTATCAGGGCCGGTCGATTCGCGCGGGATTCGGCGACGGCGAAAAATGGTATGAATTCACTACCAATCACATTCTCGCGTTGAATGCGTGGAATCATGTGGCGGTGACGTTCAACGGCGAGTCGTATCGCGTGTTCGTCAACGGCGAAGAACGGCATCGCACGAATCAAGCCGAGGTCTATATCGACGGCGTCAAGCAGGAGGAACGCGAATCGCTTGCCGGCAAAACGCCGGCGGCGCGCAATATTCGTTATTTCGGCGAGCCGAACGGCAATTCCCTGCAGGGCACGATTGATGAAATCCGCTTGTGGCGACGCCCGCGCTTGCAAGCCGAGATTCAGGCGGATCGGCGCATGCGTCTCACCGGCCTGGAGCCGGGACTCGTGGGTTACTGGCGTTTTGATGAAGCCTCGGGCGACACGGTTTACGATCAAACCGACAATGCCGTCAATGGCGCCAAACACGGCGGCGAGTGGGTCACTTCTGATGCGCCGATTGGCGAGAATTCCGGATTGCAGCGCGGCAGTTTTCGCATTGCGAATCGCGAGCCTGCCTCCGGGCCGGCGGCGCTGTTGTATTATCACCAGGAAAAAACCGCCGGCGGTTACGACGGCAAAGAAAAGCCGCTCAAACACAGCGCGCGTGTGATGTTGACCCTGGCCACGCAAAGCAGCGGCGGCGTGAACAAAGAAATCGCGGCGCTCGATTTCGGCGTGGCCAACACCGGCCGCCTGGCGCAAACGCCCGACAATTTGGAATTGCCGGTGATTGCGCGGCCCTCGCTCGGCGGCAAAACCATCGACGAGCTGCTCAACGAAGTCAGCACCGCCGAGCAGGAAGTGCTGGGTCTGCGCAACGACATTGTCAATTTCACCGATGAAATCGACGTGCTTAACGGTGTGATCGATATTGTGAATGAAGCAATCAACAACACCGGCAACCGCCGCGTCACCGACATTCGCTTTGGCGAACGCGCGCGCATCAATGATAAGATTCAAGATCTGCAAGACAAGCGTGCGGCTCTGGCGCAAGCGCGCAGCCGCGAGCAAAACCTGCAAAGAGAGCTGACCAACGGCCGGGTTTGGCTGTACGAACACAGCAGTTTTCGCGGACGGGTGATTTCCTACGGCCGCAACGGCGGGCAATTCGGCGGCGGCTTCGTGGGCTACACCGATTTGCGCGAACGCGGCTTCAATGACATCATTTCTTCGATCAGAATGTCGGAAGCGCTGCAAGCGAAAGTGTACGAACATGCCAATCGCGGCGGCAAATCGAGAACGTTTACCTCGGACACCAGCTACGTCGGCAACGATTGGAACGATATCATCTCGAGTCTCGATATTCAAATCAATTCGAGTTTCAATCAAACGCTCAACGCCGCCACGCAGGCGCGTATTGCCGCAGAAAATGCGGTGGCAACGGCAACACAGGTCTTGCGCGATGAACGCACGAACCTTAGCACCACACGCCAGGACAAGATGCGGCAGCGCCGTGAGAAGGAAGCGCTGCTCACCAGCAAGCAAACCGATTTGGACAAGCTGCGCGTGTCGCTCAACGAAGGTGTCGCCGCGCCCATGGCCCTGGTGTTCACTGATCCCCTCGGCTTGAGCCTCACCGGCGGCTTGCTGGAATTCGCGTGGACGAATGAAGCGCCGCTGCTGTTCGACAGCGCTACCGGCAAGCTCGCGCTGTATTTTCGCGGCACGGATGATCAATTCTTCGTCACCTATTACAACACGCTTACGCAGCGGCCGCAATATCGTCTCGTCGATGAACGCGGCAGCGAGTGCCTGCTGTGCGTCGCGCGTTCCACTGAGCCGGAGATGGATCAGCTCAAGATCAACGTTCTCGCTGGCGCCGACGATGCCACCTGCACGGCGATCATTACGGGTCCGGCAGATAAAAACGGCAATCAAATCGTCGAGACCTGGCGGCACGTGCCGCGCAATCCCGAGCGCTTCGCGAAAGTGCTGAACGGTTTGGCGAATGAGCGCGCCTATCTCGGCTCGGGCGCGATTGTGGTGAATGAAGGCCGCATTGAGGCTGTGGATATTTCTGCTGGCAGCCGACGTGCGTTGGAAAAAGGCATGACGCTGCGCGCCGGCGATTTGCGCATGACGGTTTTGGAAAACGCCGCCAAAGGCGCGACCACGATTTTCGTGCAAAGCACAGCCACCAGCGCGCCGAGCGAGGAAGTGCCGGTCTTTTTTATTGAATATGATTACGGCCAGCACGCCAGCGCCAACAAGATTCCCAGCGATTTGAGCAACGGCTCGCTGCTGATTTTGTCGGGCGCGTTGAGTGCAGCCGGCGAGGTGCAAATCGATCAAGAGCTGGCCAGCGGCAATACGATTTCATGCTTGTGGACTGCGGCAGCGCCCGGCCACACGCTGGCGTTTGACGGCGCAAAAAGTTATGCGCATCTGAATTCCACCAGTCAAACCGATCTGAAAAAATTCGCGGCCGACGGGGATGTGACGCTCGAAGCCTGGGTGCGGCCGCAGGTGATCGAGAATCGCGGCCAGATCATTCAACATCGTTCGGCGAGTTCGCGCTATGCCCTGGGCTTGGAACGGCGCGAGTTGAGATCCGCGCTGCGCTTTGACGGGGTGAATGACTACGTCAGCATTGCTAATCACGAAGCCTTGAATTTCGCGGGCGCGATCACGATCGAGGCCTGGATCAAACCCACGATTGAAAGCAGCCACACGATTCAAAACATTGTTGCGCACGGCTACGCCAACAATCCCAACGCCGAAGTATTCTTGCGCATTCTGCAGCGCGACGGCAAATTCTACTATGAAGCCGGTTCCTGGAATGGCGCAAATCATCTCGTGGCATTTGAAATGCCGGCAGCGGATCGCACCGGCTTGAATTGGGTTCATCTTGCCGGCGTTTATGACGGCAGCGCATGGCGGCTTTTTCGCAACGGCGTGGAAGTCGCCTCGCAAAACGAGAACACCGGCGCGCTGCCGGTGCCGGCGGATTGGGCCATCGGCAGCCGCGGCGGCGTGCCAGAGCGGCTGTTCAAAGGTGAAATCGATGACGTCCGCATTTGGAAGCGCGGACGCATGCAAGCCGAAATTCAGGCGGACATGAATCGCCAGCTTGGCGGCAATGAAACCGATCTCGTCGGCTACTGGCATTTTGAAGCGGGTTATGCGCGCGATTATTCGCGTCACAATCATGAAAGCACGAAAAACGGCAATCCGCAGCTTGCGGTTTCGCCGTTGCCGGGCTATGCCGCATACGCCGGCGCCGGCGAATTATTCGTGCAAGCAAAAGAGCCGTTTGCCGCGGGCAGTTGGACGCATCTCGCCGCAGCTTATAATCAATCGTATGCTTTGCGCTTTGACGGCTCTTCTTATCTCGATTGCGGCGCAGACAGCACGCTCGATATCGCTGGGGATATGACTATTGAAGTATTTCTGCAAGCGGCGAATCAAAATCCGCTGGGCATTCTCAGCAAGGGTAAAATTGACGACGGCACGGAAGATAATTCGCCCTGCACGCTTTACGCTGATGACAGCAACCGAATTGTGTTTGCTTTTGAAGATGTGGAGAACGGCAATCACGTCTTCACCTCGGAGGCCAATGCGTTCCGGCGCGGCTATTTCACGCGCCTCGCGGTGACGCGCAAGCAGCAAGTCGTGACCACTGAACAGCGCGACGGCAGCGGCAATCTCACCGGCACGAAAGTCGACCAGTGGCACGACATCACATTTTACAAAAAGAATGACGCCGGCGCGATGGTGGCGTGCGGCGCGGGAAAATATGAAGGCCCCGAGATTGGCAGCAGCAGCAGCCCGTTCGAAATCGGGCGCGCGTTTCTGCCGGGTTTCATCGAAGGCCGCTTCAAAGGCGTGATCAGCGAAGTGCGCATTTGGAATTTGGCGCGCGATCCGGAAAATATTGGCGTCGATCTCAAAGGCAACGAAAAAGGCCTGGTTTCCTGGTGGCGCTTCGAAGAAAATCAGGGCAACATCGGCTTTGATTCCAAAAGCAGCAATCATGCGCGTTTCAAGGGCAATATTGAATGGATCAAGAATCCCGAATTCAATGCCTCACGCTTGACGCTGTATCGCAACGGCGAAACCGTGGCCACGGAATTCAAAAACGCGAGCGGCTTTCCGGTGGATAAAGATCAATTCACGCTGGGCGCGCTCGGCAACAGCACGGTGCAGAATTTCTTCCAGGGCGAGATGGAGGAAGTGCGCATCTGGCGCATGCCGCGCACGCAGGAACAAGTGCAGGATAATCTCTTCACCCGCCTGCTCGGCGAGAAGGAAGAGTTGATCGCGTATTACACCTTTGATGCGGAAAAGCCCGGGCAACTCACGGATCATTCGTTTCGCGGCAATGATCTGACTTTGCGCGACACGCTGTATGTGTTTTCCACTGCGCCGATCAACGAAGATGCGCCGCAAGTGCGTAGCGCGCTGGCGGGATTGCGCACGCCCTTCAACGGCATTTTGCAAAGCCGGCCCGCGGCGCAGGAATACGGCGATTTGCAGTACGACGTCGAAGGCAATCTCATCGGCGTGCTCAAACGCTGCTATGCGCTGGTGCGCAACGGGCAATGGCATTTGATCACCGGCTTCAAAGTCGGCAATCTGGTGACGGAATGGATCGGCCAGGTGCAATTCGATCCCGAAATGATCGGCTTCATCGAAGGCCCGCCGCCGGCGCCGAGTGAGAATCTCACCTTCTTCGATTATGTGTTGAAGGAATTCACGGATTATGACGGCGCCACCGCGATCGAGATTACCGACGCGCAGAAAACCACATTCACATATTCCGCCGAGCGCGACCGCGGCTTCGACATGAACGTCGAATTGGCGGCGGAATTCGGCGGCGGCACGCAGGAGTTTGTGAGTACGCCGGTGGCTCTGGCGTTTCCCATCGTACTCACCGAGGTGGTGGAGGCTGACATCACCGGCGGCATCAAGGCCACGTTCGAGCACAGCCTGGGCTGGCTGCAGGATGCCAGTATCGGTCGCGGCAAAACCACGACGAAAACCAGCAAGCTCGAATTGCGCGGCATCGTGGAGAACATCAATAACATTCGATATCCCTATCCCAAAGTGGGACGGCGTTACGTGCCGGATAACGTCGGCTTCGCGCTGGTGCAATCCGAAACCGCGGATGTGTTTGCGCTGCGGCTGGCGCACAACAACGCGCTGGTATCGTACCAAATGCGGCCCAATCCCGACATTCCCAAAGATTGGAACATTATTTCATTTCCCATCAATCCGCATTATACCAAACAGGGCACGCTCGACGGCAAAGTCGGTTTCGATCCTGACGTCGATTATCCCAACGCGCTCACCTACAGTCCCGACAGCAGTTATTTCAAACCGATCGAGGCCTATGCGTTGAAGAATCGCATTCAACGCGAAGAGGAAGCGCTGCGCGCGTTTTACGAGCAATGGGACGCGGGCGCGAAAGGCCGGCGGCAAGACGCGTTACATTTTTCGAGCAAGGATTTGGCGGAGGGCAAAATTCTTAACAATCTCCCCAAAATCGAAAAACGCAATCTCGTCAACACCTATGTGTGGACTTCGGATGGCGGCATGTTTGCCGAGACCCAGGAGACTTTCGATGTTTTGCAGGAAACCATGGGAGGATCGTATTCTTTCAAAGGCCAGGCCGGCGGGCGCTTGTCGATAGAAACGACGATCTTCAAAGTCGCGGCCAAGTTCGAAGTGCAGGCAATGTTCGGCGGCCACATCAATCTCACTGTGACCAAGAGTGAAGAATCGGAAAACACCTTCGGCGTCAACGCCGAGTTGAGCGGCGTGGAACGCAACATTTATTTCCGCACGCCCGAGGGCGAGATCGTGATGGACAACAGCGATCCCAACAATCCCAAACCCAAAAGATGGCCGGGCAAAGTCAATGCGTATCGCTTCATGACGTTTTATCTCGAGCCCAAGCCCGAAAATTTCGACGCGTTCTTCAACAAAGTCGTGGATCCGATTTGGATCGCGCAAAGCGATGACCCCAACGCCGCCGCGCTGCGCGAGGCGCAACAATCCGGCAAGAAACCGCCGTGCTGGCGCGTGATGCACCGCGTCACGTTCGTGAGCCGCATTCTGCCGGATTTTAGCGACCCGACCGCGCCGCCGCTGGAAAGCGCGCTCAAGGCGCTCGATATCGAAAGCAATTATGAGTTGATCAAGCTGCTCGAACCGTTCGTGGCCAACAAGCTCACGAATTTTGCGGAATTCTCGCGCGCGATTCGCGAGACCATCAAGACGTACCATCCCGAATTGCAGCCGCACACCGAGGCCATTATTCAATACATGAGTTTGTACTTCGGCATTACCGAAGACACGTTGCTGCTCGGCAGCGGCGAAGGTGATTTTGTCGATGGTGGCGCGCCATTGCTGCCGGAAGTCGATGCCGGCCCGGATAACCCGCAGACGATTGCGATCAACAGCGCGCTGGAGTTGCAAGGCACATTGATCAACAGCCAGCAGCCGCTGGAGAATTTATTGATCGTGTGGAGCAAGGTTAGCGGGCCTGCCGAAGTCACATTCGATGATGCCAACAGCCTGGTCACCAATGCGCATTTCACCAGTCGCGGCAAATATGTTTTGCGCCTCACGATGAATGACGGGCTGTTTGCGGCGAGCGATGATCTCATTGTCGTCGTCAACAGCGAACCGCAGGTTTCGGCGGGCGCTGATAAAATGATTCGCTTGCGCGACACGGCCACTTTGCAGGGTGCATTGTTGGATTCCGGGCTGGGCGAGGAAGCGAGTGGCACGCTCACGTATCTTTGGTCGGTGGAAAGCGGGCCGGGCGAGGTGACGTTTGCGAATCAAAACGCTCTGGCCACCACCGCCACGTTCACGAAAAGTGGGCCGTATTTGCTGCGCCTCACGGCGAATAACGGCTTTTTCACCGCGAGTGATGATGTCGTGATTTCCGTGGCCGGCCGCGTCACGCCAGGCCTGCAAACGCTGCACGTTTTTAAAGAAGGCAGCGGCGAATCGGTGCGCGACATTGCCGCACTCGATCCGCCGTTGCCGTTCGCGCTTCCCGAAAGCGGCGTGACTTGGGTCGAAGGCGGCCTCGCGCTGGCAGAGCCAACGATTTTGGAAACCGCGCAGCCGCCGACGCGCTTGTTCAACGCGTTGCGATCTTCAAATGAATTGACACTCGAAACGTGGCTCAAACCCGCGATAGAAGATCAAGCGGGATTGGCGCGCATTGTGACATTCTCCGGCGGGCCTGCCATTCGCAATTTCACTTTGGGACAACGCGGCAAGCAATTTTATGCCGCGGTGCGCACCGACACCACCAATCAAAACGCCGGCGACAAAGCGCTGGCCGGCGGCGCGGTAATGCCCGATTCTCTCATGCACGTGGTGATCACGCGCACGGCCTCGGGTGTGTTGCGCTTGTTCGTGAATGGTGAAGAAGTTGCGCAGCGCAGTCTGCCTGGCGCGTTTTCGAATTGGGTCAGCACACACCGCCTGGCGTTGGGCAATGAAGTCGGTGAAAACGCGGGATATGATCGCGCCTGGTCCGGCGAGTATCATCTCGTTGCGATTTATAATCGCGCCCTCAGCGCCGAGGAGGTGCAGCAGAATTTCGAATTCGGCGCGGACACGAATCTGCCGCCGATTGTTTTTGCCGGCGGCGATCAAACTCTCGACCTGCCCAGTGCCGCGACACTGCAAGGCTTTTTGTTGGATGATCGTTTGATGCCCGAGCAAATCAGCGTGAAGTGGACGCAGGTGAGCGGGGTGACGAATGTTGTTTTTGAGAATCCCGATGCGCTGAACACGCAAGCCAACTTCGAAGACAGCGGCGTCTTCGTTTTGCGCCTTACGGCTTCGGATGAACAACTTTCCGCCAGCGACGAGCTGCGGATTGTCGTCAATAAAGCGCCGAGTCTCCATGCCGGCTCAACGCAGTGGCTCGCGTTGCCCACGGCAGTGGCGGAACTCAACGGTGTGATCACGCACGACGGCCTGGGTGATCCGGCCCTGCCGAAGAACATCTCGGTGAATTGGTCGCAACTCGAAGGTCCGGGACAAGCCGTGTTCGCGAATCCGCAGGCATTGAGCACGTACGTCAACTTCACGGTTTTTGGCAAGTATGTTCTGCAATTGTCGGTGCACAACGGCCATCAAATGTCAACCGCCGCGGCGACGATTTTCGTGAATCAAGCGCCGAATATTCGCGCCGGCGCCGAAGCAATTGTCAATTTGCCTGATGCGGCAACTCTCAACGGTGAAATCATCGAATCGGGTCTCGCGGATCCCGAGGGCGCGATCACGCGGCAATGGTCGAAAGTCAGCGGCCCCGGCGACGTGGCATTCGCTGACGCGAATTTGCTCAGTACCACCGCGAGTTTTTCGAAAAGCGGCGTCTACGTGCTGAAGCTCACCGTCGCCATCAGCGGCGCGCATTTCAATTTGCAGAGCGAAGTGCAGGTACAACTCACGGCAAATGCCGCGCCCGAGGTTGATGCCGGACCGGAGGTGCAGATCACACTGCCGGCGGTCGCGGAATTGGAGGGCACGATCAGCGATGACGGCTTCCCTGATCCTCCCGGACGGGTCACCGCCGCGTGGTCGAAAGTGAGCGGCCCGGGTTCCGTGCAATTCAGCAATGTCAGCTCGGCCTACACTACCGCGAGATTCTCGCAACCGGGCAATTATGTTTTGCAATTGCTGGCCAAGGATTATCCGCAAGCGCCGCCGGTCAGCGCTGAAGTGAATGTCGAAGTCCTGCCTTCGCCGCGCGTGACTGAGGGCTTGCAGGCGTTGTATTTGTTTGATGAAGGCAGCGGCAGCGTCATTCACGACGTGGCTGGCGCCGGCGCACCGTTGGATTTGCGCCTGCAGCAGATCGGCAACAACAGTCAACCGCTGCAATGGCTGAACAAAGGGCTGCGCATTGTTCAACCCACGATCATCAAATCCAATGGTCCGGCGATGCGCTTGATCAATGCGTTGAAATCCGCGAATGAAATCACGATTGAGGCCTGGATCAAGCGCGCAGCGAGCATTCCCGATAATCAAAGTCCCGGCCGCATTGTCACGCTTTCGGCGGATCAAGGCCGCCGCAATTTCACGCTGGGACAGTTGCATGAAGATCGCTGGCAAGTTCGCTTGCGCACCACCAACACCGACGAGAACGGTGTGCGCTTGAACAACGGCCAGCCGGCTTATCAAGACATCGATCTCGTGCCGGAATTGTGTCACGTGGTCTACACGCGCCGCACCACGGGTACGATTCGATTCTATCTCAACGCCGTCGATCCCGCGCCCAGCACGCGGCCGCGCCTCACCGGCGATTTCAGCAACTGGGACGATTTCGAGCTCGCGCTCGCCAACGAGTTGTCGCTGGACCGGCCGTGGCTCGGCGAGTTGCAGTTGATCGCGATTTACAGCCGCGCGCTGACCGCGGCGGAGGTGAAGAAGAATTTCGAGGCGGGGGTGTGAGACTCAAGCAGGTTTACCGCCTTGACTATCGTGAAAATTAGGATTATTTTCACGGCGTTCTGCTGCAAAACAACTCATGAAGAATCAAAGATGGATCGTGAAAAACGAGTAAAATCCATTCGCAATTGGATTGCCGGCGCAGATTATGACTTGGATACGGCAAAGCACATGCTGAAAACCGGCCGTTATCTGTATGTCGTGTTCATGTGTCATCTAACCCTTGAAAAGGCGCTCAAAGCCCATGTCGAGCTTCATGAGGATAAGTTTCCTCCAAAAATTCATGATTTGGTTCGATTGGCTGATCGCGCCGGGTTAATAATCCCGGAAGATTTGAACCGCATCGTTTTGGAGCTTAATCAAGCCAGTATCCCGACTCGTTATCCAGAGGATTTACAGCAAAGCTTGACAGTTTATACCAACGACTATGCCGCGAAAGTTCTACAAGAAACCGAAGAGGTTTTGCAATGGCTCAAAGCCCATCCTCGTATCGCCATGCTGTGAGTAACTATGTTCGCGCGCTGAAAGAAAATGGTGTGCAGGTTCAGCAAATTCTGCTTTATGGATCGCATGCCAGGAAAGAGGCGCACGCCGACAGTGATATCGATATTATCGTTTTATCGGACAGCTTTGCCGGCAAAAACTTGTTGGAACGCCTGCAGATCTTGGGGTTGGCGCGGCGCAAAGTTCCCGAGCCGGTGCAGGCGTATGGCTTCACTCCGCAAGAAGTACAACAGCGTGAGCTCTCGGCTTTTTGGGAAGAAATCGTCGAAAATGAAGCGATTCCCATTACGAATGAAGTCTTGTCGTGATGATTGTTTTAACCCGCCACCAGCATTCCGGTGGACCGCAGTCCCGGCCGCATCGTCACGCTTTCGGCGGATCAAGGCCGCCGCAATTTCACGCTGGGACAGTTGCATGAAGACCGCTGGCAAGTTCGCTTGCGCACCACCAACACCGACGAGAACGGTGTGCGCTTGAACAAAGGATTGCAGGCGCTGGCCAAAAGAGATCGTGAGAGAACTCGCTGCCGCAACTCGCGCATGCTTGCCGGCAGCCTCGCGCTCGAGCAGGCGCTGCTGATGGCGCATCGCAATGCCCCGCTCTGGGACTATGCGGTTGGCATCCATTTGCAAGACGGTCGTGACGAGGTGAAATGGATTGAAGTTCACCCCGCCTCACACTCTCACCTCGATGAAGTGCTCAAGAAACGGGAGTGGTTACGAGACTGGCTGCGTGCGGCCGCCCCCGCCCTCGCTGAATTGCCGCGCGAATTTATCTGGGTGGCTTCGGGCAAGGTTATGCTGCCGCCCGGCGGGCAACACCGCCGCCGGCTGGCGCAAGCCGGTCTGCGGTTCGCCGGCGAACGCTTGCGACTTGATTGAATCTTTAATGTGAATCGTAGACTTTGTGTGTGTCACTGCGATCTGTGAGGAGATCATCATGTCATCCCGCCGAGTGTTTCCCCTGCTTTCCCTGGTCATCCTGCTGGCTGGTGCTGCGCCGGCGCAAATCACCTTGAACTGGACTCCGCGTGCGGACCTCAACGCCAACCTGCCGGCCAGCCTACGCGTCTGTGAAGCCAGCAACAGCGCCGTTCCAATTCACGCCTGGTATGTGAGCGCCGATTTGCGCGACACCACCTGGCAGGCGCAAGCCCTGCTTTCCGATGAGAGCGATGGCAAGGAAACCGTTCCGCAGTTTGCCGCCGGCGCCAAGTCGTGGATCGCGATCAACGGCGGCTATTTCGGCAGCAGCGGCAGCACCACCGCGTCCTTCAGCATGGTCGCTGACAAGGGTGTCGTGCTTGCGCCCAACATCGGCGCGTTGAATCGCAGTGGCGTGACCTTCTATCCCACGCGTTCGGCGTTCGGCCTGCTCCGGGACGGCACGCCGGATGTGGCGTGGATCTATGACGTGGCCGGCGTCACTTTTGCCTACCCGGATCCGAGTCCCAACAAACAAGGTCAGCCCCAGCCGCAGCCGAGCGCGACTTTTCCGGCAGAGGGCGCGCCTTGGCCGCTGTGGAATGCCATTGGCGGCGGGCCGGTATTGATTCACAATGGCAGCGTGCGCATCACCTGGGAGGAGGAAGTCTTCTTCGGCTCCGGCATCGGCAACATCGGAGACCAGAATCCTCGCACGGCAGTAGGTTACACGGCCGGCGGCCTGTTGTTGCTGCTGGTGGTGGATGGCCGCCAAGTCGCGAGTCGCGGCGCCTCGTTGACCGAATTGGCGCAGTTCATGCTGGCGCTCGGCGCGGTCGAGGCGGTGAATCTCGATGGCGGCGGCTCTTCGACGCTGGTGGTGGGGCAGACGCTGATCAACCGGCCTTCCGATGGCACGCCGCGCGAGGTGGCGTCCGCACTCGTGCTCGCGCCCAAGAAAGGCGAGCCGCCGATTCCGGGCGAGACTCTTTATTTCGACACCGGTGATTCCTGCTGCTATCGCGAGCGCGGCGCCTGGTTCGAAAGCGCCAATACGCCGTTCTACGGCGCTACCAAAGCGCGCTTGAACCAAGTTGGTGCCGGTCAGGACCGTGCAGTGTTTCGCTTCGGCAATCTGACCGCGAGCGAGTATGAAGCCGCGGCCTGGTGGGTGCCGGCGAGCAATCGCGCCACCAATACGCCGTTTTTCATTTTTCACAATGGCGACAGCTCGCTGGTGCGGGTGGACCAAAGCGATTTGACCACGCAGGGAAAGTGGAATGTGCTGGGGGAATTCGAGCTGGCGGCGGGAGACTCATTGGTGGTGACGGACCAGGCGGCCGGTACGGCTTCGCCTGCTTATGTGTGCGTGGACGCCATTCGCCTGGTGCGCACCGGCCCGAGCAGCGCCGTGCAATCGCCGCGGGCCTCGCCGCCCCGCCACTATGCAGTGCAGGCACATCCGAATCCCGCGCGGCAGCAAGTGCGGCTTTCCTTCTCGCTGCGCCGTGCCGGCCCGGTGGAGATTCGCATGCTGGATCTGCTCGGCCGGACGGTGACGCGCGCGGCTGCTTGGGGACAGGCGGGAAGTAATCAGGTGCCGCTGGCGTGGCACCGTTTGCCGGCGGGCAGGTATGTGATCGTCGTGGCTGCGGCCGAGGGCGAGTGGCGCACGAGTCTGATGGTGTTGCAGTAGGCGAAAAGCAGAATCCAACAACTCGATTTTCTCATGGCGCGAATGCCCTCACCTCTACTGGACGAATTCCCAACGGCACGAATTGGCGTATCCAAGCTGAACGGCGCCGGAGTGAGAACAACTCAAAGCGAATGAAGAGTCATCTCTGTGGCGACACATTCCCCAGTAACTTCAGCCTCACGCCCAGTGCGCTTTGAAGATCGTTTTCGACTCTATGTCGACGAATCGGGCGATCACGTTTTCCGTGAGACAAATGAGCCACCCCATCGGTTTCTGTGTTTGTTGGGATGCTGGTTTCAGAACCCGGCCTACCTTCGGTGGCATGAAGCTTTGGAAGACTTCAAGGCACACCTATTACCGCATCACCCAGATGAACCTGTCATCCTGCATCGTGAGGACATTCTGAATGCACGCCGGGCGTTCTCCTGTCTGCGTGATCACGCAAAACGAGCGCAATTTGATGACGAACTATTGCGAATAGTCGGAGACGCCGATTGTCGACTGGTGGCAGTGGTGATTGACAAGCAGGCACTGCGCAATAGCTACGGTGACGCCGCAGCCCATCCCTATCATTTGGGCCTGGGATTCCTATTGCAGCGTTTTGCCGGGTATCTGAATCATATCAGCCGAATGGGCGACGTGATGGCTGAGTCGCGTGGCGGGAAAGAGGATCGCCTTTTGAAGGAGTCTTATGCGCGGATCTACCAACGCGGTGCATGGATGACCGGTGCACATGTCTTCAGAGCAGCCTTAACTTCCGGTGAGTTGAAGCTCAAGCCGAAAGCTGCCAACGTTGCAGGTCTGCAATTGGCCGATCTTTTGGGCCATCCTGTGAAACAATGGGTTCTAAAGCAAAAAGGCCTTCTTGATGAGGAATTGGGGCCGTTTGCCAATCGCCTTCTGCAGGTGGTCGACGTCAAATTCAACCGGCACCTTTATAGCCATCGATTGGAAGGCTACGGGTGGGTGCTGTATCCAAGAAAATAAGGGTGCCTCGTGTGAGACACCCTTACGCTCGCCCCTGCGGGCGATCCACCTCCGCAAAGCGGATTGCTAATAGAGTAGAAAAATATTCAAGACTTGCAAGAAGAAATTTCACCGCGCGCCTAAAGGCGCTACGACAAACGGCTTCAATCGACTGCAAACCACCACAAACTATTCCGCATACATCTCTTCCAGCAGCTTCTGGTATTTCTCCGTCACCACTTTCCGTTTGATTTTGAGCGTCGGCGTCAGCTCGCCGCCGGCGATGGTGAAATCCTTCGGCACGATGCGCACACGCTTGACGCTCTCGAACGAGGCCAGTTGCTGGTTCTTCTCCTGCACCTCGGCCTCGATGAGCGCCAGCACCCTGGGATGTTCGACCAGCTCGTCGATGCTCTTGAACGTAATGCCCTGGCTGCGTGCCCACGGCTCGACGTATTCGGGGTTGAGTGTGACCAGCGCGGTGATGAATTTCTGGCGGTCGCCCACCGCCACCGCTTGGTTAATGTAGCGCGAGGTGCGCAGAATGCGCTCGATGCGCTGCGGCGCGACGTTTTTGCCGCCCGCGGTGATGATCAAATCCTTCTTGCGGTCGGTGATCTTGAGAAAGCCTTCCTCGTCGATCGCGCCGATGTCTCCGGTGTGCAGCCAGCCTTCCTGATCGATGGCCTCGGCCGTGGCTTCTGGATTCTTGTAGTAACCCGGCATCACGTTCGGGCCGCGATACAGCACTTCGCCGTCCTCCGCCAGCTTCATCTCGATGCCGGGACCCACCGGCCCCACCGTGCCGAATTTGTTGTGAGCGAAGCGATTGACGTTGGTGAAGGAAGTGTTCTCGGTCATGCCGATGCCTTCGAGAACGAGAATGCCGCAGGCGTGAAAGAATTCCGCAATGCTTTTGTTCAGCGGCGCCGCGCCCGACACCGCCCACTGCAGCCGGCCGCCGAACGCGGCTTGCACCTTGTGCAGCACCAGTCTGTTGGCCAGCCGGTGTTTACGCGCCAGTCCCGCGGGGATCGCCTGCCCCCGCTGTTGCAATTGGCTGACCTGGGTGCCGGCGCCCAACGCCCAATAGAACAGTTTGGCTTTGAGGCCGCCGGCGGCCTGCACATTGGCCAGCACTTTGGTGTAGATTTTCTCATAGATGCGCGGCACGCTCGCGATGAAGTGCGGCCGGACTTCCTGCAGATTCTCCGCGACCTTCTCGATGCTTTCCGCGAAGGCAACGGTTTTGGAGGTGTAAAGGCAAAAATAGATCACCAGCCGCGCAAACACATGCGCCAGCGGCAGGAACATCAGCGTGTCCATGTCGCCTTCCAGGTGCAGGCACTGGCTGGCCGAGTCCGCGGTAAAAATCAGATTGCGCTGGGTCAGCATGACGCCTTTGGGGACGCCGGTGGTGCCGGAGGTGTAGACCAGCGAAGCCAGATCATCCGGTTGAATACCGGCCGCGCGCTGTTCCAATTCCGCCTCGCTCACCGCCTGGCCGCGCTCGAGAAATTCCTCCCAACTCAACACGTGTTGCGCCGCATTGCCCGGCCCGTCGAACAGGATAACGTGCCGCAACCGCGGCAGCTCCGCCCGCACTGCCGAGATTTTGGCGAGCTGATCGGCGTTTTCCACGAAAATGATTTCCGCGTCACTGTGGTTGAAAATATAGGCGCAATCCGGCGCGAGGTTGGAGGGATAGATGCCGACGGTCACGCCGCCGCAGGCGACAATGCCAAAATCACACTGCACCCACTCCAGCCGGCTTTGGCTGAGGATATTCACCTTGTCGCCCGGCTTGACGCCAAGTGCCATCAAGCTGCGGGCGATCTGCCGGCAGCGCGCTTCATTTTCCCGCCAGCTCACCTGCTGCCAGCGGCCGTCGCGTTTGAAGCGGTATGCCGGTTTGCTGCCATTTTGGACGCTGAGGTGATGCAACATCTCATAAATCGTCGAGTATGGCATGTGACCCTCTCCTCCGATAGAGCGATGATCATGGCCTGCTACAGTGCTGGGTTGTGACCGGCGCGGCCGGCCGGCCGGCGGTGCGAGCGTTTGCAGCCGGTTCTCGTTTATGGCGAAATGCCACGCGGCGCGGGCTTGCTCGGCTTGCCGGCGATAGGCGGCAGACTCAAAGTATTTCACCAGGCGCCGAGAAAGCGGCAGGATTTGCAGATCCGATTCCCAATGGAATTTCTCACCGCCGGCAGTTTCGACGCAGCCGAGATCGATGGCCCAGGAAATTTCCGTCAACGTGCGACCGCGACAGTCGCGTGCCAGGGCGTGCAGCATGCCCTCGCGCGCGGGATCATAGAAATGAAAGTCGTGCTGATAGAAGATGGCGTTGTGATAATACTCGGGGAAATTGGTGACCGCTTCCAGCTCCAGGCGTTTGGCGAGCTGCACCAGCATTTTGAGCACGCGCCGGGCCTGGCCCAACCCGGGATGCCGCTGCCCCGGCAGGACCGGCCGCTCGGGCGTGAAGCCGGCATGCGGATTCTGCAGCAGCAGCCATTCGATGGCCAGCACCCGCGGCAGGTGGTCGCCCAAACCGTCGGCCAGCCGCCGGCGCGGTGCCAGCACGGTTTCGCGCACGCGGAATTCCGCCAGCAATTGCTCCGGCGTCACCTCGCGATGGTAGAGCTTCAGCGCTTGCAGAAAGGGATCGAGCGGCTCGATCTGCAGCAGCATCTGGCACAGGCCTTGAGCGCGCAATGCCGGCAGGAATCCGCTCTTCTCTAGGGCCGCCCTCACGTCTTCTTCGGTGTAGCGTCCCATCCACAGCGACGAGCCGGTCTTGGCATCGAGCTGGCTGAAGAGATCATCGGCGTCGATCAAACTCTGCTTGCGGGAATTCATGGTGTGCGGAGAATAAATAAAATCGGCGGCAATGTCAAGGCGGGTACACGGGGCACTGCCGCGGCCCTGCGGGCTGTTATTCCAGGCTTGACTTTGCGATCCTGGTTCTCTATTCTGCGGCCACCTTTTCCCATTGCACCGAAGCTGAATCACATCGAATTGCGCGGCAGGCTGCTGCGGGAGCACCGCTTCAACGTCTTTCAAACCACAGCGCCATCCACCCACGTGGGTTGGGCGAGCCTGGAAGGCGATCCGGAAACCGGCAATGTTTGTGCGCACGGTGTGGGCGGCATGCTAATCTGCAACAATCGTGACGGCAAGATGCTCTGGTCACGCTCGTTCACTGAAGAGTTCGGCCGCTTTTCGGCGCACGGCGGCCGTACCCAAACGCCGCTGGATCCCTACCGTTCCTCTCCCGCGATCACCCCCATCAATGGCAGGTGCCCGCTCGTGGCCGAGGGTGCAGACAGCGCGATGTACGCGGTCAGAGTGCGTGCCGGCGAATGCGCCGGGGCAATTCAGGCTTTCGAAAATCGCCATCGGTGCTTCGCATGTCGCCGCGGGCAATCTCTTCCATGCCTGCCACAGCGAGGAGAATCTCGACAACAGCGCGATGGCCCGGGTGGTGTGCCTCGACGGCGGCGCAACAGCGGCGCTACCAAAACGCATGGCGGTGGCGCGCCGGCAAACTGGAAGTCGAATATGCCTCGTCGGCGATTCATGATGACAAAGTCCGCCTCGCGGTGGGGCAGGTTTCCGAACATGGCGAAGGCCTCAGAGAAGCTTGTCGTCCGAAGCGCAGGACGGCAAGCTCGAGCCGGAGCGGGAACAAACCGCTCCCTCGGCCTGCTGGAGCAATTGGGCGCACTGCCTGCGATTTGAACGGATTCGCCGAGAAATCGTGTTTCTATATACAATCCCAGCAGTCCGACGTGTTCAAACTATCCGGCCCGAGCCGTGGAGGTCATCATGAGTCCGTTGCACAAAGAATCGACTGGCAATCTGGTTTTCGTTCCAGCGCTGATCACCCTCGCCCTCACACTGCTGCGATTGACCGGCGAGCTGCTGAACTGGTCGCCGGTTTTCTTCAACAAGAGCGCCGGCGGCGGCGGCGCTTTGATCGGCATCTCCTGGCTGGTGCCGTTCATGGGATTTTATTTTGCCTGGCGACTGCACCGGGCGGGCACGGTTCCCGCGGGCCTCGGCCGCCTCTTTGGCTTTGCGGTCTTGGGCCTGGCAGTCTATGCCGGCGTGTTCATGCTCGCGCTGGCAGTGGCAAAAGAAAACGTCTGGCTCCTCTCCACCCTCGGCGTGGTGGGTGCGGCGGCCGGCCTTTTCCTCTTGCGCCAAGCCTGGCCCGCGCTCTTCACTTCCCTGTTTGCGTACGGCCTCGCCGCGCGCGTTCCCGTGGTGATCATCATGTTTCTCGCCATCATGGGCAACTGGGGCACGCATTACGATGTGGCGCCGCCCAATTTTCCCGCCGGAATGGCAGCCTTCCCGAAATGGGTGGTCATCGGCCTGGTGCCGCAGCTCACTTTTTGGATGGTGTACACGGTGGCGATTGGACTGATCTTCGGCGGTCTCGCGGTGCTGGTGGCGAGACGCAGGCCGGCGCAGGCCTGAGCGCAGCCGGCGGTTTGATTCTGCCGGCGAACCGGCAAATCCGCGCCTGCCTGCCGCCGTCACGCCAGGCGCTCACGCGCGCGCAATTGTGCAGATGTAACAGCAGGCCTCGGCGTTGCGGGCATGCAGAAATTCCACCTCCGGATGTTCCGCAAAAATCCGGGCGATCAATTCATCCACGTCAGCCTCGCCGACCAGCGTCGTGAACACCATGCGCTGCTGAGCGCTGTATCCCAGCAGCGCCAGGGGAAAATTCACCTTGTCCGCTTTGATCGCCGCGGGGAAGCGGTGGAGGTCGCCGTAGGGTTCCACCGGCTCGGCATGAATGAACACCGGGCCGTTTTGATTGAAAGCATTCTGTTGCGTGAACGGCGAGTGGCTGAAGAGCAGGCGCCGATCCTTGCCCGGCACAAAAGGCTGCAGCGAGAGCCGGCAGGGGCCGTAGCCCGTGGCGATCTGTTCGATGACGGCATTGCCAAAATCATCCCAGCGCGATTGGCGGATTCGGGCAGCCAATTCGGCCGGAAGTGGAACGATGCGAAATTTGCTCATGGGAAATTCTCCTTTGCGGGTGCAGGTGGCAGCGTTTTGGTGAATTGTTCGCGCGAGGATACGGAATACCGCGCGGTTAGGTGACCCGTTTCTTGCTGTCTTGGTGCAATTTCCGGCCGGGACGAGGACGGCGCGGCGGCGGGCATGAAATGGAAAGAGCGGCGCGTGTGCAATGAGAATCACGGACCGCAGCGGATCACGAATCCAACGGCATCCTCGCGATGCTCAACAAATCGCTCACAGAGGAAGTGGCTGCGGTGCTGGCTCACTGATTTTCTTGCCTCGTTCGCGTATATTCCCGGAATCGTGCGGCATTTGGGCTACGGCTCGCTTTGCGGAAGAAATATCGAGCCGAATCCATGCGATCGTCATCTTGAAACGCGGCGCGGCTCTTTCTCGAAGGCGTTTTATTGGTGGCGGTTGTGAAGTAATCATCGATCAGAGTTGACTTCTCAAAGTGAGAATAAGATTGAAAATCGTCATGCACGGGTTCGCGCATGCCAGTCCAGTGATTTCGATCGATCGCATTTTCTTTTCCAGGCTGGCAACGATAACAACGCCAAGTGGCGTGCAGGTCTCTCCGACGATGGAGCACCGGACAAAGATATCTCTGAACATTCGTGGGGTGTCTTCTGTCTTGACAGAAACCAAGCAGTAAGCGAGATCAAAAACAGCGGCTCGACAGAGATACGAGATGAATTTCATCTGTCACCGACGCAGAAAAATGGAGTGTTTCATGTCCGGGCAACATCGTTCTGCAGAAAATTCCAATGCGGTCACATTCGTCTTCTGCACGTTGCTTTTGCTAGTTGTCGGGCAGGCGTCGGCGCAACAATGGCCTTTGCATTTCCCTGAGCCCTCGCCCGACGTCGTGCGCGTGTTAAAAGACATTCGTTTTGCCACGACAGATACGATCAGCCTGTTGATGGACGTGTATCGCCCCAATGTTGCTTCCGCCGGTTCTCCGGCGCTCATCTTTTACACATTGTATTGGCCTGCCGAAGGAGCATCCTTGCGCGAATCTGATTGGTATAAGAGCTGGGCTCGAATTGCGGCTGCCAACGGCATCGTTGCCATCGTCCCGGACCTCCGCGCCGAGCCCGGCACTGGCAATGCTACAACGCCGGTGCGAGCTTCGGGAGATGACTTTCAGCGCCTCGTCGCGCATTTGACTAAACATGCGTCAGAATACGGCGTGGATCCGGCCAGGATTGCGGTATATGCCGCGTCAGGCGCTGCCTGGGCTGCGCTGCCGGCGGTTGAGGATACCATGCAATCCGCCATTAAAGCCGCAGTTATCTACTACGGCAGCGCCGATATCCAAAGCTTCCGCCGCGATCTTCCGTTGTTATGGATTCGTGCCGGGCTGGACTCCGAACGTACGAACTCAGCCATTGCAAGAGCCTCGTCTCTTGCCTTGTCGCAGAACGCACCGGTGACGCTGCTCAACCACCCGACTGGACGTCATGCCTTTGAGGGCCGGGACAACAATGCTGCAACGCGCGCGATCATCGAGCAGACGCTGGCGTTTGTGAAGTACGCGACAATGCCTGATTTCCAAGCGGCGATTCGGCAAAGGTCCTGATGTGGATAATGGTCAAAATTACCATCTGAGCGACTTGCGGTGAGTCTCCTCCATGATGCCCAGAGCATGTGTAAAATCGAAGTGTGCGCAAAGGCGTATGCTTGAAATTGGATTTCGATCCGTGCAAAGAAACTCACGGCTACGATGATTTGAAACGGCTTGGCCATTGCGAAGACGAATGGCTGCGCGGCGGGCCAGTACGGCGCTGGGTTCCCAAGGGCCTCGCTGGCAAACCTGTTTATGTTTCCGAAACCGGCGGCTCGACCGGCGTATCCAAAGCGCGCATCAGCATCACCGATTTCGAAACCGACTACGAGCTGTTCAGCGAGACGCTTTCTGCGGAGAGTTCCCCGTCGGGCAGCGACTGGCTCATGTTCAGACCAGCCGAGCTGCGGCGTTTGTGCCGGGCGCTCGAACATCTCGCGCAGCATTGCGGTGGGATTGCCTGCTTTGTCGATCGCAACAGCACTGTCTGCCGCGTCGGCGATGGTGCCACCGGTCGTGTGATGCCGACGAGGTTGACGAAAGAATTCTTCCTGCCGCGCTTGCTCGCGCGCGACCGGGCGAATGCGCCGCTGCGATCGAGTTGTAGCCGTGGGAGGGGTGAGCAATTTGCGCCTGTTCTCACGCTTGCAGGAATCTGTGGTGGTGGGAGTGGACAGGGAGGGAGGATTGCGGCAGCGCTGGCGAAATTTGTCTCATTCTACTCGAAGCGCACTTCCAGTGAGATCGCCGGCGTCAGACCCAGCCGCTCGACCGCAACCGGCTGCAGCACGCCCTCGCTGACTTGGAAATGGCGATACCAAGTCTTGCGCTGATCGAACAGATTGAACACTGCCGCTCCCAGCGTGACGTCGGCAAAACCCATCCGCCAGTCACGTGCCACGCTGAGATCGAAACGTTGCGTCGCCGGCAAACGGCCTTGATTGCGCTCGCGCGGCGCGCTCAGGAGGTTGTACTCGGCACCGTCAACCGTGACGGTCTGCACGGTTGGAATCGTGTAAGGCTGTCCCGATGAAATCTGCCAGGCCACGGCGAAGCGCCAATTCTGGTGTTGATAGTTGGCCGCCATTTTCAGCTTGTGCGGCACGTCGGTGCCGGCAACATAAGCCGGCGCGGTGCGGCTGGCGGCCAGGCGCGTGTGATTGTAGCCGTAACTGATCCACCCATTCAAAACTCTCCCCTCTCGCTGCAGCAACACTTCGACGCCTTCCGCAGTGCCCCGGCGCTGCGCCAGTGACGAGACAATCACCGGCGTTTCTCCGGTGCGATCGACCGAGTTGCTTTGCTCCAGCCAACCGCGCAGGGATTTGCGGTAGATCTCCACATCGACGAGATAGTTTTCGTTGTGCCATTGCACGCCGAGCACGCCGTGATCGGACTTGCCGGGCTTGATGACGGTGTTGTCCGCAATCAGCCAACTGAGCGGGCCTTGCAGGTTGGGGAAGGCGCTGCCGAGATTCACGGCATACTGATGCTGCCGGCCCCATGCCGCTTTGAGCAGCCAGGCCTCGACCGGCCGCACCCGCACCGCCAGGCGCGGGGACCAAAACGTCTTCTCGGCGAGATCGAAATAAGTGGCGCGCAGTCCGGCGCTGAGGTCGAGCGCTGCAGCCGGCTGCCACGTTTCCTGCGCGTAGAGTGAGGTCTGCTCGCCGGTGGCGCCGTGCGCCAGCAACCCGGCAAATTGCGGATGGGATTCCGTGAAGGTGGTGGTCGTGGTGGTCGTCTGGCCGCCGAATTCCAGCACGTGCTGGCCGCTGATTTTCCATTCGTTGTCGAGCGCCATCACTTTTTCTTCGAATTCGTTGTCGATCTGCGGATGAGACGACCGCAGCACGCTGGCTGCGCTGCCGGCATTACTTTGCTCGACGAAATACCGCGAGCGCGAAACTTGCAGGCTCGAATTGAAGCGATTGCTCCACCAACGGTGCCAGCGGCCGCTCAAGCCGCGGTTGCCCCAGCGCGATTCCTGCAAGAGCGGATTTTCTGCCCGCCGGTTTTGTTCCTCCCAGGCATCTTCACTCACGAACGCGGTTACATGAATCACGTCAGCGGGGCTGGGCGCCCAGGTTAATTTGCTCAAGCCGTCATAGAAGGTGAGGTGCGGATCGGGCGCCGCGGCGGCGGCCGGGGTTGCGGCTGCGACCTGAATGAAATCGTCCAGGAAGGGCGGTGCCTGATACATCCGTTCATACAGCGCGCGCGGCACGTCGGTGAAAGTGGAACGACGGCCGGCGAGCAACAGCGCGCCGCGGCCCGCCAGCGGCAATTCAACTGCGCTGTGCGCCGCCATGCGATTCAGGCCCGCGCGCAGGCTGGGGCGATTGAAATCCCCGGATTTGCCGGTCAACTCCACCACGCCGGAAAGCCGGCCGTCGAGCCGCGCCGGAAAACCGCCCTTGTAGACGCGGGCGTCTTTGATGACATCGGGATTGATCGCGCTCAACAAGCCGAAGGCATGATCCACGTGCTGCAAGATCATGCCATCGAGCAGGATGAGATTTTCCGCGGGTGTGCCGCCGCGAATGTTGAGTGCGGCCGAGCCGTTGGTGTCTTGATTCACGCCCGGCATGTGTTGCAGCGCGCGCAGCACGTCCTTGCCGCCGAAAGCAGGCAAATGCGCCAGGCTTGCGGGCGCCGCGACGATTTCGCTCAGGCGCGGACCGGCGGCCATGATCTCCCAGTTGTGCGCCTGCACGGTCACCGGCTGCAGCGCCAGGATGCTCTGCTGCAGCGCGAACTGCAGCCGCGGCGAAAGATTGGTGGCGTCGATAGGGGTGCGCGCGGAGTAATAGCCCATGTAGTCGACTTGCAGCGTACACGCTTGCGCCGGCAAGCCCAGCAGCGTGAACTGGCCGAACTCATCCGCGGTCGCGCCCAGGCGCGAGCCGACCAGCCGGATGCTGGCGTACGGCAGCGTCTCGCCGGTGCGGCTATCGACGACCAGGCCGGAGATATCCAGAGCGCGGCGCTCGCCCTTGCGATAGAGCACGACTTGCTTGTCGCTCACGCGTTTGAAGGCAATGGCAGAGTCCTTCAGCAAAAAGAGCAGCACTTCTTCAGCGCTGAGATCGATCAGCTCGCCGCTGACGGTGAGATCTTCCAGCGTGGCGTCGGCATAGAGAATGTTGAGGCCGTACAACTGCGCCACTTTTTCGATGGCAGTGCGCAGCGGGGTGTTTTGCATGCGTAGCGTGATGCCGGGTTTTTTGTCGCCGGCTGCGGTGCGCGGCGCGAGGCCGGCCAGCATGCCGGCCAACAGCAAAAGGAGCAGCGCGTGTTTGCCGCGCAATGATTCAATCAACTGCATGGCAAGCGTTCAGTCCCGCCGCAAAATGAGATACGTGTCGCCCTCGCGCGCCACGTTCAAATTGAGCGCGAGGCAAAAGGCCTGCAAAGTCGAATCAGTGGAACGATCCTCGAACGCGCCGGACATGGTCAAGTTGCCGAGCGCTTCATCCACCAGACGAATATGCACCGCGTGGCGCCGCTCGATTTCCGCCACCGCCTCGGCCAGCGGCGTTTTGTGGAAAACGAAACGATTGTGCAGCCAGCCGATGAGATAATCGGCATTCACCACCTCGGCCGGCGCGGGCGCGTGGTGGGCGCGTACGCTGCTTTTCTCATTGGCATGCAGCAGCACGCGACCACGGTCCACGGCGGTCGCCGCACTCAGTTGCACCAAGCCTTCCGTGACAATGACTTCCGTTTTCTCCCCGCGTGCGTACACGTCAAAGCTCGTTCCCAGGACGCGGATTTCCGCATGCGGCGTCTTCACCACGAACGGCCGCGTTCCCGGCACGACTTCGAAAAAGGCCTCGCCCTGCAACGCCACCAGCCGCACGGAGTCCGCGAACTCTCGCGCAAATCGAATCTCACTGCCGGCGTTGAGGCGAACCAGCGAATGATCGGGCAGCTCGAGAGTTTCTGTTTGTGCGTAGCCCGTGGCATGCGTTTGCCAGGTCGCGGGCGATTGCAGCGTCGTGTAAACGAAAAACAAGGCCGCTGCAGCGGCAGCGAGCAGGCCGGCGCGGAAATAGTTGTCACTGAACCAGGATTTCCTGGTCACAGGATGATCCGCGTGCAGCAAGGCCGGTGGCTGCGCCGCCGGTTGAAGTTGCAGGCTGTGCTCGAGGCGCGACCATACCAACTCGCGGTCCGGGATGTCGTCCGGCTCGCGCGGTTGATAAGCGCGCCATATCTTCTCCAACTTGGCGAAGACCGCGCGATTTTCGGGCGCGGCCGCCAGCCACTGCTGCAGGGCCTGCTCGTCTTCACGCGAAATCTCGCCGCTCAAGTGGAGAGAGATCAGTTTGTTGTAGTCAATTATGCTCATTGGTCAACATGGTCTCGAACGGATTTCGGTTCTTTTCTGTTATTCGATACTACGAATGAGCCGAAAAAAACTCTACCCACGTTTTCACTATTTTTACGCCGAGCACCAGGGTGAGCAGGTGGGCGAGATTTTGCCGCAGTGTTTTGAGCGCCAGGGACATGCGTTTTTCCACGGCCTTGACCGAAATCTCCAGCAGCGCGGCAATCTCCGCATATTTCAAGCCTTCGAAGCGGCTGAGCGTGAACACCTGGCGCTGGCCTTCCGGGAGCTGCTGCAGGGCGCGCTCGAATTCGCCCTGCAACTCCCGGTCTTCCGGATGGGCGGAGGTGTCGGCTATAGCCTCCGCCTCTGCTTCGGGAACCGTGCTTTGCCGCACGGTTTTGCGGCGCAGATGGTCGATGGCCAGATTGTTGGCGATGCGATAGAGCAGCGGCCGCAGCGGTTTGTCCGCCGCCAGCGTCCGCCGTTTGTGCCATATTCGAGTGAATAATTCTTGAATCAAATCCAGGGCGGTTTCCCGGTCGCGCGTTTTGCGCCAGAGAAAACGATAAAGCGGCTCATAATAGGAATCGTAGAGCGCGCGGAAGGCGCGGGCATCATCGGCGTGGAGAGCGGTGATGAGTTGTCGATCGGGACTGTCGCTCATGGTCTGCATGTTCGTCCGAATTCCTGTCTCGCCCCAGTCTAGGAAACTCCTTCTCACTTGCAAGCAAATTCCATGTGTGGCGCGCGCCGGGCGGCCTGTTCACCCCTCCGCGTCACGATGGCAGGCTGCGTCATTGGCCTGATTCCTGAAGAAATTGCGGCGTGCGGCAGGGTAATGCCAGGCATGGGCGTAGTGTGTTGCAGCAGGGCGAGCAACTCCTCGGTTCCATTTCCGCTCGCTCCGTCCGTGTTTTATTCCAATCCATTCATTCCTAAGTCTTATAGGAGAGAACATGAAGAAGTGGAGCAAGTCTGGGTTGTTGGCGATCTTCTCCCTCGTGACCATGACGAGCGCAGCGCTGAGCCAGACCGCGCGGCTGCAGGTGATTCACAACGCCGCTGATCCCGCCGCTGCCAGCGTTGACGTGTATCTCAATGGCCACATTTTGCTGGACAATTTCGCGTTCCGTACCGCCACGCCGTACATCGATGCGCCGGCGGGAACGCCGATTCAGATCGCGGTGGCGCCGGGCAACAGTACCTCGGCGGCGCAGGCGCTCAAGAACTTCACCGTGACGCTGAACGCCGGTGAAACTTACGTCGCGATTGCCAATGGTGTGCTGGATGCCTCTGGCTTCGCTGCCAATCCCGACGGCGGCAACACCAATTTCACCTTGTTCCTGCGCAATGGCATGCGCGAAAGCGCGCAGGATCCGGCCAAGGTCGAGTTCCGCGCGGTGCACGGTGCCACTGATGCGCCCACGGTGGACGTGATTGCCCGCGGCGTGGCCACGTTGGTCGACAATGCCAAGTACGGCGATGTGACCGGCTATCTCGGCGTGCCGCCCGCGGCTTATACGCTCGACGTCACGCCCGGCAGCGATAACAGCACGGTCGTGGCTTCCTTCAATGCCGACTTGAGCGGCTTGGCGGGCGGCGCGGCAGTGGTGTTCGCCTCCGGCTTCTTGAATCCCGCTGCCAACCAGAACGGTGCCGCCTTCGGTTTGTATGCCGCGTTGCCGAACGGCGCAGTGGTCGCGTTTCCGCAAATCGGCACCGCACGGTTGCAGGTGATTCACAATGCCGCTGATCCCGCGGCGGCGAAGGTCGATGTCTATGTGAACGGCAGTCTGCTGCTGAACGACTTTGCATTTCGCACGGCCACGCCGTTCGTGGATGTCCCGGCGGGCGTGCCGCTCAGCATCGCCGTTGCACCGGGAACCAGCACCTCCGTGTCGCAGGCGCTCGCCACTTTCAATGTGACGCTGGAGAACGGCAAGACCTATGTGGCGATTGCCAACGGCGTACTGAATCCCGGCCAGTTCTCTCCCAATCCCGACAGTTTGAGCATCGGTTTCACGCTTTTCACCAAAGCCGAAGCGCGTGAGCAGGCAACTGCCGCCGGCAACGTCGATTTCTTCGCGGTGCACGGCGCCACCGATGCGCCAACCGTGGACGTGATCGCGCGCGGTGTCGCCACCTTGGTTGATAATGCGAAGTATGGTGATTTGACCGGTTATCTTTCGGTGCCACCCGGCAAGTACACTTTGGATGTGACGCCCGGCTTCGACAATTCGAATGTTGTTGCTTCCTTCAGCGCTGATCTCAGCGGTTTGGCGGGCGGCTCGGCCGTGGTGTTGGCCTCGGGCTTCCTCAATCCCGCCGTGAATCAGAACGGCAAAGCCTTCACCTTGATCGCGGCGCTCGCCAACGGCACGGTCGTCGAGTTTCCCCGGGTCGGCAATGCCCGGCTGCAGGTGATTCACAATGCTGCTGATCCGGCCGCTGCCAGTGTGGATGTCTATGTGAATGGCGGCCTGCTGTTGAATGATTTTGCTTTCCGCACTGCCACGCCCTTCGTCGAGGTGCCGGCGAACGTGCCGCTCAGCATCGCAGTCGCGCCCGGCACCAGCAGTTCCGTCGCGGAGGCGCTGGCCACCTTCAACGTGACGTTGGAAATCGGCAAGTCCTACATCGCCATCGCCAACGGTGTGCTTGCGCCCGCGCAATTCGCCGCCAATCCCGACGGCGTGAACATCGGCTTCACCCTGTTTACCAAGGCTGAGGCGCGCGAGCAGGCCACCGCCGCCGGCAATGTCGATTTCTTCGCGGTGCACGGCGCCACCGACGCGCCCACCGTCGATGTGATCGCGCGCGGTGTTGCCACGCTGGTGGACAATGCCAAGTATGGCGACGTCACCGGGTATCTCTCGGTTCCGCCCGCTTCCTACACGCTCGACCTCACGCCCGGCAACGACAACGCAACCATCGTTGCCTCTTTTGTCGCTGATCTCAGCGGCTTGGCGGGCGGCTCGGCGGCTGTGCTCGCCTCCGGCTTCCTCAATCCCGCCGCCAACCAGAACGGCAAGGGCTTCGGATTGATCGCCGTGCTGGCCAATGGCACGGTAATCGAATTACCGGTCCTGAGCGACAAGGCGCGTTTGCAGGTGATTCACAATGCGGCTGATCCCGCGGCCGAGAAAGTCGATGTCTATGTGAACGGCAGCTTGCTGTTGAATGATTTTGCCTTCCGCACCGCCACGCCCTTCGTCGAGGTGCCGGCGGACGTGCCGCTCAGCATTGCGGTCGCGCCCGGCACCAGCGCCTCCGTCGCCGAAGCGTTGGCGACTTTCGAAGTGACACTCGCAGCGGGCAAATCCTACATCGCGGTTGCCAACGGCGTGCTGGATCCGACCAAGTTCGCGGCCAATCCCGACGGCGTGAGCATCGGCTTCACCCTCTTCACCCAAGCCGCTGCGCGTGAAAAGTCGAACAACCCCAATCAGGTGGATTTCTTTGCACTGCACGGCGCCACGGATGCGCCCACGGTTGATGTCATCGCACGCGGTGTGGCCACGCTGGTGGACAACGCCAAGTATGGCGACCTGACCGGCTACCTCTCCGTGCCGGCCGGCAAGTACACGCTCGATATCACCCCGGGCGGGGACAACAGCACCCTCGTCGCGGCTTTCCAGGCGGATTTGAGCGGCCTCGCCGGCTCCTCGCTGGCCGTGCTGGCTTCCGGCTTCCTGAATCCCGCCGCCAATCAGAACGGCAAAGCTTTCGGGCTGATCGCCGTGCTGGCCAACGGCACCGTGGTGGAGCTGCCGCAGTTGACCACGGCGCGGCTGCAAGTGATTCACAACTCCGCCGACGCTGCGGCTGCGCGCGTTGACGTGTATCTCAATGGCGGTCTCTTGCTCGATAACTTCAGCTTCCGCCGCGCCACGCCCTTCATCGATGCGCCGGCAGGCGTGCCGCTCAGCATCGCGGTGGCACCCAGCACCAGCACCTCGGTAAATGAAGCGCTCAAGACCTTCACCGTGACGTTGCAGCCGGGCGAGACCTACGTTGCGATCGCCAGCGGCGTGCTGGATCCAACGAAGTTCGCGGCCAATCCCGAAGGCCGGGATACCGGCTTCACCCTGTTCCTCTACGACGGCATTCGTAAGACCGGCTCTGCGCCCGGCAATATCGATCTCGTCGTGGTGCATGGCTCCACCGACGCGCCCAGAGTCGACGTCGTGGCGGTGGGTGTGGGCAAACTCGTGGATGACCTGGTATACGGCGACATTTCCGGCTATCTTTCCGTGCCGGCAGCCGACTACTTCCTCGATCTGACCGATCCGGATAACGGCACGCCGTTGGTGCGGTTCATCGCCAATCTCGCGCGCTATGGCGGCCAGTCGGCGGTGGTGTATGCTTCCGGCTTCCTGGATCGTCAGGCCAATCGCAGCGGCGCCGGCTTGTTGTTGATGGCGGCGTTGCCGAGCGGCCAGATGCTGGCCTTCCCGGATCCGCCGATCACCGATGTCAATGATGACGTGCCGCAAGTGATCCAGTCGTATGCGCTGTCGCAGAATTATCCGAATCCCTTCAACCCCTCGACCACGATCTCCTTTGATCTGGTGTCGCCGGAGATCGTGACGCTCAAGGTGTTCGATGCCCAGGGCCGCGAAGTCGCGCTGGTCGCCTCCGGCGCCTTCAATGCCGGCCGGCACTCTTTCACCTTCGACGCGCAAGGCTTGCCTTCCGGAACGTACTTCTACCGGATTCAAGCCGGTGACTTCAAGGCCGTCCGCAAGATGGTCTTGATGAAATAAGGCCAAATGGCCGCGCCGGGAAGAAATAGCTTCCAGGAGGGTTTGACATATCAAGCGGCTGGGCGCATGCTCAGCCGCTTTTTTTTATTCTCTGGACGCCACAGCGCTGCCGCATTTTGGCAGCGGTGACACGGTGGCGTTGGTCAGCATGAATTCTGCCCTGCCGCGCGGCAGTGCCACGCCATCGCCGCTGGTCATGGCTGTTTTCTGTCACGCTATCCAGCCGCTCGTTGACACGGCATTTTCACGTTTGATCTCGCGCTTTTTTCTCGCTATATTCCCGCCGCATCGAGTTCCTTCGCTCACCTCCTCACGAACCAGTTCTGGTCAGGCGGTGTCATCATGTCTGAAATCAAACTCAAGAAAATCTCCGACTATCTCTGGGAGATTCCGCAACAAGGCAAGATGCTGGTGCCGGCGCGCGTCTATGCCGCGGAGAAAATGCTCAAGCACATTCTCGCCGACAATGCGCCGCAGCAGGCCATGAACGTGGCGCATTTGCCGGGCATCGTCGGTTATTCGCTCGCCATGCCGGATATGCACTGGGGCTACGGCTTTCCCATCGGCGGCGTGGCGGCGTTCGATGTCGACTCCGGCGTGATCTCGCCCGGCGGAGTTGGATATGATATCAATTGCCTTGCGGGCGACGCGCGGGTGTTGTCGGCGCTGGGTTACACGCGCACCATCGCCGAAATGGAAGATGGTTGGCAGCGTTCGAGTTTGCGTTGTCAGAATTTCGCAGACGGCCGCGATGCTGAGACTGAAATCGTGGGTTATCTCAAGCGCAGTCCGCACACGACGGTGTATCGTCTCACCAGCGAGGCGGGCGGGGAAATCATCGCCACGGCCGATCACCCGTTTTGGACGCCGGATGGCATGATCGAATTGCGCCGTTTGCAAGTGGGTGACCGCATCGCGCGCTATCCGTTCGAGGGCGTGCCCTACGAAACGCCTGATGACAAAATTCTTGTTTCGGAAGCAAACATTACCGCCGTACTCGCAATCCATGACAAAGGCGCCAGCGGCAATGCGCTGGCCCAAATTCTGAAACAGCTCAAGACATGCGAGCTTTTGCCGCTGCGGCTTGCTGCGCCACAACTGCCGCATTTGCTCAAATTGCTCGGCTATGTTTTTGGCGATGGTACGATTTATTTCTCCGGCGGCAAAGGCAAGGGCACGACCTGGTTTTACGGTGAGCCCGAGGATTTGGAAACGATGCGCGCCGAAGTCGCGGTGCTGGGCTTCACACCGTCTCGCGTCTATGCGCGCGAGCGCCGCCATCGCATGACGACGGCTTATGACGAGTATGAATTCGAACGGCGTGAATATGCCTTCAAAGTCGTGAGCAGCAGTTTTGCCGCCTTGCTGGCAGCGCTGGGCGCGCCGGTGGGGAACAAAGCCTCGCAAGATTATCAACTGCCGGCCTGGCTCTTTGCAGCGCGGCGCTGGCAGCAAAGGCTTTTCCTGGCGGCCTTCTTCGGCGCCGAACTTTCCTTGCCGCGCGCCTTCGCAGAGCGCAATCACAATTTCATGACGCCAATGTTGTCGATGAACAAGCGTGAAAACAACCTTGCCAGCGGCCGCGCTTTTCTCGAAGATCTGAGCCGGTTGTTGCAAGGCTTTGGTGTCGTGACCAACACCATCAGCTCGCGCCAGGAACAGAAGAATGCCGATGGCAGCGTTTCACATCGTCTGCGGCTGGTTTTTTCTTCGCAAACCGAAAGCCTGCTTTATTTGTGGGGCAGCATCGGTTTTGAATTCAACCGCAAGCGCCGTGTGCTGGCAAATGTGGCAGTTGCCTATCTCAAAAACAAAGCGGGCATCGTGGGCATGCGTGAAGCGGCCGCTGAAACCGCCACGGCAATGCGGCATGCCGGCGCTGCGCCACAGGAAATCTACGAAATTCTCACCGGCGATCACGTCAATCGCCGTTTTCTCGAACGATCGTTGTATGAAGGCCGGGTCACGCCGGCGCGCATTGGAGATTCGTTTGTAACGTTCGACGAATTCCGCAACGAGGCGACGCGCGGCCTCGGCGAAAGCGGTATGGTGTGGAGCCGGATCATCCGGCTCGAAGCAATTCCGTTCCACGAAGAAGTTTATGATTTCACGGTTGCGCACCGGGATCATAATTTCATCGCCAACGGCTTTGTCGTTTCGAATTGCGGCGTCCGCCTGATGGCTTCGGAACTGACCCTAGATGAAGTCAAGCCGAAGATGCAAGAGCTGGTCAAAGCCCTGTTTCATCACGTGCCGACCGGCGTCGGTTCGGAAGGCAAAGTCAAGCTCGCGCAGAATGAGTTGGAACAGATTATGACCAAGGGCGCGCAGTGGGCCATCAAGAACGGCTACAGCGAACCCGATGATCTCGAGTTCATCGAAGAAAACGGCTTGATGCCGGGCGCGCTGCCCGACAAGATTTCCAAGCGCGCGAGTGAGCGCGGCCGGCCGCAGCTCGGCACGCTGGGCAGCGGCAATCACTTTCTCGAAGTCGGCTATGTCGCGCAGATTTTCAACGCCAAGGCGGCGGCGGCGCTGGGTTTGTTTCAAAATCAGATCACGGTGATCATTCATTGCGGCTCGCGCGGCTTCGGCCATCAGGTGTGTGATGATTATCTCGGCGTGATGAACAGCGCCGTGCACAAGTACGGCATCACCCTGCCCGACCGCCAGTTGTGTTGCGCGCCGATCACTTCGCCGGAGGGACAAGACTATCTCGGCGCGATGCGCTGCGCCATCAATTTCGCGTTTGCCAATCGCCAGATGATCGCGCATTGGACGCGCGAGGCGTTTGCGAAGGCGATCAACAAAGCACCCAAGTACATCGGCCTGCGCACGGTTTATGAAGTCGCGCACAACATCGCCAAATTCGAAGATCACCTCTTTGCCGGCATGCCGGTGAAAGTCTGTGTGCATCGCAAAGGCGCAACGCGGGCGTTCGCGCCGGGACATGCGCACATTCCGGAGGCTTACCGCGAAGTCGGCCAGCCGGTCTTGATTCCCGGCGACATGGGCCGCTATTCGTACGTTCTCGTCGGCGCGGAGGGCGCAATGGAACAAACCTTCGGCTCGACTTGCCACGGCGCAGGCCGCGCCATGAGCCGCCACAAGGCTAAGAAAACCGCGCACGGCCGCAACATCGCAAAAGAATTGGCGGAGCAGGGCATTCACGTGATGGGCGCGAGCCGCGGCACGATCGACGAAGAAATTCCCGAAGCCTACAAAGACGTGACGGACGTGGTGGATACCTGCCACTACGCCGGCATCTCGAAAAAGGTGGCGCAGTTGCGGCCGTTGGGGTGTATCAAGGGATAATACCATGCCAACTATAATGCAGATTCTGGGCTGGCGGCTCTATTTTTTTGCCAATGAGGGTAATGAGCCGATTCATGTTCATTGCGCCAAAGCGGAAATTCGTTGCAAGTTTTGGTTAGAGGTTGAAGATTTCAATCTGCGGATTGAATATGCGTTAAATGCCTCGCCTCGCGACATGCGTGAAATCAAAAAAATCATCTACGAGCACTTTGATTTGATCGTCGAGGCGTGGAACAAATTTCAGGAGCGTAAGCATGGAAAAACTGTATGACGTAAGCGAAGTGGCTTTGCAAGGTTATTCGCTTTCCTTCAAGGTCAATGGTATCCCGGTTACCTGTAACCTCGCCAAAGTCTCGAAAACTCTGGCGCAAGCCACGCCCGAGCAAGTTGCGGACATGATAGTGGATCCGGTTGGCGTTGGTTTTCATTGGCCGGCGCTTGATGAAGACTTGTCTGTGAACGGCATTCTAACAGATTTAGGGATTCGATTGCCACCCGTAAAGCCGCGTGTTTCCAAACAACCCGAGCTGATTTGATCATTAAGGCGACGGGAATCCCAATCGAGCTTGGCGCAACGCAGCATAGCACCGCAGACATGAAAAGAGAATTTGAACTGGAGCATGAGACGATGACCTTTCCATTTGACACCGACAAATTGATCGAAATTTGTCAAAAAAACGACGTCGCCAAAATCGGCGTTTTCGGCTCAATGGCGCGCGGAGAAGCATCTGAGCAAAGTGACATTGATTTGGTCGTTTATTTCTCCAAGCCCAAAAGTTTCCTCAACCTTGTAAGATTGGAACGGGAGATGTCGGAAGCACTCGGCAGAAAAGTAGATTTATTGACAGAGATGGCGATCAGCCCTTACCTGCGCGAAAGCCTTCTGCGCGAACTCAAGGTGATTTATGAAGCGTGATGAAGGGATTTTTCTTCAGCATATTCTGGACGCGATCATCAAGATCGAGAAATATTTGATGCCGGAAAAACCTTCTGAAAAGAGGTGATCATGGGTCTCACAGTCCTCGAAATCGAAGTCGGCAATCCGGCAAATCCCAAAATCACGGAAAAGCTCGAGTTTCTCCTCGACTCGGGCGCGATTTGCTCCGTGGTTCCCAAACGCATCTTGAAGCGCTTGCAGATCAAGCCGATTGGCGAGCAAACCTTTCGGCTTGCAGAGGGCAGCAAAATTGTCCGCAAGAGAGGCGGCGCGTTTTTCAAGTATCGCAATCGAGTTGGCGGCGCAGATGTGATCTTCGGAGAAATGGGTGACTGCAATTTGCTCGGTGAATTCACCCTCACTGCATTGGGCCTGGCGCTCGATCCTCTGCGGCGGGAGTTGAAGCCGCTGCCGATGATCCTGGCAGGCTGGCCACCGCAACCATGAAAATGCTGATCAAAGTAAAGCGAATCTACGACGCGCCGGCAGCGGACGACGGCTTTCGCATTCTCGTCGACCGGTTGTGGCCGCGCGGCATGAAGAAAGACAGCGCGCCCATCGACCTCTGGCTCAAAGAAATCGCGCCGAGCGATGAATTGCGCAAATGGTTCGGCCATGAACCGGCGAAATGGGGCGCGTTCAAAAAGCGCTATTTCGCCGAGTTGCGTCGCCAGCCGGAATTGCTGGCCCTGCTGCGCCTACATGCCCGCGCCGGCGCGGTGACGTTGCTCTACAGCGCAAAAGATGAAAAGCATAACAATGCCGTGGCGTTGTTGGAGTTTCTTCAGTCCCAGCCTTGATAAAACCGTGGGAATTCTATGAGAGCCTCCTCCCGCTTTCTCCTTTTCTTTTTGCTTGTTTTTCCCCTCCTGGCGCGATCTCGCCCCTCGCCGGCGCCACTCGATTCAACCGCCAAATCAGCAGTGGTAGCGGTGGATACGACGATCAAGCAGGCCCAATCCGCTGTGCCAGACTCAGCTTCATGGTTTGAGCGAAACCCGGCGTTGACGGCATTGCTCGGTGCGATCGTCGGGGCTTTGCTCACGGCATTGGCAGCCTGGCTGCTGGCCCGCCGCGGCGAGAAAAAAGCGCCGGAAGTGGCCGGCAAAACCAAGCGCGAAGAAAAAATAGTCGAACGCGAATTCGATAAAGAAATCCAATTCGAAGCGGAAGACGAGATCGAGCGCCGCTATTTGCAGGGTGTGCATAACGAGCACGACACTATCCGGCTGTTCGGTTTTCAATCCAGCGCGAATTTGCAAGTGCGCACGCTGGAGGTTTTCGTCTCGCTCAACTTGACGGAGGAGTCACGCACCGGCGGCATGCGTGAGATCAACGAAATTGAAAACGGCTTTCATCTTTCACCTGAAAAAGTGTTGCAGGCCGCCCGCCGCAAAAATCGTCTGTTGCTGATCACCGGCGAGCCCGGCTCCGGCAAGACCACGTTGCTGAAATACTATGCCATGTGCTGCCTCGATGAGGCAGGCCGGCGCAATCTCGGTCTGCAAAAACCGCTGCTCCCCATTCTTTTGCCGCTGCGCAAAGTCGATCCCGCCAAACCGTTTTGTGAAGCCCTGAGCGCCTGGGCGACGCAAAGCAATCGCCCGGTGAGTCCGCAGCAATTCGACAACTGGCTGCATCGCCGCGGCGCCTTGGTGATGCTCGACGGCCTGGATGAAATTGGCGAGCTTGCAAAGCGTAAACGTGTGTGCGAGTGGATCGATCACGCGGCCGACTACTTCGACCATTCGCAATTCGTCGTCACCTCGCGCCGCACCGGCTATGGCCACGTTGGCTACGGCAAAAAGGAAATCATCGAGCTGCATACGGATCATCTGCGCGCCAATGTGCTCGATTTGAACGGTGAGCAGCAGGCCGTGTTTCTGCGCAAGTGGTTCGCCGCGGTTTATGGTGAAAAGCTCGAGGCCGCGGATTTGAGCGCCGGCGCGCAACAACGAGAGTTGCAGGAACAGGCTGACCAGGTTGCCGCCGCGATTCAAAGATTTCTCAACCAGGAGGAGAACGAGAACCTGCGCAAAATGGCGGGCGCGCCCGTGCTGCTGCAAATCATGGCCATCTTGTGGAAAGAATATCACAACCTGCCGCCCAAGCGGGCGGACCTTTACGAAAAGTGCATCGACTATCTGCTCGACTATCGCGACCGCGACCGTGAAAAAGACCTGCCCCCGCCGCTGCCTGCCAACGACGCCAAAAGTGTGCTGCGGCCGCTGTGCTGGTGGCTGCAGCAGGAACGCAAGACCGAGCTGGCCCTCGCGGAACTCGAAGAGAAAATCAAAGAGCGTCTGCAGGCCATCGACCCCAAAGTGTCGGCGCGGGATTTTGCCGGCCATCTGGTGGAGCGCGCCGGGCTGTTGCACAAATTCGGCAACGAGGCCGCGGTCTTTCGCCACCGCTCGTTTTGTGAATACCTGGCCGGCGGTGAGCTGGCTGAGCGCATTCACCGCGAGCCGGCCCTGGCGCAAACCCTGGTGGATCATTTCACCGACGATTGGTGGCGCGAAACCGTGCTGTTCAGCCTGAGTTTGCCCACTCCCGTCATCTTTGATGATTTCTTCCGCTGTTTTTTGCCGCATCCCCACAACGCCGCCGGATTTCCGCCGCTGTTGGAGCAGGTTCTCAAGGAGGCGCGGCAGAAACCGGTCACCGCGTTTGAAAGCTTTTTGGGCAATGCCCAGGTGAACTGGCAGCAGGGCTACAATGCCCTGCTGTGTTTGCGTTTGATCGCCTCAGAGGCGGCGCAAGCGCTGGTGAAGAAAGTGTGGGAGCGGGAAAAGCAGCGCAAAGGAAAAAAAGACGAAGGCCGCCAACGGCTGCTGCAAAAGGCCGAAGAGATTTTGATCGAATGGAAGCTCTACCGGCCCGCGGTTGCGGCCGCCGCCGGCCCGGGTTTGGAACGAAGCTGGCGCAACCCCCTCGAACTGGAAGCCGAGTACATCCGCATTCCCGGCGGCAAATATCGTTTCTCGGTGACCAAACAGGAAGTCACGGTGCCGGAGCTTTATTTTGCCAAATACCCGGTGACCAACAAGCTCTACCGGCGGTTCATTGCTTATCTGCGCGCAGAAAAAGGCATGGCAGAGGCACTACAGCTTTTGCCAATGAAAGCCTTCGCTCAAAGCCTGCTTACGAACCCGAAAAAAGCAGAAGACTTAATCGGATATCTCGACAAAAACCCTGACCAATGGGCGCAAAAGCTGGTTTCAAGATATGATGATGACAAGCGCTTCAATGGCGATGACCAGCCGGTGGTGGGCGTGAACTGGTACGCGGCCATGGCCTATTGCCACTGGCTTTCTGCACTGCAAAAAGCAAACAGCAAGGGGCAAAAAGAAACGATCATCTATCGTCTGCCGGCAGAGGAAGAGTGGGAATGGGCGGCAGGCGGCGGCCAGCGAAAATACCCGTGGGGCGATGATGACCCGGACGAGACGCGCGCGAATTACGCCAAGAAAGTCGGCCAGACCACGCCGGTGGGCGCTTACCCAGCCGGAGCCACGCCGGAAGGATTGCAGGACATGGCCGGCAATGTGTGGGAATGGATGGGGAACAAATATGCCCCATCTTCAGATGCGCGCGCGCTGCGGGGCGGGGTGTGGGGCCTCCATCCTGGGCTTCTGCGCTGCGTGGCTCGCGGCAACGACGATCCCGGCAGCCGATGGGACGACGGCGGTTTTCGGGTGGTCTGCGCCCAGTCTGCTTTTGATACTCTGACACTCTGACCATCTGTCACTCTGAACAGACCCCGCGCAGCGGGGTCCGAAAATTTTTTTGAGAATTCACGCCTTGCCGCCACGCGGGCGGTGTTCTCAAAAGCGGAGGCACGCATGGCAACGTCCGAATTCCTGGTGATCAAACGCGGGTATGACTTTTCCAAATGGCTGCTGCAACACACCGGCAAGTTCCCCAAGAGCTACCGCTTCAGCGTGGCGGCCAAACTGGAAAACAACAGCCTGGAATTCATCGAGCTGACCACGGTGGCAAACCTGCGCCGCGACAAACTGCCGTTGCTGAAACGAGCGGATGAGGCGCTGGCCAAGCTGCGGCTGCTGTTTCGCCTCAGTTATGAAATGCGCTTCATCAATCTGAAGGCGTATGAGCACGGCAGCCTGCTGATGAATGAAATGGGCCGGCTGCTCGGCGGCTGGATCAAGAATCCCGGTGCGCCGGCGGCCGTCTAGGCAGCTTTCATGTTGTTTTTTGCGTTTCGTGCAAGGACTTGGCCGCTGGCCAGGCGGAGAAGGGCTGTGATAGATGCGCGCGCGCTGCGAGGCGGGGCGTGGAACAACAATCCTGAGAATCTGCGCTGCGTGGCTCGCAACAACAACAATCCCGACAACCAATGGAACAACAACGGTTTTCGGGTGGTCTGCGCCCAGTCTGCTTTTGATACTCTGAAACTCTGACCATCTGTTACTCTGATAGGCAGGCGAGCGAATGCGAGCCTGCCTCGAAAATTTTTTGGAAAATCGCCCTCTACCGCCCGGGCGCTCGCAGCGCCCGGGCGGTGGCAAGCCGTTCCCGGACTTTCGCTTGCGACTGCATGTTAAATGGTGTTATATTTTGATCGCGCCGCACCGGTGAATCTGGGCGCGACTTGATCGTATGAATCAATTTTAATCATGGAATAGAAAAATGCCTCTCACAGCCGATGACATCCACAACATGATCGCTGCCGGTGAAGGCCAGACGGTGGAGTTCAAGCGTGACATTTCCCAACGCAGCGATACCGCCGGTGAGTTGATTGCCTTTGCGAACACGACAGGCGGAACCCTGTTGGTCGGCGTAACTGATGATGGACAGATCATTGGCGTCTCTGATGCGGATGCCACGATGAACGCCCTCGCCAACATCTCGCGCGACAATTGCCGGCCCGCGCTTTATCCCGTGATCGAGCGTGTGGACATCAACAGCGTTCCCGTCATTGCCGTGCGCGTGGAAAAACGCGCTGGCCCGCCTTATGAAAATAACAGCGGCCAATGCTATGTCCGCGCCGGGGCGAGCAAGCAGCTCGCTTCGCCGCAGCAGCGCGCACGCATGCTGCAACAATCCGGGCTTTATCATTTCGACGAAACGCCGGTCGCGGGCACGACGCTGGCCGAGGTGGATCATGAGGCCTTTCAAAAGTACTTCGAGAAAATTTCCCGCCAGCCGATCGCGGCAGCAGGCATCTCCGTTGAACTGTTGTTGGAGCGCACGCGTGTCGCTACCATGGTGGATGAGACGCAGAGATTGACGGTTGCCGGTTTGCTCGTTTTTGGCCGCGAGCCGCAGCGCTTCATGCCGCAGAGCCGGATTACGGCCGTGCGATTTCTGGGCAACGACAGCGCCGCCGACCGTCTGAATCCGCAAGAAATGGCGGGAACCCTGCCGCAACTGGTGAAGCAATGCGACGATTACGTCAGGCTTTATAACGGCGTGTATACCAAAATTGAAGGCTTTGTGCGCCGCGAGCAACCGTTTTGCCCGCCGGAAGTTGTGCGTGAGGTGGTGGTCAATGCCGTTGCCCATCGCGACTACAGCATTGCCGGCAATCAAATCCGTCTGTTCTTTTTCGACAACCATCTCGAAGTCCGCAGCCCCGGCCGTTTGCCCAATTCGATGACGCTGGAGAGCATTCGTTTTTATAACCATGAATCACGCAATCCCCTGCTCGCACAGTTTCTCAATCGCCTCGGCTTTATGGAAGAATTCGGCAGCGGCATTCCCAACATGATTCGCCAGATGCGCGCGCACAACGGCACCGAGCCGGAGTTTGCTCTTGAAGGTGAAGAATTTGTCGTGCGGCTTTATGCGAACGGCCGCAAAAGCAGAAATTGAATAATCGCATTGTTACCCTCATGCCCTCCCCTCAACCCCAAACCGAAATCGTCAAGCTGCGCGAGCAGCTCAACCATCACGCGTATCGTTACTACGCGCTCGATGATCCCGAGATCACCGACGCCGAGTATGATCGCCTGTTCCGCAAGCTGCAGGAGCGTGAGCAATGAAAACCATAAAAGTGCCCAATGTCAACGAGCGCCGACGCATTCCAGCAGCCGCCATTCGGGCGGTGGCGCAGCAGATTGCAGAGAAATTTCAGCCGAACAAGATCATTCTTTTTGGATCATATGCCTATGGCAGGCCGCGGCCGGAAAGCGATGTGGATTTGTTGGTAGTGATGGACACACCCTTGCGCAACGTCGAGCAGGCCATTCAAATCGCGCATGCGATCGATTATCACTTTGGGCTCGATTTATTGGTGCGCCGGCCCGAGCAAATTGCCGAGCGCTTGGCATTGGGCGATTTTTTTATGCAAGAAGTCATGGAAAAGGGCAGGGTGCTTTATGAACGCGCTAGTGCATTGTAACCTTAGTTCTTATAAGCTATTCATCGTGTCATTCAGCAGGAATCCTGTGACGCATGTGATCTGGCTTGAATTTTCACAAGATTCTTACAGAATGACAGAGGGGATGGATATATTTTTTGAAGTAACAGTGTACTAGATGATGCTCGCAATGCGTTGTCGGCAATGAAAGCCGCGCGGGATTTCATTCGACAAAAATCAGGCTTATAGACGGGAACGACAAACGAAGAATCCATAGGAACCATGGCCGCGACCCAACCCCAAACCGAAATCGCCAAGCTGCGCGAGCAGCTCAACCATCATGCGTATCGTTACTACGTGCTCGATGATCCCGAGATCACCGACGCCGAGTATGATCGCCTGTTCCGCAAGCTGCAGGAACTCGAAGCCAAATATCCGGAACTGGTGACGCCGGACTCGCCGACGCAGCGAGTCGGCGCTGCGCCGCTGGAAGAGTTCGAGACTGTGACCCACACCATTCCCATGGTCTCGCTCGACAATGCCTTTGACGACGGGGAAGTGCGCGACTTCGACCAGCGCTTGCGCAAGCTGCTCGAACTCGATGAAATCGAATACACCGTCGAACCGAAACTCGACGGCACCGCGGTCGAGCTGGTGTATGAAAATGGCTTGTTCATCAGCGGCTCCACGCGCGGGGACGGCTACACCGGCGAGAACATCACGCAAAATTTGAAGACGATCAAATCCATTCCCCTGCGCTTGCGCAACGACCAAGCGCCGATTCCCGCGCGTCTCGAAGTGCGTGGGGAAGTGTATTATCCGATTGCCGCATTCAAAAAGCTGAACGAGCAGCGCCTCAAGGCAGGTGAGCCGGCATTCATCAATCCACGCAATTCGGCTTCCGGTTCGTTGCGGCAACTCGATCCCAAACTCACGGCCGAGCGGCCGCTGGACATTTTCGTCTACGGCCTCGGCCAGGTGGTGGGATTCGAGTTCGAGTCGCAGTGGCAGGCGTTGCAGATGTTCAAGAAATGGGGCTTCAAAGTCAATGATCTGCCCAAGCTCTGCCGCGGCGTTGAGGAAGTATTGCAGCATTATCGCCACATCGGGCAATTGCGGCCGACGTTGCCGTACGAGATCGACGGCTCGGTGATCAAAGTCAATTCGTTTGCCTTGCAGCGCGCCGCCGGCATGCGCACGCGCAGTCCGCGCTGGGCGGTGGCTTATAAATACGAGGCGCAGCAGGAGAGCACACAGATCCTCGACATTCAGGCGCAGGTGGGCCGCACCGGCACGATCACGCCGGTGGCGATCATGCAGCCCATCAAAGTCGGCGGTGTGACCGTGAGTCGCGCCACGCTGCACAACGAAGACGAGATCGAGCGCCTCGAGGTGAGAATCAAGGATTGGGTGATTATCCAACGCGCCGGGGATGTCATTCCGGAAGTCGTCAAAGTCATCAAGGAAAAACGCCCGAAAAACGCCAAAAAATTCAAATTCCCAACCAAATGCCCGGTGTGCGGCGAGCCGGTGATCCGGTTGGAAGGCGAGGTGGCGCATCGGTGTCAGAACATCAGTTGTCCCGCGCAGTTGAAAGAAGGCATTCGCCATTTTGCTTCGAAACTGGCGATGAACATCGACGGCGTGGGCGAGAAGCTGATCGACCAACTGGTGGATAAAGGGCTTGTGAAAAGCTGCGCAGATTTGTACTTTCTCCAGCCGCAACAACTCGCCGCCCTCGAGCGCATGGCGGAAAAATCGGCGCAGAACATCATCGCGGCGATCGCCAAAAGCCGCGAGGTGACGCTCGACCGTTTCATTTATGCGCTCGGCATTCGCCACGTGGGTGAACACATGGCGCGCGTGTTGGCAAAAGAGTTCGGTTCTTTGGAAGCGTTGCAGCAAGCGGAGGCGGAGCGTTTGCAGCAGATTCATGAAGTCGGTCCGCAAGTGGCGGAAAGCGTTTCGAGTTTTTTCCGGGAAAAGAAAAACCTCGCCACCATTCAACGCCTGCAAAAGGGCGGGGTGAAGATTCGCGCCAGCGCCAAGCCGAAAGCGGCGGATCCCAACTTTGCCGGCAAGACGTTTGTGTTCACCGGCGCGCTGGAAAAATTCACGCGCGACGAGGCCGAACGCATGGTGGATGAACGCGGCGGCCGCGCCTCGGGTTCGGTGAGCAAGAAAACCGATTATGTGGTAGCCGGGCCGGGCGCCGGCTCGAAGCTCGACAAGGCGCGGGAGTTGGGGGTGAAAGTCATTTCAGAAGATGATTTTTTGAAAATGATTGAATGATATGAAGAAGCAGGCTAGTGGTAAGAAAAAACCTGTACGCCCCGCATACAATTTTTCGAATGGCGTACGTGGCAAGTTCTTTCGCGTATCTGTAACGCAAAGAATGATTCCGCTCGATGCCGATATTGTCAAGCACTTCCAGCGGCGTGGGCAGAAGGAAAAGAAGGCCTATTATTTGCTCATCAATGAGGCCTTACGCCGGACAATGCAAGATGAAAAACCTGCTGCCAGCCTGGCGAAGGTGTTAAGGAATGTCATTGCCGACGAGGTGCAAAAGGCGGTTGCCGCAAAATAGCTGCGGCTGGGCCGGCCGCAAGCAGACGCCGAGCCCTCTGCCCGCGGGTTCTCAAAACGCGGAGGAGTTGCAGCCGTGTACGGGTGAGGGGTTGCGAGGTTGACATTGAAGGCTACTCAAGAGAATCATATTGAGAACCATCGTTGTATTGACTCATGACACTAGCAGACGGAAAGGAGACCCCATGTCTGAGAATCGTGGCTTTTTGAAAGGCCTGCTCGCCGGCGGCCTGATCGGCGCGGCGCTGGCATTGCTTTATGCTCCCAAGACCGGCCGGGAGACGCGGGAGGATTTGAAGCGCAAATCACGCGAGCTGTATGATGACGCCGATGCCTATTTGGGTGACATGAAGGAACGCGCCGCCAAGATCGTTGACGAGGGCAAGCAGCAGGCGGAGTTGCTGCGCCAGCAGGCGGACGCCAAATTGCGCGAAGCCCGCGCCAAGGCGGACCAATTGATTGCGATGGGCAAACAAAAAGTCAACACGCTTTCCGGCGAAGCCGAAAGCCGTTTGGCGGACGTGAAGGCGCAGGCGCAAAACATCATCGACGAGGGCAAGAAGCGCTTCGGCCGCAAAGACAAACCCGGCAGCGAGACCGGCGCCGCCGGCGAGGAAAATCTGAGTTGAGCGCCCTGCTGGTGCACCAATCAAAGGCGAGGTTGGCATGGATTTGATTCTGACCGTGAGCGTGGCCACGATTGCGGTTTGCATGATCGGTGTGGCGGTGGCGAGCGTGGCCGCCCTGTTGCGCGTGCGCCGGCTGGTGCAGGAGTTGGAAAAGCTCGCCGAAACCACGCGCATGCACCTGCCGTCTTTGATGCACGACGTCACGCAAATCAGCGCCGATGTGCGTAGCATTGTCCGAAATGTCGAACGCGAGATGCCCCGGTTGCGCGACGCCGTCAGCTCGATTCGCGACACGGCGCGCGACATTCATGATTTCGAGCGCATGATTCGCCAGCGCGTCGAGCGCCCGCTGCTCGAAGTCTCGGGTCTGCTCGGCAGCATGCTGGGCGGCATCTACAAAGTGGGCAGCAAGTTGCTCCGGCGTTCCAGGAGTTGACTTTATTGGCAAGGACAGGACGATGCAAGCATCGGAGATGGATCGCCGGTTGCAGACCGTGCGCGAGATCGCGGTCGCAGCCGGCGCAGCGGCGCTGCAGTATTACGATGGCAAAGTCGAAATCGAATGGAAGTCGGCCGGCAATCCCGTGACCGCGGCGGATCATGCCGCGAATGAAATCATTCTTGCCCAACTGCGCCGGCATTTTCCCGGCGAAGCCGTGCTTTCGGAAGAAGCGCAAGACGACATGAGCCGGCTGGGCCGGGAGTTGATCTGGGTGGTGGATCCGCTCGACGGCACCAAGGAGTTCATCGCGCGCAACGGCGAGTTTTCGATCATGATCGGCATGGTGGCGGCGGGCCGGCCGGCGCTGGGTGTCGTGTATCAACCCGCCACCACGAAAGTCTACTTCGGCGCGCCGGGGTTGGGCGCCTGGCTCGCCACGCCGGGCGGTATGCAAACGCTGCGCGTCTCCGACCGCAGCGACACCACCCGCTGGCGCATGGTGGCCAGCCGCTCGCATTTCGATCCGCGCGTCGAGCGCGTGCGCCAGCGGCTGGGCATTCACGAGATGCGGCATTCCGGCAGCGTGGGTTTGAAATGCGGCTTGATTGCCGCCGGCGAGTGTGAAGTCTACATTCACCCGAGTTCCAAAGTCAACATGTGGGACAGTTGCGGTCCGGCGGCGATTCTCACCGCGGCCGGCGGGATGATGACCGACATGCGCGGGGAGGCGTTGAGCTACTCCGCCGTCGAGGTTCGCCATCGCCAAGGTTTGGTGGCGACGCATGGCCGGCTGCACGACCAGGTCATTGCAGCGATTCAGAGCGAGAATGTCACCACAGATTGAACCATCCGCGCCGCCGCGCGTGCTGGCGGCGGTCAAGGATTTGTTCCTGCGCAGCAAGATCAAGGCAGTGGCGCAGGCCGCTGCGGTCGAGGTGGAAATCTGCAGCGAGGTCAGCGGCCTGCTTGCGCGCCTGCCGGAGCAGCCTGCCGTGCTGCTCGTCAATCTCGAAGAGTTGCCGGCCGCTGCCTTGCCGGCGTTGTCGGCCGGCCTGAGCGCCGGCCATCGCGTCATTGGTTTTCTGAGTCATGTGGAAGTCGAACTGGCCCAGGCCGCACGCGCGGCCGGCTGCGTGGTGATGGCGCGCTCACAATTCTTTGCACGTTTGCCGGAAATTCTCACGGGCCGGTTTCCCGCCGGCGCCACGGCCTCGCCGTGACAGGCGCGCCCACGCAGCTCGTTGCTTGCTTGCCTGCCTTCCTCTCCTTCAATCACACGGTCAGGGAAAGACGCTGCTTGTTCCGCTTCAGAATGTCATGCAAACCCAGGCTGCCCGACCGCGGCGGCGCACTCGCACCCTGGCGCAAAGCCTCCGCTTGGTGGTTCCTGGCCTTGCTTTGTTTGGGAGTGCACGGCGTCGCCCGGGCGCAGGATGACTATCGCATCACCGCCTTCGAGCTGGAGGGCGTGCGCCAGGTTTCAGAAGACGAATTGCGCGAAGCGTTGGCCACCAAAGGCCCTTCCTGGCTCAGCCGGCTGTTGCCCGGCGGCGAGGAGCCGCTGTTCAACAGTTACGAATTCCAGCTCGATCTGCTGCGCATCCCCAAATTCTACCGCTTGCACGGCTTCTATCGTGCGCAGGTCGTCGATCATCAGCTCGCAGCGAATGACCGCGACCGGGAGATTCGCATTCGGGTGCGCATTGCAGAAAACGAGCCGCTGCATTTGACCCGCGTCACGCTGATGCCGAAAGACTCCAGCAATCTCACCCATCTCTGGCCCAGCCTGCCGCAGGAACTGGGTTTGCAACCCGGCGATCACGTCAACGAAGCCAGGGTGCGGCTCGCGCGCCAGGCCTTGTTCAATCGCTTCGCCGATCAAGGCTATCCTTTTGCGGCCATCGAGCCCGAGCTGGTGCTGTCTTCGGATGAACGCACGGCCGAGTTGCTTTTTCATATTGATCCCGGCCGCTGGCAGCGCTTCGGCGCGGTGGAGATCGATGGCCTGCATTTCTATCCCGGCCGCGTGGTGCGCAAGGAACTCACCTTCAAAGAGGGCGAGCGCTTCAATCAGCGCAAGCTCATGGAATCGCAGCAGCGCATTTACTTGCTGGAATTGTTCCAGTCCGTGCAGATCCGCGCACTGCCGGCGGCCGACAGTCAGGATGTTCTGCCGGTCGGGATTCGCGTGAAGGAGGCACCGCGCCGCACGCTCAAGCTGGGCGCGGGTTGGGGCACGGAAGACAAGCTGCGCGCCGCGGTGAACTGGCGGCGCCGGAATTTCCTCGGCGACGCGCGCCGGTTGCAGGCGGAAGTGAAACATTCCGACCTCGAACCCTTGCGCGTGCAGCTCACGTTGTTTCAGCCGCACATGCCGGATGCGCCCACCTCGCTGCAGCTCAGCCCTTATTTCTGGCGGCAACGCGAGCGCTCGCAAGGCCGCACGGTTTTCAGCCTGCGGCTGCTGGGTTCGGAGTTTTTGGTGCAGCGCCGGCTGGGCGCGTTCAGCAACGGCTATTTGCGCTATCGCGCCGAGCGGGCCGAAATCGAAAGCGCCCTGGGAATCACCTCGCGCAGCGGCCGTTCCGCTTTGACGCTGGGTCTGTCGCGCAACAACAGCGAGCCTTTATTTTCGCCGAAACGCGGCTCGTTCCGCTCGCTCGAAATCCGCTGGGGCAATCTCTTTTTCGATCGCAAACCCTACTGGCGCGCCACGCTCGATCTGCGCCGTTATCTGCCGCTCGCCGCGGGAACCGTCCTGGCGCTGCACGGTGTGATTGGCAGCCTGCATCTGCCGGCCACCATGACAGATGCCGACGTGCCCGATGAGCTTTACTATGCCGGCGGCAGTTCCTCCGTGCGCGGCTGGCGGCGTCTGGAACTCGGGCCGCGCACCGCGAACGGAATCGTGGCCGGCGGCCGTAGTCTGGTCGAGGGCAGCGCCGAGTTGCGTTTGCAGGTGTGGAAAGACTGGGGCCTGGTCTGGTTCCTGGATGCCGGCAATGTCAAACGCGCCAGCGCAGCTTTTCCCCTGAATGAGCTGCATTACGCCAGCGGCTGGGGGGTGCGTTACAACACCCCGATCGGCCCCGGCCGCCTCGATTTCGCCTGGAAGCTGAACAAACAACGCTTCGATGAGAAGCGTTTTGAATTTCACTTGAGCGTCGGCCAGGCGTTTTGAGGTGAGTTGAACCGCAAAGGCTGATTTCATTTCAGCGAGTATCCGTCCAAGACTGTTCCAACCTCGGCTGAGCCGGGCTTTCCAAAACTTCGAGCACCGTGGAAACCCTGAGGTTTTTGAGGCAGCGACCAAGCCGTTGCAGGAGCACTTTTGCTAGAAGGTTTTCCACGTGCCAAGAGCAGAACAATATTCCTCCGGGATGACACCGCGATGACGACGGGATGAAATGAAGAGACTCATGAAAATCCTGCTTTGGCTGCTGGGCGTGCTGCTGCTGCTCGTCGTCGCTGCGGCCGCGTTCACCCAAACTCAGCGCTTTCGCGACTGGCTGCGCGACCAGATCGTCGAGCTGTCCCGGCAAAAGCTGAACGGCCGCCTGACCCTGGGGCGCCTCGAAGGCAACTTGATCTCGCATTTCGAGATTTTCGATGTGGTGATCGAGCGTGAGCGCGAAACCGTGCTGCGCGTGCCCAGAATCGAATTCGGCTTTTCCGCCGCCGAGTTGTGGGACCGCCGGGTCTTGATCAATCAACTCATCATCGAGCGGCCGGCGATTTTTCTGCGGCAGCGGCCCGACAGCAGTTGGAACGTGCAGAATTTGATCGTCACCGACACCACCGCGATTTGGCCGGTGGTGCTGCCGGTTATTCGTATTCGCGAAGCCGCGCTGACCGTGGCGCCGCTGGACACCGCCAACTTCTTCTTCCGGCGCCGCGTGCAGAAGCTCAATGCCGGTTTGCTGGTGGAATACCGTACCGCGCAAACCGTCGTGGAAGTGCGCAATCTCGCCTTTGAACTCAGCGATTTTCCGCTCGCCGTGCACAATCTGCAAGCGCATCTCGTGCAGACCGCCGAGTCGGTTCGGATTGACGATCTCCGCCTCGCCGTGGGCGCCTCGCAGTTGGCCGGCAATCTCTTTGTGCGTGATTTTGCGCGGCCGCTCTATCGCGTGCAGCTTTCGGCCGCGCCGCTGCAACTGGAAGAGGTCCGCGCTTTCGTGCCGGCCCTGCCGGCCAGCGGGCCGGTTGACTTGCGGCTGAGTGTCGTGGGCAGCCGCGACAGCGTGCTCGCTGATTTCGATTTCAAACATGAATCCGGCGAGGGCCGTTTGGTGGCTTATGCCCGCCGCGATTCTGCGCGCGTTCCCTTCGATCTTTCCGCTGATCTGCGCCATGCCGATCTCGCCGGATTGCTGGCCGGCCGCGGGCCGCGCTCTGATCTCAATCTTTCCCTGCGCCTGCACGGCGACCGGCTGAGTCTTGACAGCCTGAATGCGAGTCTGGCGCTCCAGGCCGATTCCTCGCGCTTGGGCGATCATCTCATTTCCTCCCTCAGCCTGGAGGGCACGGCGCGCAACGGGCAGGCGGAGGCAAATCTGTTCATTCAAACCCCGGTGGGCGAAGTCAGTGGGCAGGGCCGCCTCGAAGACTGGGCCGGCGCCCAACGCTTTGCTGTGAACCTGGCGGCGCAGCGGCTGAATCTGGCGGCCTTCACATTCGACACCACGCTGGTGTCGAATTTGAACTTCACGGCGAGCTTGCAAGGCGCGCGCTTGCATCTCGATTCGCTCAGCGCCAGCGGCACGCTTACGCTGTCGCCCTCGCAGATGCTCGGCATCGACCTCGCCGCGGCCACCGCACAATTTCAGAGCCGCGCCGGCGAAATGGTGCTGGACACGTTGCGGCTGCAAACGGAAGCCGGCCACTTCGAAGTGGAGGGCAGGTTCAATCGCCGCCGCATTCATCTGCTGCACTTCGTGGCCAAGCCGGGCGGACTGGAGTTGGTGCGCCGTTTTCTGGCCGTGGACACTTTGCGCGCCCACGGTGTGATCGGCGGCACGGTGCAGGGCCGGTTTGATTCTTTGCTGGTGCATGGCGGTTTTCGTTTGTCGCAAGTGCAGTTCAACACCATTGCCGCAAAATCGCTCGCCGGCGAATTCAACTTTGAGCAAGCCGGCGGCGGCGGCGCGGTGCAGGCCACCGGCCGCGCGTTGCGTCTGGCAACGACGGCACTGGATTCGGCGAAACTCAGCGCCACCTTTGATGCGCGCGCCGCTGATTTTGCCGCCGAGGTGTGGTACGATCCCGCCAGCAGCGGCGTGCTGAGCGGTCGCTATGTTTTCGGCGATACCGCGCGGCTGGTCGTGCGCCAGGCGCAAATCGACTTTCATGACCGCACGTGGGAAGCCGGCGGCGACAGCATGTGGATCGAGCTTGCGCCCGAGACGTTTTTCTTTCACAATCTCGCGTTGCGTTCCGGGCCGGAGCACTTCGTGCTCGCCGGCCGGTTGAGTCTCGTCGGCGCGGAGAGTCTGCGCGTGAGCCTGTCGAATTTGGATCTGTCACGCTACGCCCGGCTCTTCGGCAGCAACGATGAGGTACACGGCATGCTGGACATCGAGACGCTGGTGCGCGGCACGGCGCAGGCACCACGCCTGGACGGCCACTTCCTGATCAACAATGGCCGGATTTCGGAATTCACCTATCAGAGCTGGGCCGGCACCTTCGATTATCAGGATGAAAAACTGGAGTGGACTTTCGGGTTGCAGCAGCGCAGCGCGGATTCACTCACCGGCGAGGGCTTTGTGCCTCTGCGCCTGGCGCTGGACGGCTCACCGGTGCAATTCTACCGAGACCGGCCCCTGCGCCTGCAAGCCGATGCGCAAAAGCTGGATCTTTCCTTTCTGCAGGCCTTCACCCGCACGGTGCAGAACGTGCGCGGCACGCTGGCCTGCGACGTCGAGATTTTGGGATCGTTTGCGCAAATGCGGCCCGGCGGCACGATTCGCGTTTTCGACGGCGCCTTCCGGCTGCCGCAGAATCGCACGGCCTATCACGATTTGCGTTTGACCATGAGCCTGCAGCCGGAGGAGGTTGCGCTGCCCTTTTTCGAGGTGATGAGTGACAAGGGAAAACTCAATGCCAGCGGCACGCTGCGGCTGAATGAGCATGGCGGAGTCGCCAGCCTCGCAGGGTTTGTGCTGGCACAAGATTTCCCGCTCGCCAACACCCGCGATCTGGAGCTGCGGATCGACAGCGACACCACCCGTTTCCAGGGCGATGCCAACGGCCTGCGCTACGCCGGCGCCGTGACCATCGACCGCGCCATCTACTATTTGCGCGGCATTCAGAGCGGCCGCGTTTTGCAGATCGACGCAGCGGAATTGCAGCCTCAACAGCAGGCGCCGCCGGCGAATACGGACGACGGCGCCTGGGCACGGCTGCTCGACAAGATTCGCGGCGAACTCAAGATTCGCATGCCGCGCAACACCTGGGTGCGCGGCCCCGGCATCAATCTCGAACTCAACGGCGAGCTGGATTTGGTGCAGGAAGGCGGGGATTACTTGCTCTACGGCGCCATCGACATCGTGCGCGGAACCTATGAGCTGTACGGCAAGAAGTTCACCGTGCGCAACGGCAAGCTGATTTTTCAAGGCGACTACACCACCGCCGTGCAAATCGACCTGCTGGCGTCCTACGTTTTTCGACAGGGCAAGGAAAAGCACGAGATGTTCGTCAAAATCACCGGTGCCCTCGCCAATCCGCAGATTGCTTTCTCGCTCGACAATGATGACAAAGCCATTGAGCAAAAGGATGCGATATCGTACATTCTGTTCAACGTGCCGGCGCAAGGCTCCGGCATTGACCTAACCAGCACTGCCAGCGGCGTGGTGTCCGGGCTGGTGTCGCAGCAATTGTCCAAATCGCTGGGTGAAAGCCTGAAGCTGGATGTCATCGAATTCGGCAGCGGCGAGGAATTGACGCCCGGCTCGGTGCTGGTGGGAAAGTATCTCACCAATGAGTTGTTCGTGAGCGTGAGCCAGGATTTCAGCTCGTTCAATTCCGCCGAGGCTTTGCGCGTGACGCTGGAACTGGAAGTGCTGCGGCAATTTTTCCTGCAGGCCACGCGCGGCGGCAAGGACGAAAAGGACACCGGCTTCGACGTGATCTGGAAAAAGGAGTGGTAATGAAGCGGCTTGGGATTCTGCTTCTGCCGCTGGCCGGATGCGTGACCATGCTGAACGTGCAGGACGTCATCGGGCTGCCGCCGCCCGCCAACGTGCAGAGCCGGCGCGCCGGCCAGAGCTTGACGATCTCCTGGCAGGCCGGCGAGGAAACCCGTGTGCCGGACTTCAGCGGCTACTTGTTGTATGTGTCCTCGCGCAGCTTGGCCGGCACGCCGCTGGCTGAGCTGCCCACGCCCATCGTGATCGGCCGGGGCTTCACCGCGCACACGTTCACGATCGGCGATTCGCTCCCGCTTTTTGTGCAAGTGCGGAGCCGCGCAGGGCGCAACCGTCTCAGTCTGCCCTCGCTGCCCGAGCTGGTGATCAAGCCCGCAGCTCCATGAACCGAGCAGCAGGTGGGCACCGCGCACGATTGGCTTGACCAAGTGTCATTCCAAGAAAATCACCGCGGAATTGCGGCGTTCGCGGAGTGAGATTCCAATATCCGTAGCGGCAAAACAGGATTGACATGGTTTTTCTGATATCTTGTGAATCCTGCAATCCTGTCGAAAAGCAGTTCTTTTGAGAACTGTACCTATTGAAATCAATGGGCGATTTTTTTTTGAGCTGCAGATTGATGCGTTACGGCGTGAGCTTTCTAACGTCATATTGTCAAGTTGTCATTCTCTCAAAACCTTCCCCGGCACTGGGGACAACCTCAAATCGACAAATCGCATGTTCGTTGATTCCGCAAAAATTTATGTTGAAGCCGGCCGCGGTGGCAGCGGCTGCGTGAGTTTTCGGCGTGAAAAGTTTGTGCCCAAAGGCGGCCCGGATGGCGGCGACGGCGGCGCGGGCGGCAATATCATTCTGGAAGTCGACAAAGACATGCGCACGCTGCTGGATTTTCAGATTCGCCGGCATTTCCGCGCGGAGCGTGGCGAGCACGGCAAAGGTGCCAACAAAACCGGCCGCAGCGGCAAGGACGTGACGATTCGCGTGCCGCCGGGAACCGTGGTGCGCCATGCCGAGAGCGGCGAAATGCTCGCCGACATGGTGAGTGCCGGCGAACGGCTGGTGGTGGCGCGCGGCGGCCGCGGCGGCTGGGGCAATGCCCGCTATGTCTCTGCGACGCATCAATCACCGCGCGAATGGGAACCGGGCGAGCTGGGCGAAAGCCTGTGGCTCACTTTGGAGTTGAAGCTGCTGGCAGAGGTGGGATTGGTGGGGCTGCCCAATGCGGGCAAATCCACCCTGCTTTCCCGCATCTCGGCAGCGCGCCCAAAGATCGCCGACTATCCTTTCACCACATTGACGCCGAATTTGGGGGTGGTGCGCTATCGCGAGCAGCAGAGCTTTGTGGTGGCGGACATTCCCGGCCTGATCGCCGGCGCGCATCAAGGCAAGGGCCTCGGCATCGAGTTTCTGCGCCACATCGAGCGCACGCGCGTGCTGGTGATCTTGATCGAAGCCATCGCCGAGGACATGAAATCAACCTATGAAACGCTGCTGGCGGAACTGGCAGGATACGATCGCGCCCTGCTCGACAAGCCGCGCCTCCTCGTGGTCACGAAAATCGATCTCGTCCCGCAGGAAAATCCCGGCGAGGCTTTTTTGCAGCAATTGCCTTTTCCCTGCTGCCGCATTTCTGCCGTGACGGGCGAAGGCTTGCCGGAGTTGCTCGACTTGATGTGGGCCGCAATGCAACCGCAGCCGGCGAGCAGGCCAACGGTTGACTGAGCCGCCGGCGCTGGTCATGCCGGCGCAGTTTCTCAAGAGTTCGCGAAGGACACGCGACCGCTTCCTGCCTGGAAGTATCCAACAGAGTTGCCGAGGTTGAACGACAATCACTGCAGCGACACAAGCGGGGGTCATGGTGGAAACACAAGAGCTCGAGGCACTCATTCAGTTGCTTGCGGTGCCTGGCATCGGCCCGGCGCGGGTGCGCGCGCTGGTCGGCCATTTCAGATCCGGCGCGGCAGTGTTGCAGGCCACGCAACGCGAGCTGTGTCGAGTTTCGGGCATCGATCAGACGCTGGCGCAAAGCCTGTTGGCGTCGCGCAACCCGGAGTTTGCGCGGCAGCAGCTCGCCCTCATGCAGCGCCGGCAGTACACGATCGTGACATTTTGGGATGAAGCATACCCCGCCCGGCTGAAGCACATCAGTGATGCGCCGGTGCTGTTGCATGTGCAGGGTTCGCTGCGACCGGTGGCCCACAATGCCGTTGCCATTGTGGGCACGCGCTCGCCCACTTCCTACGGCAAACTGGCCACCGAAAAAATCGTGGCCGGCCTGGTGGCCAGAGGGATCACCATCGTGAGCGGCTTGGCGCGCGGCATCGATACCGTCGCGCATCGCACCGTGCTGCAAAACGGCGGGCGTACGGTGGCAGTGTTGGGATCGGGGTTGGACGTTGTCTATCCCGCCGAGAATCGCGGCCTGCTGGAGGGAATCGCCGGCAGCGGCGCGGCGATTTCGGAATTCCCCTTCGGCACCAAGCCTGATGCCGTCAATTTCCCGCGGCGCAACCGTATCATCAGCGGATTGTCACTGGGCGTGGTTGTGATCGAAGCCGGCCGCGAAAGTGGCGCTTTGATCACTGCCAATTTTGCACTGGAGCAGGGCCGGGAAGTTTTCGCGCTGCCGGGTAATATCTTCAGTGCCAAGAGCGCCGGACCGCATCAACTCATTCGCGAGGGCGCGCGGCTGGTGGAAAGCGCCGAGGAGATTGTGGAAGAGTTGCAGGGCCAACTCGATCTGTTCACGGGCGGTGCAGATGAACATCCGTTGCCGCCGGATTTGCAGGAGTCTGACGCGGCAGTTTTCAATTTGCTTTCGCATGAGCCGCTTCACATCGATATTTTAACAAGAAAGTTGGCTCGGCCTTCTGCGCAAGTGATGGCGATTTTGCTAGATTTAGAATTGCGCGGCCTCATCAAACAACTGCCGGGCAAATTTTTTGTCAGAGCTTGAGGGGCAGGCACGACCGAATGGCAGAACATGCCATTTGAGCCTTGTTTGGAGCCAGAAAGCTGTTGACTTTTAGGCTCGGATTTTCTATGTTCGAGCCTTTCTTGGACTGCTGAGCGGAGGAATAATCAACGATGAAAGCGAGTTCTGAGGGGCATTTGCAGGGGATTATCCGGCTCGTTTTTCATCCTTCCTTTGACCGGCCTGCAATCGAAACGATGCACGCGAGAGCTGGCAGGCGGTAAACGACATGAGAAGTGCCATGAAGAAAAAACGCCAGCGCCTCATTTCCGTTTTGCTCATTCCAGACGACAATGCCGAGCCGTACAGTTTTCGTCTGAGCTGGACGAAGGCCAAAATCATCATGGCCGTGGCAGCCGTGCTCGTGTTGCACATGATTCTCGGTGTCGTCGGTTACGTTCAATACGCCAAAGTCAGCAGTGAGAACGCCGAGCTGGAGCGCTCGAATACGCGTCTGCTCGAGGACAACAAGCGGGTCTATCGGCTTTCCGCGCAGCTCGAAGCCATGGATCGCGATCAGGGCAAGATCATGAGCCTGCTCGGCGTGGACAATCACAAGAGCGGCCGCGCCACCCTGAACGCCTCGTTGTTGCCGAATCTGGCGGCGGCTACCGAGTCCGCGCCCGACGCCGAAATCCCCGAGCCTGCGGCAACCGTCGGCGAGGGCGGTACCGAAGCCAAAGGCAGCGGCCGCTTGCTCATGGCCGATGCCAGGGAAAGCAACAGGTTCCCGGTCAATCTGCCGACCTTGCTGCCGGTGCAGGGTTTCCTGAGCGAAGAGTTTTCGCGCGAGGTCAAAATGCCCTGGCAGACGCACGCCGGCATCGACATCGCCGGCAAGCGCGGCTCGGTGGTGGTGGCTTCGGGGGGCGGTTACGTCGTCTTCGCCGGCTGGCACAATGACCTCGGCAATCTCGTGATCATTCACCACGGCGGTGATTTGTTCTCCTATTATGGCCACAACGACCGCCTGTTGGTGCGCGAGAAGAGCCTGGTGAAACGCGGTGATCCCATTGCGTTGCTCGGCAGCACCGGCCGCAGCTCGGGACCCCATCTGCATTTCGAAATTTCGCAGGGCGGAAAATCCGTGGATCCGCGGGAATTCCTCCTGACTCTTCGGTCGGGCTCCCTGCCATAAACAGTTTTGATTCTTTCAACACGAGGCAATGATGTTGGGAAAAAAGGAAATGGAAGATTTCGACAAAGGCGGAGACCTCAATACCATCATCGGCAAAGGCTCCATCGTGGAAGGCTCGATCAAGGTGCAGAGCAGTCTGCGCATTGACGGCCGCGTGAAGGGTGACATCACCGCGACGGATTCGCTGGTGATCGGCAAAGACGGAGAAGTGGAAGGCGAAATCCGGGTGAAGAACGCGATCATCGGCGGCCGGATCAAGGGCAAAGTCTTCGCCAGCGGCAAAGTGGTGCTGGAGGCAAAATCCTCCTTCAACGGCGAAGTCAAAGCCTCCAAGCTGGTCATCGATGAAGGCGCCATTTTTGACGGCGTGTGCTCGATGAGCGAGGATGCCAAAGTGCTGGCCCTGCCCGAAGGTCCCGATGGCCGGCCGCGCATGGCCTCGCCCAACCGGCCGGGCCGCCCGGAGATGAATGTCGCCCATCCTTGAGGCGCGCATGATGTCCAAACCTGACCCGGGTGCGTGGTTGAAAAGCATGCCAGGGGTCGTGGCCTATCTCGATCTCGGGTTGCGCTTCGCCGTGTCCGCCGTGCTGTTTGCTTTGCTCGGGTATTGGGTGGATTCGAAGCTGTCGAGTTCGCCGATTGGGCTGATCGCCGGCGTGCTGTTTGGCGCAGTTGCCGGCTTCATCAATCTCTATCACAATGTCATGCGGCTGACGCGCCAGGAATCCGACGGGTCGCGCAAAGCCGGCCAGAACCGATCCAAAACCGCCGGGTGAGAAACCTTGACCTGCGCAGCGCTTGCTTTGTTGCTCCCGGCCGTGGCGGCCGGATCCTCCGCCTCCCAGAGTTTTGGGTACGGTCTGGCCATCAGCGCCGGCATGGCGGTCGTCGGTTTTCTGGCATTGCGCTGGGCCAGCACCCGGTCGCACAAAATTTTCATGAGTGTGCTCTTCGGAGGCCTGCTGTTTCGGGTCATCGTCGTGGGGGTGGCGCTGTTCGTGGTGTGGAAATTTTCGAGCCTGGACCTCACCATCTTCGCCGCTTCCCTGGTGGGAACGTATCTGATCCTGCAATTCACTGAAACGCTGATTCTGCAGAGACATTTCAAACGCATTAAATCGATCAGGAATTCATGACGCCGCTGCTGATTGGCTGGTTTCTCGCACTGTTCACCTTCGCAGGCGACACCCCGCAGGAACACACCTCTTCCCATCCTCCGCCGGCGGCCGCGACGGCAGCGCCGCAGGAGGCGCATCATCCCCCCTCGGAAAGCATCGGCAGTTTCATCCTCCATCACATCAGTGATGCCAACAAGCTGGACTTCCAGCCTTTCGGCGAAGTCCACCTGCCGCAATTCGAGCTTTTCGGAATCGATTTTTCCATCACCAAGCACGTGGTGATGATGATGGCTGCCGCGGTGTTCTTGCTCATTCTGCTGGCCACCGCCGCGCGGCGCAACCGTCCGGGCACGGTGCCCACCGGCTGGGCCGCCGCGGTGGATGCGGTGGTGGAATTCATCTACAAGGAAATCGCCATTCCCAACATGGGCGAGAAGGCCGCCGCGACGTTTGTGCCCTATCTCTGCACCGCTTTCTTCTTCATCCTGACGTGCAATCTCCTGGGCTTGGTTCCCTTTGCGGCAACCGCCACCGGCAACGTGAGCGTGACCGCCGCCCTGGCCGCGCTGACTTTTCTGCTCACCCAGTTCGCCAGCATCCGTTCGCACGGGGTGCTGGGCTATCTGAAGCATCTCACCGGCGGCGTGCATCCCGCGATGTGGATCGTCATGATCCCGGTGGAGTTTCTCGGCCTGTTCACCAAGCCCTTCGCCCTGTGCATTCGTCTGTTCGCCAACATGACCGCCGGTCACGTCGTCATTCTCGCGCTCATCAATCTGATCTTCATCTTCAGCAAGAACGGCGCGAATCCGGCGGCGGGCTACGGCATTGCGCCGGTGTCGGTGGCGTTCAGCCTGTTCGTTTATCTTCTGGAAATTCTGGTTGCCTTCCTGCAGGCTTACATTTTTACCCTGTTGTCCGCTCTTTTCATCGGTTTCGCGGCGGCTCATTCCGAGCCTCATGAGGAGGAAGCCCATCCCGCCGAGCCGGCGCACTGAGCGCGTGACCGCGCGCCGGACTCCTCCTGGGTCGTTCTGTTTCTTTCCGGAAGGGCAGGGTACGCCGTTCCGCTGCGGCGGTGCGGCGCAGGCAGCAATCCGCGTTGGATAATCGGCTTTTCGGCAATGTCAAAAATAAACTCTTTCCTGGTTTTCAACTCTGACGGAGGAATTCGCAATGGGTGAATTCGGCATGGCACACTTGGCCGCCGGTATCGGCGCCGGCATCGTGGCAATGAGCGCGGGATTCGGCATCGGCAAAATCGCAAGTGCCGCGATGGAGGCGATTGGCCGGCAACCCGAAGCCGCCGGTGACGTGCGCGGCTCGATGATTATTGCCGCGGCGCTGATCGAAGGCGTGGCGCTGTTCGGCGAAGTGATTTGCTTTTTGCTGGCCGGCAAGTAAGCGGTCCGTTGTTCGGCAATTCAGCTTGTTCGGTTGCTCATCGTTCAATTTCTCAGATGAGGCATGTTAGAACTGCACACCGGTCTGATCGCGTGGACGGTCATCATTTTCGTGCTGCTGCTGTTGCTGCTGCGCAAGCTCGCCTGGCAGCCGATCGTCGCGGCCATTGATGAACGGACCCGCAAGATTCGGGAATCGCTCGAGCGCGCCGAGCAGGCGCAGCAAAATGCGGAGCGCATGCGGCGCGAATATGACCAAATGATGGCGAAGGCGCGCCAGGAGGCGCAGGACATGATCGCGAAGAGCCGCAAAACCGCGGAAGCCACCCGCGACGAAATCGTGCTCAAGGCGCAAACCGAAGCGGAAGCCCTGCTGCAGCGCGCCAAGCGCGACATCGGTCTGGAGCGGGAAAAGGCGCTGGAGGAAATCAAGCGCACCGCCGGCGAGCTGTCGGTGGCCATCGCCGCCAAGATCATCGGGAAATCGCTCAGCGCCAAGGATCACCAGGATCTCATCCGCCAGGCGCTGAAAGAGATTCACCCGCTGGTCGGTGAACCGAATTGAAACCGTTCGCGGCGTGCCGCCCGCCGGCCCGCGAACCCCAACTCGAAATCGTGCACAGGCCCCAGTGACGGTCAGCCTATGAAACAGGGTATCCTCGCGCAACGTTACGCGCGCGCGTTGTTTGCCGTGGCGCTGGAGCGCCAGCAACTCGAGGCCATCCGCCGCGAGTTGCATGGCGTCGTTGCCGCGATCGAAGAAAACCGCGAGTTGGACCTGTTTCTGCGTTCCCCGGAAAGCAGCCGCGCAGAAAAACGCCACGCGCTCACCCGCGTGTTGCAGGCGCAATGCTCCCCCATCGTGTTCAACTTCCTGATCCTGCTGGTGGACAAGGGACGGATTGGCATGTATCGCGAGATCCAGCAGGCTTGGCAGCGGCTCTATGACAAGCATCATCGCAAGCTGAGAGCGCTGGCGATTTCCGCCGTGCCCATGACCAAGCCCGAGCTGGATGCCCTGCAGGCGGATCTCACCAAAACCTTGAAGATGCAGCTCGAGCTCGAAAACCGGGTCGATCCCGGCATTCTCGGCGGCGTGATTCTCGATTTGGACGGCAAGATTCTCGACGGCTCGGTGCGGTTGCAGTTGCAGCGCTTGCGCGAGGCGATTCACCGCCAGCGCAATTGACGGCCGGCGCCGCGGTCGGGAAGCCGTTCGTGCGACCATCGCTTCCCGCGCCCGCCGCGAACGAAAGCCACTTCTTGGAGACTGGAGTTCATGGAAATTCGTCCCGATGAAATCACTTCGATTCTGAAAAAACAGATCGAAGGTTTTGAAAGAAAGGTCGACATCGCCGAGGTCGGCGAAGTCATTCAGGTGGGTGACGGCATCGCCCGCGTCTACGGCCTGGAAAACGTCCAAGCCAGCGAGCTGGTCGAATTCCACAACGGCGTGATGGGCATGGCGCTCAACCTGGAAGAAGACAACGTGGGTGTGGTGCTGTTTGGCCGCGACACTGAAATCCGGGAAGGCGATCCCGTCAAGCGCACCGGACGCGTCATGGACGTGCCGGTCGGCATGGAGCTGCTCGGCCGCGTGGTGGACCCGCTCGGCAATCCGCGCGACGGCAAAGGCCCGGTGAACGCCAGTACGCGCGGCTTGCTCGAACGCAAGGCCCTGGGCGTGGTGCAGCGCCAGCCGGTGAAAGAGCCGCTGCAAACCGGCTTGAAGGCCATCGACGCCATGATTCCCATCGGCCGCGGCCAGCGCGAGTTGATCATCGGCGACCGCGGCACCGGCAAAACCGCGGTGGCGGTGGACACCATCATCAACCAAAAGGGCGGGGACGTCAAGTGCATCTATGTCGCCATCGGCCAGAAAGGCTCGTCGGTGGCGCGCGTCATCAAGACTCTGGAAGACGCCGGCGCGATGGATTATTCCATCGTGGTGGCCGCCAATGCCAGCGATCCGGCGCCGCTGCAATTCATCGCACCCTACGCCGGCGCGGCCATGGGCGAATATTTCCGCGACAACGGCATGCACTGCCTGGTGGTGTACGACGATCTTTCCAAACATGCCTGGGCTTACCGCCAGGTTTCGCTGCTGCTGCGCCGGCCGCCGGGCCGCGAAGCCTATCCCGGTGACGTTTTCTATCTGCATTCGCGGCTGCTCGAGCGCGCCTCCAAACTCACCGATGACATGAACGCCCTGCGGCACCATGGCGTCACCAAGGGCGGCGGCTCGCTCACCGCGCTGCCGATCATCGAAACCCAGGCGGGTGACGTGTCCGGCTACATTCCCACCAATGTCATTTCGATCACCGACGGGCAGATCTTTTTGGAAGGCGATTTGTTTTACGCCGGCGTGCGGCCCGCCATTAACGTCGGCATCTCGGTGAGCCGCGTCGGCGGCAACGCCCAGATCAAGGCCATGAAGCAGGTCGCCGGCCGTTTGCGCCTCGATCTCGCGCAATACCGCGAGCTGGCGGCGTTCGCCAAGTTCGGCTCCGATCTCGACAAGGTTACGCAACAGCAGTTGGCGCGCGGCGCCCGCATGGTGGAGCTGCTGAAGCAGGGCCAATATCAGCCACTGCCGGTCGAGAAACAGATTGCCATCATTTTCGTCGGCGCCAACGGCCTGTTGGACAGCCTGCCGGTGGATCAGATGCAACGATTCGAAGCGGAATACCTGAGCTATTTGGAATCGACTCATCCCGCCCTCCTCGAGACGCTGCGCAGCAAGAAGGCCATCGACGATGATTTGCGCGGCCAGATGCTCGAGGCGGCCAATGAGTTCTTGAAACTTTTCGGCGGCAAGGCATAAATGGCGACTCTTCGTGACATCAAGCGCCGAATTGCCAGCGTCAGAAGCACGCAGCAAATCACCAAGGCCATGAAGCTGGTGGCGGCCGCCAAGCTGCGGCGCGCGCAAGAGCGCATGTTGAAAGCGCGGCCTTATGCCCACAGCCTCGATGAAATGCTGGGCCACGTCAGCGCCAAAGTCGATCCGAGCTGGCATCCGCTGCTGGCAGTGCGGGAACCGAAGCACCTCGCCTTCGTGGTGGTCACCGGCGACCGCGGCCTGGCCGGCAGCTTCAACGCCAACATCATTCGGCGCGCCACCAGCGAGTTTCAGGCGGCGCAGCAGCCGGGCGTCGAAGCCGCGCTCATCTGCGCCGGCAAGAAAGGTTTCGAACACTTCAATCGCCGCGGCTATCCCATCCTGGCAAACCTCACCGGCTTCTTCAACAATCTCGATTTCGTGCATGCGCAAGGCCTCGGCCGCCTGATTCAGGAGCAGTATCTGGCCGGGAGCCTCGATCGCATCTATCTCGTCTACAATGAATTCAAATCGGTGATCCAGCAAAAGCTGGTGGTGCAGCAGCTCCTGCCGATCGTGCCGCGGCCGCCCCAGGACGAAAAGTACCCGACTGATTTCGTGTTCGAGCCTGCGCCGGTGAAGATCCTGGATACGCTCTGCCGCAAGTACATCAACATTACCGTCTGGCAGGCCCTGCTGGAATCGTATGCGGCGGAATTGGGCGCGCGCATGGCCGCCATGGATGCCGCCACCGACAATGCCAAGGAAATCATCGCGCAATTGACGCTGCATTACAACAAAGCACGGCAGGCTGCGATCACCAAAGAGCTGCTGGAGATCGTGGGCGGCGCGGAAGCCCTGACCAAGTAGTGGCTGTGCAACCCGCCGGGAAACGCGGCGCACGGCCAACGCAGCGGCGATATCAAACTCTCGTTTTAGAAAGGTGACGACCTGATGAGTGAAGGCAAATTGGTTCAAGTCATCGGCGCAGTGGTGGATGTGGCTTTCGAAGACGCCGAGCTTCCTGCCATTCTGACCGCTTTGGAAGTTGTCCAGAATCATACCGGCGGCAGCCGGCTGGTGTTGGAAGTGCAACAACACCTCGGTGAAAACACCGTGCGCTGCGTGGCGATGGATTCCACCGATGGCCTGGTGCGCGGCATGAAAGTGAAGAACACCGGCCAGCCGATCACCATGCCGGTGGGCACCGGCACCCTCGGCCGGTTGCTGAACGTCATCGGCGAACCCATTGACGAGAAGGGCCCGATTCAAGCGGAACGCTACCTGCCGATTCACCGCCCCGCGCCGGCTTTGGAAGATTTGGATCCGCGCTCGGAAATTCTGGAAACCGGCATCAAGGTCATCGATTTGCTCGAGCCTTATTCCAAGGGCGGCAAAACCGGCCTGTTCGGCGGCGCCGGCGTGGGCAAGACCGTGTTGATTCAGGAGCTGATCCGCAACATCGCCACCGAGCACGGCGGTTATTCGGTGTTCAGCGGCGTGGGCGAGCGCACGCGAGAAGGCAACGACCTGCTTTTGGAAATGACGCACTCCGGCGTGATCTCGAAAACCAGCATGGTGTTCGGCCAGATGAACGAGCCCCCGGGCGCACGTTTGCGGGTCGGCCTTTCGGCGCTGACGATTGCCGAGTATTTCCGCGATTTCGAAGGCAAGGACGTGCTGCTATTCATCGACAACATTTTTCGCTTCACCCAGGCCGGCTCGGAAGTTTCGGCGCTGCTCGGCCGCATGCCCTCGGCGGTGGGTTATCAACCGACGCTCGCCACCGAAATGGGCGCGCTGCAGGAGCGCATCACTTCCACGCGCAAAGGCTCGGTGACTTCGGTGCAGGCCATCTACGTGCCCGCCGACGATTTGACCGATCCGGCGCCCGCCACCACCTTCGCGCATCTCGATGCCACCACCGTGTTGTCGCGCCGCATCGTCGAGCTGGGCATCTATCCGGCAGTTGATCCGCTCGATTCCACCTCCCGCATTCTGTCGTCGCAAGTGGTGGGCGAAGAGCACTACCGCGTCGCCCGCCAGGTGCAGCAGATTCTGCAGAAGTACAAGGAGCTGCAGGACATCATCGCGATCCTCGGCATGGAAGAGCTTTCCGATGACGACAAGATCGTGGTCAATCGCGCGCGCCGTCTGGAGAAGTTCCTGAGCCAGCCCTTCCACGTCGCCGAGGAATTCACCGGCACGCCCGGCCGCTACGTCCGCCTGGAAGACACGGTGCGCGGCTTCAAGGGCATTGTCGAAGGCGAATATGACGATCTGCCGGAGCAGGCGTTCTACATGGTCGGCACGATCGAAGAAGCGGTGCAGAACGCCAAGAAGATGAAAGGATAAAACCGGCTGCCGGTTGCCGGCGGGTTTGCGCCCGGCCGGCGGCCCATGCCCGCGATCACCATGGCCTCCGCAAAGAGTTATCTTCTCGAAATCGTCACGCCGGCGAGCAAAGTCTTTTCGGCGCAAGTCAACGCTGTGGTTGCGCCGGGAGAGGCTGGCTATTTCGGTGTGCTGCCGCATCACACGAATATGCTGGCGACACTCAAAGTCGGCTATCTGAAAGTGGAGATCGGCGACCAGACGAAGTACTTTGCCATCAGCGGCGGCATTGCCGAGGTCATGCCCAGTGGCGTGAAGATTCTGGCGGAGGCGGCGGAGCCGGCTTCTGCGATCGATGCCGAACGCGCGCGGCAGGCGAAAGAGCGCGCCGAGCGCCGCCTGCAGGAGGGCCGCAAGCAGTGGGATGTGTTGCGCGCCGAGGCCGCCCTGGCGCGCGCAATCAATCGCTTGAAGGTAGTTGAACTGATGAAGACTTGACCGCCGCCCCCCGCCCGTTTCCCCGCCGTTCCTGCGGCCAATGCGATCCTGCCCGACAACGGCAAAGAGTGTTATTCCTGCAAGCTTTTTCCATCCGACAATTCTCCATACCCGGCAGTGAACTGTTGACCATACTGACGGTGGCGCGCACAGTTTTGCCTTCGCGCTGCTGAAGCCAAAGACCTCATCATGCGCATGCAAGGAGAGCAGCGCATCCCAGCCCTCTTGAGAAGAGTAGATCAGCTTTGCAGGCGACCGGCCTGAAGACTGATTCTTTTCACAATGAACTCGTCTCCTCTTGCCTCGATGATCCGCCCTTTCCACCCGCCAACCTGACGAGAAAAAGATCGTCCCTGCACCGGCTTTTCTGCAATCCGCGGCGACTGCCGCTAGGTTCTGCACGAGTTTGAACAATGCCGAGCATCGCGGCCGGTGGGAAGCGCGCGCCTCATGAACTGCAACTTTGAACGCGCTGCCATTACCGCGATAATCGGCATTTTCATTTATTGGCGGTATACTCTCGCTGTCAAGACCGGCTGGCAAACCGAGGGGCTGCCACTGTCACGCGGGCGCGACAGTGGGCCGGCGGTTGCCGGTGGGGGCGCGCGGCCGAAAAAATTTTGCTTACGTAATCGTGAGGCACTGCCAGTATATAAAGCCTCAGATAGATTGTAAAAAATGATTTGCAATCCACGGATGGGTTGTGCGCCGCAGACCACGGGTCGATTCCTCTCGACTCCGAGCTGCGCAGGTGATGATCGTCGCGCCAGGCAGTGGGCTGGCATGCTACCAAAACCGAGGATGACCATGTGGCCAAAAGGACTAAGGGAAGGTCGCGTTCGAAGCATTGCTGCGATGTTTTTGCTTTCCTCCGCCCTGCACCTCCTTCCCCTCCTCGTCGCTCCGGCAACCGCTCAAGAGAGCCGCATTTTCGACAAGCAAAAGGCTGTGCGCTATGACGAGAAACTGAAGTTCTATCTTGATCAAAAGACGCGGAGCTACCTCGTCGAGACGGCCGCGCAGGAGCGGCTGCTGCTGGAGAGCATCAAAAATCTGTACACCGAGGTCAAGCAACGCGGTCTGGAAGGCATTGCCAAAGATCAACCCGGCTTCCAGCAGATCTATGGTGAGATGGATCGCATGGTGCAGGACTACACCGCCGAGCTGGACGCCATTCTCGCCATGCTCGACGAGATTCATGCGCTGGCCAAGACGCTGCGCCTGGAGAATCGCACCGATTTGCTGGAACAGTTCAGCGATCTGCGCGACCGGCTGTTGACTGCCATTGAAAACCGGGAGCTTTACAAAAAGAACGTCCCCACCACCGGCTACAAGGCCGGGCTGGTCCGCGAATACGACGTCGAAGTCGATTCGGTGTTGCGCATGTTCGACCGGCTGGAACGCTTCGAGCGCACGGCGCTGGCGCGCGCGGATTCGAGCGCGCTGCAGCTCGTCCAGCAGCAAAAACAGAAGATTCAAGGGATCGTGGCGCGCGTTTACGACGTCACCCACGAGGAACCGGCGATTGCCCACGCCTATCTCAAAGAAGTCGATCAGCTCACCAAAGTCCTCCAACAGCTCGACAAGCTGGACCAGGCGCAGGCGCCCACGCTGACGGCCGCGCTCGACGTGGAAGCCGAGCGCCGGCAGGTCTTGTCCCGGCTGGACAAAGGACTCGTCACCCTGTTGGGCTATGCCATCCAACCCGATTCCGCCACCATCACTCTGGAGCAGGCCTTTCAGGAATGGCGCGCCGGCCGCCACACCGCCTTCGAAGTGAAACGCACGCAATACGCCATATTGAAAAAGAATCTGCTGCAGACTGCGGACGCGCGCTCCTTCCTGCGCATGCTCAATCGCGATCTCAGCGACGCCCTGCTCAATTATGCCGCAGAGCGTTACCTGCTTGCCGATCTGCAATTCCAGGCGGCCATGCAGGACTATGGCCCGCACTTCGCCCGCCACGGCCTCACGCCGAATTGGGAAGCGGTGGTGTTCTACCGCGCCGAATCGCTGTATGGGCGCGGCATCTACGCCGAGGCTTTCAAGGTCTATGAACAGCTTCTGCGCGAGTATGCAGCCAGCAAATTTCGCGGCACGGCATTGTTGCGGTTGATCAGCATTGCGCACACGCTCAAGTGGCAGGAACCGTTCTTTGCCTATTATCGCCAGATGGATTCGCTGTCGGCGAGTCTGGAACCGAAGGTGCTCGCGCGCGGCCGCTATCTCGCCGGCTACGACCATCTCACCCACGATCGCTTCCACGAAGCGGACGCCGAGCTGGCCAAGATTCCGGAAAGTTCCAAGTACAACCTGGCCGCCCGCTATTTGCGCGGCGTCGCGCAAGTCAATCTCGGCAACTCGGCCGCGGCCTATCCTCATTTTGAAGCCGTCGCCAGCGCCGCGACGCTGCCCTGGAGTGATGCCTTCAACACGCTCCTGCGCAACAACGCGCTGCTCAAACTGGGTTTTATTTACTACGAGCGCGGTGATTACGCCAGCGCCGGCAGATATTTCGAGCAGGTCTCCAAAGGCTCGGAGCATTATGATCAGAGCCTGTTGGGGCTGGCTTGGGCGCAAATGAAGCAGGGCGATTTGGAAAGCAGTCTGGTGCAGACCGAGGCTCTGCTGGGCAATTATCTTGCTTCGAACTATGTCTATGAAGCGCTGGCGCTCAGCGCGCATTGCAAACGCCTGCTCGACCGCCCCGAGCCGGCAATGAAAGATTTTCGCTACGTCACCAACGCCCGCGGCGTGCTGGACGTGTCGAAGGAATACAACGAAGAGCGCCGGCAAATGGTGGCGCAGCTCGCGGAGTTGGAGCAGATGGAAAAGCAGGTGCTGGAGCGCCAGGATCGCCCGCTCTATGAGCTGGTGGCGCTCGCCAAGCAGGACCTGCAAGCGGTGCTGCTGAATTTCAATTATCGCGGCCCCAAGGGCAATCTGCTGATGGATGAATTTGCCGACGAGCGCCAGAGCATGTACGTGCAGATTCGCCATTTCGACCGTCTCATCGCCGAGGCGGAACAAGCGGGCCAGCCCGAAGTGGCGAAGGAGGCGGTGCAGCGGCGCAACCGGATCGTGCGGGCGCTGGAAGTCTACCAAGCCGACCGGGCGCTGCAGGCGGTGAATTATTGGGTGGAATATCCGCTGGCTGTCAAGGAGAGCGGCGCGCTCTACCGCAGGCAAATCGTTGACAGCCTGATGGTGGAAATGGAAAGTGAGCAGACCCGCTTGCAGGAAAACGTGGTGCGCTTCCAGGAACTGTTGTCAGCGCACGAGCGCGACAACACCGCAATTGCCACGAGCTTCGAGATTCTGCAGCAGGACTTGACCGATCTGAAATACCGCATGGACCGCTTTCAAACCTGGCTGAGCAGCTACGAAGTCGAGGCCGTGGAAAGCGATTTCGATCAATGGGCGGACTTCTCCGGGTTCGGCCTGAGCGATCTGACCTTTCAGGAGCTAGAGCGCCGCGCGCACAAAATCGAATTGCAGGCGGCCAACATTGCTTCCATTGATCAACTGCTGCGCGACCGCCAGGCCAGCCTGCAGGCGCGTCTCAAGCGCTTCGATGAAGAGATGCGCCGCATTGAAGCAGAGCTGCTGGAAGAGCAAGTGCGCCTGGACAAGCTCGAGCATCAGAAGTATTTCGACTATTTCTATTTTGACACCTCCGGCTCCGAAGTCCCGGCGGAAAAGCAAGCCAAGACGGCGATCACGCCGGACAAAGGCACGCCGTAACGGGGTGCCGTTGCCGGTCGCGTCCGGCCGCGGAACCGGAGGTTGCCACTGGCGCTTCTGCGGCGCCCAGGATTCGAACCCCAACGACCTCCTCGAGCGAATGGAAGGAAGCCATTTAACCGAGTCTGACTCAGCATGATCGCGAACTACTCAACTCCGAACATATCGCCCAACCTCCGCCTGCTTTCGCAGCGCCGTGCCGGCCGGCCGGCGCTCAAGCTGGTCGCGCTTGCTCACTTGCTCGGTGCCCTGCTGCTGGCGCCGCAAGCCACGGCCCAGCTCGCGCGCGATGCCACCCGCACCACCTCCCCGGGCGCCGCGGAGGGGGCAATGCTCGCGCGCGTGAACCCCGACTCCACGCTCCGCTCTTACTCCATCGATGAACTGCTGGAGTACAAGGATTTCTACGAGCGCCAGCGTCTGCGCACCGATCGCGAGCGCGTCTGGCTGCGGGAAAAGGGTATTCGCGATATGGAGATCTTTCTCAACAGCCATCCCAAAAGCAAGGTGCAGGACAAGGTGATCGTGCGCCTCGCCGAGCTGCACTACGAGAAGGCCCTGGAAACCTACGCGCAGGCGCAGGAGAATTATTCCCGCCAGCTCGCCAAACTCGACTCCGGCTTGGTGACGGTGGCGCCGGTGGAGCCCAAGAAGGACTATTCCGCTTCGCTCGCGCTCTATCGCCGCATCATCGCGGAACATCCGGACAGCCCGCTGCGGGATGATGCCGCATACAACATCGCCTTTCTGACCGAAGATCTGGGGCAGCGGCAGGAAGCCGTGGTGCTGTATCAAGACTTCATTCAAAACTACTCAAACAGCCGTTACATCCCCGATGCGCTTTTTCGCGTGGCGGAATTCTACTTCAATCCTCCCAAGAACAATCTCGACAGCGCCATCGCCATTTATCAGCAGGTGTTGCGTTATGGCGACAGCCCGAAATACGACGAGGCCCTGTACCGATTGGGCTGGGCGCATTACAAACGGAACGATTACCCGCAGGCGATTTCCTACTTCACGCTGCTGGCCGACGATCTGCATCGCGCCCGGCGCCTCGACCCCAAGAATCAGATTACCAATCCCAGCTTGCTGGAAGAGTCGATCGAATACCTCGGCATTTCATTTCTTGATTACGAGGGCGCGGACAAGGCGGCGCAGTATCTTGCCGACCTGGGCGGCCGCGAGTACGGCCTGGACATCCTGATGCGCATCGGCGACATCTACTTGAACGTGAAGGAAGAGCATGAGAATGCGATCCGCGCCTATCACCTGCTGCTGCGCATGTATCCCAACGCGCCCCCGGCACCGCTGGTGCGCGCCAAAATCGCGGAAGCGTATCGCGCGCTCGATGATGAGCAGATGGCCTATCTGCAGCGCGACAGCCTGTTCATGGATTATCGTGAAGGCACGGCCTGGTGGCAGCACAACACCAACGAGGAAGTTCGCAAAGAAGGCAAATCCCTGGCGGAGCGCGCCCTGCGCGAAAACATCAATTTGCTGCTCAAGCGCGCCGATGAATTCAGCGACAACAATCTCTACGCGCAGGCGGTGAACGACAGCCGCAAGTATCTGGTGGCCTTTCCCAAAGACACCATGACCGCGCTCATTCACTGGAATTTGGCCCTGACTTTGGATGCCAAGCTCAAGCAGGCGCCGGAAGCGCTTACGGAATATCTCGAAATCAGCAATCGCTACTGGAACAGCCGCTTTCAAAAGCTGGCGGCGGAAAACGGCGTGGCGCTGGCGCAGGAGATGGCGAGCGCCGACACCATTCGCCGGCCCCAGGTGTTGCCGTTGAAACTCGGCGAGATGAAGGCGGCGGTCGAGATGAATCACGACAGCTTGCGCCAGGCGTTGAAACTCGAGCCGATTGCCATGTCCGTCGGCGAGCAGAACCTGGGCAAGGCGTTGGACAATTACATCCGCCTGTTTCCGCATGAGCCGGCAACCGCCGAGCGCCTCGCCCAAGCCGGGGCTTTATTCTACAACAAGAATGAATTCGCCGGCGCGCTGAAGTATTTCAAGACGCTGCTCAAGCACTTTCCGCAAAGCCCGGACGCGCCCTATGCCGAGTATCTGGTGATGGAGAGCTATTTCGGCAAGCTCGATTACCAGAGTTGTGAGGTCGTGGCGAAACGCATCAAGCTGAATTCCCCCAATCGCGAATACGCCGTGAAAGCGGAGAAGCGCCTGGCGGAATCGATCTTTCTGCAAGCCGAGGATTTGGCGCACATCGAGCAGCATGTGCGCGCCGGCGAGGAATACCGCCGCGTTTACGAGGAAGTGCCGAATGCGGAGTTTGCCGATCTTGCGCTCTACAATGCCGGTTTGGAATTCGATCAGGCGCGCGAGTATCGCCGCGCGGTGGAAACCTATGCGCTGCTGGCGGATCACTTCCCCAAATCGCCGCACTATCTCAGCGGCTTGAACAACATGGCGTATGACTATGGCGAGCTTAATGACTATCTCAACGCCGCGCTCACCTTCGAGCGCCTCGCCAATGAAGAGCCGGATTCCAGCAAGGCCGAGACCAGCCTGTTTAATGCCAGCGTCTATTTCGTGCGGGCGGAAGACTGGCCGCGCGCCATCCGCGTCAATCGCAAATTCGTGGACAAGTATCCCGGCTCCAAAGATGCCGACGACTTGTTCTACGACATCGCCAATTACCACCTCAAGCTCGATCAACTGGAGGAGGCCAATGGCGTGTACGGCGAGTATGCCCAGCGCTTCCCGGATTCGCCGCGCGTGGTCGAGACCTTTTATCGCCGCGGCGAATACTTCGAATGGAAGGGCCTGCTGCCGCAGGCGCGCGCCGAGTACGAAAAAGCCATGGCCAAGAGCGACAACTTTCGCCAGCGCCAGATGGATCACAACGACTTTTTCTCCGCCGAGGCCCTGTTCCGGCTGACCGAGCTCAAGTTTCGTGACTTCGCCGAGGTCCGCTTCAAGCTGCCGCGCGTGCAGATGGACGCCGCCAAAGAGCGCAAGAAGAATGCGTTGATCGACATCGTCGACGGCTATACGCGCGTGGCCAGCTTCGGCACCTTGCGGCTTTATGAAGCCACGCACAAGATCGGCGCCGCCTACGAGGAGTTTGCCCAGACCTGGGCGGATCAGGAAATCCCCGAGGTCGATGAGAACCGTCGCATCGTGGCGAAGAAGGAGATCAACCAATCCTCCACCGAACTGTACGAGCGCGCGCTGCAATCCTATCGCCATGCCGCCGTGGCGCTCGAGCGGCTGGCGGCCCAGTACAACTCACCGGCGGATACCACGGTGCGCAATGCCAAGCTGGCGCTGGAAGACACCACCATGCAGGTGGCGCGCCGCTGGGTGCAGCGCAGCAAGGACAAAGTCTCCGAGGTGATCTACGACATTGCCGAGCTGAACAGCGCCTCGATGAAGCAACTGCTCGACGCGCCCACGCCCGAGAACATGGACAAGATCACCGCCCTGGAATTCCGCAATCAATTGCTGGGCAAATTCGTCAGGCCGCTGGTGGGGCAGACGATTCAGGCGCACCAGCGCAATTTGCGCGAGTGTGATTCGCTCGCCATCGAAAGCGCCTGGCTCGATCTTTCGCGCCGCAAGATCGTGGAGACCAACAACGCGCTGGCGCGTGAGTACGCCGGTTTGTCGCGGCGGGCGTTGTCGCAGTATGCGGCGGACATCGGCAGCTACAAGCGTCTGGTCGACGCGGCCGACTTTCAGGCGGATGACGTGAAGGAGGAAATGTCGAATCTGATCGATTTCGGCCGTTCCTTTGCCGAGGCCGCCGTGCAGGCCTATCTGGAGACATTGAACAACGCGCGAGCGGCCAAAATCCGCGCCCGGGCCCTGGAAGACACCGAGGATCAGCTTCTGAGTTTCGTTTTCACGTTTGCACGCCAAGGCGATTCCCTAGCCAGCGCCGCCAACAGCGAGCGGCTGGCGTTCGAAGACCGGTTGCGGCGCGAATCCCGGCGGGATTTGCAGGACGCGGTGCTCACGTTTGAAGACAACTTCTTTGCGCTCTCCGAGGGCAAGAAGAAGATTCTCGAAGCCGGTTTCCTGGCCATGCGCGATCACGCCATCGCGAATCTCTGGTCCGAGAAGATCACCCTGATGTTGGTGCGCAGCGATCCGGTCAAGTATGCGCAGGAGCTCAATCTCACCATCGCCGACACCACGGTATACAGCGATGCGAGCTGGCAGGCCTCGGCGCAATACACGCGCGGCTGGACCGCCATGGATTTCGCTGCCAGCGCATGGAGCGCGGCGCAAACGCAGGGCGCGTCGACGGTGTTTGCCGGCTACGGCGCGCAGCGGCTGTGGCTGCCGGGCAGCGCGCCGGCTGCCGGCGCCCCGGATTCCGCCGGCAGCGAGCCGGCGACGCGCGCCACGCTGGTGTCCAATCCCGGTTCACGCGGCGGCGCCAATATCGGGTATTTTCGCAAGAGTTTCGCCATCAAAGGGCTGCCGGTATCCGGGCAGATTCAGGTGCACGCCGACGATTCCTACAACGTGTTCGTCAATGGGGAATATCTCGCGCAAGTCATGAGTTCCGCCGGCGAGGCCGGGAAAACGCACATTCACGATTGCTCCAGCTTTTTGCGCGGCGGGGTGAACGTGGTGGCCTTCGAGATTCGCGACACCGACAACACCGGCGGTGCGCTGGAGGCGGTGATTTTCCTGAAGAGCCTGCCGGGCTGGGAAAAACATCAAAGCGAAGTGCAATTGAAAAAAGAGCGGCATGAGGAAATGCTCATTTTCGAGCGCGGTCTTCTGCCGAATTTGAGATGATCGGGAGGTGAAGATGAAGCGACCTTTCGTGGTCATTGCTTGTTGCGCGTTGCTCGCGCCGGCCATGGCCCAGCAGTCGCAGAGCGCCGCGGCGGATTCCGGCCGCAGCACGCTGGCCGCGCCCAAGCCGGCGGTGGCGGCGGACAGTTTGCGCCGGCCGGCAACTGCCGACAAGGACAAGGCCGGACCCAAAGAGCTGGAGCTGGAGGCGATCGCGATCGAAGCAGTCATCGAGAAGCCCAATGTTGACATCATTCCCAAGCGCAGCAAGCCGGATTTCGAAGAGATGCGGATTCCCGACCGCAGCTTTGCGCGGGAGTTGCGAGCCGTTTCGCGGGAGCTGTTGTTGCCCGATGACGAAGTGGAAAAACCCGAAAAGGTCGACGGTCTCAAGAAGATTCCCGCAAAGAAAAAGGATTGACGGTATTGTGCAGTTTGGCGCACAAGGGAAACCGCTGCTTGCCTAGAACGGAGTTTTTCACCCAACACGGATAACCTATCAGGAGGTTTTGTTCATGGATAGTTTCATCGAGTCGTTCCGCTGGGAGGCCGATGGCGCACTTTATATGTATGCCATTCTCGTGGTCGGCGCCTTTGTGATCGCGATCGCAATTGAACGCGCCTATTTTTTGATGGTGAAAGCCAACATCAATGCCAGCAAGTTCATGTCGGAGATTCGCAAGCTCGTGCGCGCCGGTGAATACAAAAAGGCGCTGGCGCTGTGCGATGCCGCGCCCGAGAAGGCCCTGGCGCAAGTGGTCGGCGCCAGCCTGCGCCGCGTGGCGGAGCAGGAAGTGACGGATTTCCGTTCCATCCAAAACAGCGTGGATGAAAGCACGCTGGAAGTGATTCCGCGCCTGAACCAGCGCACCGGTTTTCTCGCCATGCTCGCGAACGTTGCGACCCTGCTCGGCCTGATGGGCACGATCTGGGGCTTGATCTTGGCCTTCAAGGCGGTTTCCTCCGCCGGCATCGACGCCGCCGAGAAAGCCCGCATGCTGGCCGCCGGCATCAGCGCCGCGATGAACACCACGCTCATGGGGCTGGCCGTCGCCATCCCCTCGATTCTGATCTACACTTTCCTGTTCAACAAAACCGCCAAGATCATCGACGAAATCGATGAGCACACGGTGAAGCTGATCAACCTTCTGACCGGGAACAAGTGAGCCATGGCTTTTCAACCCTCGAAGCGCCGGCATATTCGCCAGGAGAGCACCGACCTGAACCTCACTCCCATCATGAACCTGATGGTGGTGATGATTCCGCTGCTGCTGTCTTCCGCGCAATTCATCAAGATCGGCATCATCGAGCTGAATCTGCCGCCCGCGGCAGGCGCCGCCGGCACGCTGGGCAGCAGCAACGCGCCCAAGGAAACCCAACGCAATCTCGATCTCACGGTGTCGATTACCGATCAAGGATTCTACATCTCCAGCGCTGCAGCCGTGCTCACCGGCTCGACCGCAACCGGCCCGACGATTCCGGTCGGCGGCAACGGCGAGTACAACTTCGATGCGTTGTCGCAGAAGCTCTACGAGATCAAGCAAAAGGCCGGCAACGGGTTTTCCGACGCCGAATCCATCGTGATTCAGGCGGAGAACAAGATCCGCTATCAAGTTCTGGTCAGCACCATGGACGCCGCCCGGTCGATTCGGATCGACGGCACGCCGGTGCTGCTGTTTCCGCAAGTATCGCTGAGCGCCGGCATCATCTGAGGCCCGGGCCTGGCCGGTTTCGCCGCCGGCACGATGGCTGCCGGCCCGCCGTGCGCTCACGCCGCCAGATGAGTTTTGACATTCGAGAGCGGTCAGGTTCAACCGCGACGTGGCCGCGGTTTGAGCACCGTGGAGCCTTGGCCAAGCCGTGGCCGAACAGAGTGCAGTTTCCGATTTTGACCGTCAAGATTCATTTGATCAGCCGGCGGAAGCCCGCCGGCGGACGCATCCACAATTTGAGCAGAATGGTTTATGGCTTTCATACCCTCCCGCATCAAGAAGCATGACACGAAGCCCGTCGACGTGAAACTCAACCTCACGTCGATGATGGACATGTTCACCATCATTCTCGTGTTCCTGCTCAAGACCTTCTCGACCGAAGGCCAGCTCATTTCACCTTCGGAGTTTTTGAAGCTGCCGAACTCCCGGATCGAGGAGCCGGCGCAAGTCGGCTTGGATTTGATCGTGTCCAAGCAGATCATTCTGGTGAACCACGAAAAAGTCGCCACCATGGACGACGTCATGTCCAACAATCCGGCTGTAGTCGAAAACGGCATTATCAAACCGCTGCAGGAACGGCTGCGCTATTACAGCTCGCAGGCCAAGAAAATGGAAGTCGATTACGGCGTCAAGTTCTCCGGCAAAGTCATGATCCAGGGCGACAAGGAACTGCCGTATGCCGAGTTGGTGAAGGTGATGCGCACGTGCGGCGTTTCCGATTACCCCAACATGCGGCTGGTCGTTTACCGTGAGGGTGAATAAGTCTCCGGTATTGCCGCCTTGCGGCTGGCCGTGCCGCGCGGACGATGAATCAATTCTTTCAGTCAGATGAGTTCAACAACCTCCAGGGATCCTATGCCGGCGCAGAGCAGGAGCAGTCTTTCACTCGACCGCACAGCGGACGCTCGCCTTGCTTTCCCCAAGGAATTCGAGTTTCACTGGTGGCAGTCGTTCGATCGCCGTTTCACCATGACGCTGATCGGTTCCCTGCTTGTCCATTTCCTCCTCATTACCTATCTCATCAACAACCCGCCGAGCCACGACGTGACCCGGGTGCAGGAGCAGTTTGCGCGGCTGGTGCTCGACAAGGCCGCCAAGGAGACGAAGTTCGTCGAAACGCCGCAGGAATCTGAGCCAATCGCGGCGCCGGAAGAGGAGTCGGAAGCCAGCACGACCGCGGCTACCGGCGCCGTGGGTACCACGGCTTCCCGGCGCGGCTCGCGCGGCAGCCCCGGCGGCAGTCCCACGGGTGAAGCCGGTGGCGGCGGCGAAATTGCCGGTACCAGCGGCCCGGTCGCGGGCGGCCGGCGCTCGCGCGCGGCCATTAGCCAGCAAGTGGGCAACCAGGGTTTGCTCGGTTTGTTGACGAGCAGCAGCGGATTGGCAACCGGGGAATCGGCCGCGGACATTCTGGGCGGCCACGATGCCAACGCCAATCTTGACGAAGCGCTGGCGGGTGTGACCGGCATCAAGCGCGCCGGCAGCGGGGCGGAAGCCGAGGGCGGTGCAGGCGCTGAAGGTACGGGCGTGGGTTCCGGCGGCCCCGGCAAAGGCCGCGTTCGCGGCGGCCGTGACACCGGCACCGGCAACATCGATGCCCTGGTTGGCGGCTTGGGCGAAGGCAAGGCCAAAGGCGTGAGCCGGTCGGGCGAGCTGGTCATCAGCAGCGAGAAGCCGCTGATCGAAGCGGAAGAGGGACAAACCGGCGGCTCGGGCCGTGATGCCGACGCCATTCAGGCGGTGGTTGCCACGCACAGCCCGGCCATCGAGTATTGCTATCAGCGCGCGATCAAGCGTGACCCGAACTTGAAGGGCAAAATCGTCGTGCGCTTCGTGATCACGCCGCAGGGTACGGTGGAAAGCGCGACCATCGTCTCCAAGACGGTCAACAATCCCGACGTGGAGGAATGCATTCTCAGCCGCATCCGGCGCTGGGATGATTTCGGCGCCATCGATCCCAAGAAGGGCAATACCACCGTGCGCCAGGTGTACACCTTCGGCTACTGATTTTCACACTTCGCGAATTTTATTTCCAACCGCTTGTTCCAGCGATGACCGCGTCGGGTCGTTGGACGAGCGGTTTTTTATTTTGTCAAATTTTGCTATATTCCGGCTCGCGAATACCGAAACTTTCACGGAGGACATCGTTGGAAACCAAAATCGTTGCGCCGCAAGCAGCCTCGGCTGGGATCATGACCGGCGCCGGCACGGCCGGCGCGTGGAAACGCTCGCACACCTGCGGTGCGCTGCGTCCGGAACATCAGGGCACGGCAGTGACTCTGACGGGTTGGGTCGATAGTTGGCGTGATCACGGCGGCGTGCTCTTCATCGATTTGCGCGACCGTTACGGCAAGACCCAGGTCATTTTTGCGCCCGATAACCCGCAGGTGCACGCGCTGGCGCAGGGGCTGCGCAGCGAATTCGTCATTGCGGTGCGCGGCACGGTTGCGCACCGGCCGGCGGGCATGTCCAATCCCAATCTCGCCACCGGGGAAATCGAAGTGCGGGCGCAGGAGTTGAAGATTCTCAATCCCGCCAAAACGCCGCCGTTTGCGATTGATGATCGCACCGAGGCGGCTGAGGATTTGCGCTTGAAATACCGCTATCTCGATTTGCGCCGCCCCGAAATGCAGCGCAATCTCATCATCCGGCATCAGCTTGCCCAGCTTGTGCGGCGGTATTTTGACCGCCACAGTTTCCTGGAAATCGAAACGCCCATGTTGATGAAAAGCACGCCCGAGGGGGCGCGCGACTATCTGGTGCCCAGCCGGCTCTACCACGGCAGCTTCTATGCGCTGCCGCAAAGCCCGCAGACCTACAAGCAAATCCTGATGGTCTCCGGTCTGGATCGTTATTTTCAAATCGTGCGCTGCTTCCGCGACGAGGACCTGCGCGCCGACCGCCAGCCGGAATTCACCCAGATCGACGTGGAAATGTCGTTCGTCGATCACAATGACGTGCTTGGCCTGATGGAAGGCCTGGTCGCGGAGATGGTGCAGGCGACGCTCGGCCAGCAACTCACGCTGCCGCTGCCGCGCATGACGTATGCCGAGGCCATGGCGCGTTTCGGCAGCGACCGGCCCGACACCCGCTTCGGCATGGAACTGCGCGATATCACGGACCTGGCGCCGGACTGCGGTTTTCGCATTTTTGTCGAGGCGGCCACAAGCGGCAAGAGCGTGCAGGGAATCTGCCTGCCCGGCGGCGCGAAATACTCCCGCAAACAGATCGACGAGCTTACCCAGCTCGTGACCCAGATGGGCGCGCAGGGCTTGGTGGCAATCAAGAACAGCAGCGAGGGCTGGCAAGGCGCCGCGGCCAAGTTCTTTCCTGCGGCAATCGTGAATCGCGTGAACCAGCGCTTTGGCGCCGGCGTGGAGGATTTGTTGTTGTTCGTGGCCGACAAGCAGGAAAAGGCCCGGGAAGTGCTGGGTGCACTGCGACTGAAACTTGCGCAAGCGGAAAACTTGATTCCCAAGGATAGGCTCGATCTTCTGTGGGTGGTCGAGTTCCCCCTGCTGGAGTTCGATCACGCAGACGGCCGCTGGGTGGCATGCCATCATCCGTTCACTTCGCCGCTGGATGAGGACCTGGCCTTGATGGACACTGCGCCCGGCGAGGTACGGGCAAAGGCCTACGATCTCGTGCTCAACGGTACCGAAATCGCGGGCGGCAGCATTCGAATTCACCGCCGTGACATTCAGCAGAAGATGTTCCGGCTGCTCAATATCGGCGAGGAGGAGGCCGAGCAGAAATTCGGCTTTCTCCTGGAGGCGTTCGAATACGGCGCGCCGCCGCACGGCGGCATTGCTTTCGGGTTCGACCGCCTGGTCATGCTGCTGGCCGGCCGCAAGTCGATTCGCGACGTCATTGCCTTTCCCAAAACCAACTCGGCGGTATCGTTGATGGACGGCTCACCTTCGCCGGTTTCGCCGAAGCAGTTGCAAGAGCTGGGAATTAAGCTGATTGCGGCGGGATAAAAGCTTGACAATCCAGGCGATTTTTGCTATCTTTGCCGGTCGTTTTTGAATTTGGTTGCAGCTTCACCGCAATGATCGAGACTTCATCTTTCCCAAGTCGAATCTCATCAAGGATTGGTGAATCGCTTGGGAATTTAATCGTTATGGAGGACTGTGCAGCATGAGAGTCGGGGTATTAACAGGCGGCAGTGATTGTCCGGGTTTGAATGCGTGCATACGCGCCGTTACCCGGCGCGCGATTACCGCCTACGACGACCAAGTGCTGGGCGTTCGCAACGGCTGGGAGGGTTTGATCGATGCAGATATCGAACCGCTCAGCCTGTATTCGGTGTCCGGCATCCTGCCCAAGGGCGGAACGATTCTCGGCACCTCGCTGGTCAACCCCTTCAAGAGCGAAGCCAGCGTCGCGAAGATTCTGGAGAATACACAGGGCTACGAGATCGATGCGCTGGTGGTCATCGGCGGGGAAGACACCATGGGAGTGGCGCACAAGCTGGCGGATCGGAGCCTGAAGGTGGTGGGCATTCCGAAAACCATTGACAATGATGTGGCGGGCACCGACGTCTCCTTCGGATTCGATACGGCGGTGGGCGTGGCCACCGAGGCGATTGACCGGCTGCACAGCACCGCCGAGGCGCATCACCGCGTGATGGTGTTGGAAGTGCTGGGCCGTTTTTCCGGCGCCATTGCCGCAGCGGCGGGCATTGCCGGCGGCGCCGATTATATTTTGGTACCGGAACAGCCGTTTTCCGTGGCCGAAGTTGCGAAGGCCATCGAAGCGCGCAAGCGCCGCGGACGGAACTTCAGCATCATCGTGGTGGCGGAAGGCGCGCGGCCGCGCGAAGCTGACCGCGATGCCAGCCTGCCCCGTCCGGTGGATGAGTTTGATCATCCGGTGTACGGCGGCATCGGCGACTATGTCGGCCGCCAACTCGAGCAGTTGCTGGTACAAACGGAAGTGCGGGTGACCGTGCTGGGCCCGTTGCAACGCGGCGGCTCGCCGACCTCCTACGACCGTCTGCTGGCCACCCGCTTCGGCGTGCGGGCCGCGGACATGGTTCATCAGGGCAAATTCGGCTACATGCCGGCGCTGCGCGGCACCGAAATCGTCGAAGTGCCGATGGTCGTGGCGCTCAAACAGCCCAAAACGATCGACCCCGAGATTCTCGAAATTGCCAAAGTTTTCTTTGGATAAGCTCAACATGGTTGCAGTGAACGTTAGCGCGTGGAGGAGTGTATGGCAGTAAAGGTCGGCATTAATGGATTCGGCAGAATCGGGCGCAATATCTATCGTGCCGCGATGCAGGACAAAGACATCGAATTCGTCGCGGTCAATGACATTACCGATGCCAAAACCCTGGCGCATTTGCTGAAGTATGATTCCATTCTCGGCAACCTCGAGGCCGAAGTCACCGCGAAAGACAACAACATTCTGGTGAATGGCAAGCCGCTCAAGGTTTTCGCGGAGAAGGATCCGGCGAATCTCAAGTGGCGCGATCTCGGCGTGGACATCGTGGTGGAATCGACCGGACTCTTCACCAACAAGGACGCAGCGGTCAAGCACATCAACTCCGGCGGCGCCAAGAAAGTCATCATCACCGCGCCCGCCAAGGGCCACGACCTGTCCGTGGTGATCGGCGTGAACGACAGCTCTTACGATCCCGCCAAGCATCACGTGGTCTCCAATGCTTCGTGCACCACCAACTGCCTGACGCCGGTCGCCAAAGTCATTTTGGAAAAATTCGGCATCAAGAGTGGTTTGATGACCACGATTCACGCTTACACCAACGATCAGAAGATTCTTGATCTGCCGCACAAGGATCTGCGCCGCGCCCGTGCCGCCGGCTTGTCGATGATCCCGACCACCACCGGCGCCGCCAAAGCCGTGGCGGAAGTGATCCCCGAGCTCAAGGGCAAGATGGACGGCATCGCCGTGCGCGTGCCCACGCCCAACGTTTCGCTGGTCGACGTCACCTTCGAAGTCGAGAAAGCCACCTCGGTCGAGGAAGTCAATCAAGCGTTGAAGGAAGCGGCGGACGGCAAGTTGAAGGGCATCCTGGGCTACACCACCGAACCGTTGGTGTCGATCGATTTTCGCATGAATCCCAATTCCTCCATCGTCGATTTGCTGTCGACCTTCGTGAATAACGACGGCAAGACCGTGAAAATCTTTTCCTGGTACGACAATGAATGGGGCTTTTCGTGCCGCGTCATCGACTTGATTCACCTCATGGCACGTTCGCTCTAAGAGGAACCAATGGCAAGTCGTACGCGCCGCCCGTTCGTGGCCGGCAATTGGAAAATGTTCACGACCTTGACCGAAGGCGCCGCCTTGATCAAGGCGCTCAAAGTCAAAGTCGTGAACATCACGAAAGTTGACATGGCGGTTTTTCCGCCTTTCACCCACCTGGGCTTGGCGGCAGAACTGCTCAAAGGCTCGGCGATCAAGTTGGGCGGACAGAATCTGCACTGGGAGGAAAAGGGCGCCTTCACCGGCGAAATCGCCGGAGCGATGTTGCAGAGCGCCGGTTGTGAATATGTTCTCATCGGCCATTCCGAGCGGCGCCAGTATTTCGGCGAAACGGATGAAACCGTCAATCGCCGGCTCAAGCGGGCGCTGGCCGGCGGGCTGCGGCCGATTGTCTGCCTCGGCGAGACGCTCGCCCAACGCCAGGCCGGCGACACGCAGCGCGTGGTCGAAACGCAGGTGCGGGGCGCCTTGCAAGGCCTCACGGCCAACGAGCTTGCGCCGGTCACCATTGCTTACGAACCGGTGTGGGCGATCGGCACGGGCGTGAATGCCACGCCCGAGCAGGCGCAGGAAGTGCATGCGTTCATTCGCAGTCTGCTCGGGGCTTTGTATGACGGCGCCACCGCCGCGGCCTGCCGGATTCAGTATGGCGGCAGCGTGAAACCCGCCAATGCCGCAGAGTTGATGCAGCAGCCGGATATCGACGGCGCACTCGTGGGTGGCGCGAGTTTGGAAGCGGAAGGTTTCGCGGCCATCATCAAGGCCGCGGAAAATCTATCATGACGTGAACCATCTGGGATTTTTTTCATGTACGGATTTCTGATCACCATCTTTCTTCTGGTCGCCCTGCTGCAAACGGCTGTCATTCTGATGCAGGCGAGCAAAGGCGGCGGTTTGGCCGGATCTTTCGGCGGCAGCACCATGGGCACAGTTTTCGGAACCCGCGGCGCTGCCACGTTTCTGAGCAAGCTGACTGCGATTCTGGCCGCCAGCTTCATGATCCTGGCGCTGATCTTGGGCTTGATGAAATCAAGCTCGACACCGTCAAGCAGTCTGGTGGGCCAGGAACGCCAGGAGCGCCAAACGCGCACGCCTTCGCCGGCTGATATCGGCGCGCCGGTCGTGCCCGGCACGCAGACCGTGCCGGCACCGGCGCAGCAGCAACCGGCCTCGCCGCAGCAACAGTAAGAACGTTGTTTTGAGAGTGTTCAAGCCGGGGGATTTCACTTGCGGAAGTGGTGAAACCTGGTAGACACGCTATCTTGAGGGGGTAGTGGGCTTCGCCCGTGGGGGTTCGAGTCCCCCCTTCCGCACCAACCCTGCTTCCCGCTTTGGATGCAAAGTGTGGACGCAAAACAAAAAAGGCCAAATTGACGAGACGGTCAATGCTGGCCTTTTTTGTTTGATGCTGAAATCTCTGGCGATCGCTCACCGCCCCTTACTTCGCTTCAGCCGGCCTCAATCAGCCAAAACAAAAAGCCCTGCACCAGGCAGGGCTTCTGGTCGTGCCATCCACTTCCGCGCACGGCCGCTAAGGAAACTTCAGTTCCAACCCAAAGCGCGGGTAGGCCTTCAGTTTGAGCTTGAAGGGATCCTGCTCGTTCAAGACGCGCTGCCCAATCTGAAAGCCGGCCTTTAGTTCGTTTTGAAATGCCAGGCTGCCGCCCGCGAATACGTGCAGCTCAAACGCGGCGATCGGCAGGCCGATGCCCAAACCCAGCAGCGGCTCGATGTGCGTAGCCAATCGCAAGCCACCCAGCAGGTGCACCGAACTGGCCAGCGTCGGCGCCTTGGTATCCACCGGTTTGAAATGAAAGTTGACCACGCCGAAAGCCGCCAAATCACCGGTGGGTTTGGGACGGACCACAATCGTGCCGTCCTCGCCGATTTCGAGCGTGACGTCATTAAGCGTCGTAATGGCGGTGGCAATGCCGTAGCTCCAGCGTTCCAGTGGCGTATTATCGAACACTGCCGCCGCCAGGTAGCGGTCCTCCTCCAGCGATTTCTTCACGATCACGGAAATGTCCGAAACCTTCTGGAATTTTTCCGGGACTTCGAAGCGGCGCAAATCCAGCCAGGTGGTTTTCTGCTCCGGCTGGTCGAGCGCGCCTGGCAAGCCGAAGCCGATGAGTTGCAGGAACGCCGGCAAATTGGCTTCAAACGGCGTCTTTTTCGTTTTCAACATCACCGAGACGAAGGACGGCGCGTTTTCCGTGCGCGAGATGAAGAGATAGTACAGGCTGTCGCTTTTCAGGCCATAAAGCCGGGTGTCGAGAAAGCTGGAGTTGCCGTGCAGCAGGCCGATCGGGGAAACGCGGTCGGTGAAATTGGCGACCACGATGTAGTAGGCGTCGGGATTGAGTTTGAGGCCGCTTTGATCGATGAGTTTGCGCAGCGAGTCCACCGCCATATCGGTTTCGCCTTCAATGAAGAAGCGATAGGACTTGGCAAAGAGGTCGGTGCTGTCATTGACGGCACGCGGCGCGCTCTCCACCCGCTTGGGCACGATCACGACCTTTTCCTGGGCGCCCGCCCATTGCGCAGTTGCCCACAGCAGCATGAAACTCCAGACAATGCGTCGTTGCATGTGTTTTCCTTCCTGAGAGTTGGTTGCACGAAGTAAAAGACAATGGTTCCGGCCGGCGGCAGTACGCCGGTGTTCAGCGCGGAAGATATTTGTCGGCCAGTTGAATGCCCGCGCGTTCGAGCGCCGGCACCGCCGCCTTGAGAAACCTGCCGATGAGCTGCGGCCCGACGGCATACGCGGCGCCGTAGTTGATCAGGTTGATTTCCTGGGCGCTGAGCTGCTGCAGTTCTTCGGGCGTGAGCGCCTCTCCCACCAGCGCGTTTTCCGGCGGCGCGACGTAGTACAGTTTCTCCGAGGATACGCCGCGGATGACGCCGGTAAGCTGCAACCCGCGCGGGGGCCGCACGACAAAAACCGGCCCGCCGGAAAACCCCGAACGCGCCACCGCATCGATCATGAAAAAGCCCTCATGCGGCAGCATGCTCACCAAGCCGCTGGTCAGTTGCTTGGTCTCCTTCGGATAGCCGAAAAGATAGCAGTAATCGCCCCAGACCAGCGGTTCCTCATACGCGACTTCGAAGGGGAAGGGAAAGCCCACGACGAAGTTGGAGGAGACGCGCAGCAGCGCCAAATCGGCACGTTCGTCGGCGGTAATGAGTTCTGCGCTGATGAGATGGTTGCTCTGGTTGAGCACGTAGAATTCCTGCCGGCGCAAGACCGCGCGCGAATGCAGAATGTCAGTGCGCCGGCCAAAGCTGTCGCGATAGTAGGTCCTGATGGTATCGCCATGCACGACCACATGCGCGCAGGTGAGAATCACCGTGTGGTTGGTGTCGCGATGCAGCACCAGGCCCGCGCCGTTCACGCGTTCGGTCTGCTCGCTGCGGGAAACGGAGTTGCCGGCTTGCAGTTGATAACCGGTGGGGCTGGTGGAATCCGGCTGGAATTTGCCCTGCGGGATTTCATGGTTGTAGGTTTCCACCCGGTAGTTGAAAATCGCGCCCACGCCCACGATCGAAGCGACGACAGCGGTAAGGGATTTTTGCACCTCGCGTGAGCTGAGCGTCTGGTCAGGCTGCAGGGTGCGGGAGCTGGCCCCGGAGCCGCAACGGCACAGGGCAATCGAGAGCAGGATCAACCCAAGCACGCGCCCGGCGTGCCGGAAGAGTTTCATAAATTTGCCGTGGCACTTCATCATGAGATTCGTTACCGGCCATGAAGTCGAAACCGAACAGCCGGCCGAAATATGTTGAAATGCCGCAGAAATGTCAATCTGAAACTTGCCGGCAGGCGGCGCAGCCCGATTTTCGCGGCGGGCGCAGACCATCTCCGCACGGAAGCAGAAAACGGTGGCCCGAACAGCCGGATTGGCACCTTTGCTCGGGCCGTTGCAGTCTCTTCGAGTTGCCAGCCAATCTCTCCGGCTCGAAATTGGCCCAAAACAAAAAATCCCAGAAGACTCTGGGATTTTTTTCGCTCCCGAGGTAGGACTCGAACCTACAACCTAGTGGTTAACAGCCACCCGCTCTGCCGGTTGAGCTACTCGGGATCACTTGAAACGAAGCCCAATATAGCAACTTTTCCTCAAAAGTCAATACCCTCGCGGCTCCCGACGCAACGGCGCATTGGCTCATAAATATTGTTACCGAAGGTTTTTTTGAAATGGCGTCGTTGCCTCATAATATGTGTTACCCA